>NZ_CP045997.1:3601778-3971681 GCF_010233585.1 Spirosoma endbachense
CGGAGAATCAAATTTTTCACTGCGCAGCCAATCCCTATTCCTTCACAACCTCATTCAGGCATGTTAACGCCGTCAGGGTGCGCGGATAGCCTACGTAGGGCGGTAATTTCTCGTGGTTCCGGTTGGCCGCTTCGGTTATGGTTGTTACAGGTCGGGTGGTATTTTGCTAGGTTTCAGGTTCCATAAACGCTAGTTTTTACGGTTTGCCAGAGCGGTTTATGGCTGATAGCTGTTGTATTCTTCATCTGTCACCGGTTCCACCCAATCTGCAGCACCTAATTGCGAATTGGGACCGATGGCAATGTGCGTAAATTCGCTGTCAGGTGTAGCCCCATGCCAGTGTATCAGATTCGGAAGGATTTGTACTACATCGCCTTTGCGAAGCAACTGTATGGGCTTGCCTTTTTCCTGGTAATAGCCTTCCCCATCGGTACAAATCAGGATTTGACCGCCTTTATGGCTGTGCCAGTTGTTTCGACAACCCGGCTCAAAAACGACGTTGCCCACAGTGGTATTGAACACAGAATTGTTCGAAACCAGCATGTTCAGCCAGGCCGTTCCCGTGAAGTATTCAGACGGCACTTTTTCGCCTTTCGTAAAAATGGCGTTTTGATTTTCTGTGGTATTCATAGGTCTTTCCTGTTTTGCAGGTATAAACAGCGGACAAATTGAAACAGAAATCCATTGTAGCGAACAAAGGATTTCAAACAGAAATGCATCCGTTTAGCTCATATCGGCCTACGACTTCTGGCTGGTAGGTCGGAACAGAATCTCGTTAATGTCCACGTCCTCGGGCTGACTGATGGCAAAAGCGACTGCCCTTGCAAACGAATCGGCCGGAATAGCATACTGCTCGTAAAATGCGTTGATGTTTTGGGCCGTCTCTTCGTCGGTGATGGTGTTGGGTAGTTCGGTCGCAACTGCACCCGGCGAGATGATGGTTGAGCGGACGTTGTACGGTTTTACTTCCTGACGAAGCCCTTCCGATATGGCCCGCACAGCATATTTGGTAGCGGAATAAACGACACTCCCCGGACCAACCCGATGGCCGGCTACGGAGGATACATTGATGATATGGCCTGCCTTCTGGGCCTTCATGTGCGGCAGTACGGCAGCAATTCCGTAGAGAACACCCTTAATGTTGACATCGATCATCTGGTTCCACTCGTCGATCTTGAGTTTCTCCAGCAGGGATTGCGGCATCAGGCCCGCATTGTTGATCATTACGTCGATACGCCCGTAGGTCTGAATGGCGATATCGACCAGTTTCTTCACCTGCTCGTAGTCGGTAACGTCGGTTTCCAGCGCCAGGGCCTTGCCACCGGCAGTTGTCAGTTCATCGGCCAACGATTGGATACGGCCAGTGCGCCGGGCACCTAGCACGACAATGGCACCTTCTTTCGATAAAAGTCTGGCTGCTGCTTCGCCCAGACCGCTGCTAGCTCCAGTGATGACGATCACCTTGCCTTCTATATTATTGCTATTATTGCTCATGGTTTGGCTACGTTTGCCGTAACGGCTTTAACGTTTAGTTGAGTACTTGAGTAAACCCAGGACAAAACTAGCATAGCCCATTCATGTGCGGGTAAAGATTATCAAACCAAAACTTAAGAATTTCAAACAACTTGCACACGCAATGCTCCGGGAGCTGTTCCGGTCATTTTTTTGAAGAAATTATTAAAATAAGTGGTATAGTCGAAGCCCAGCCCATAAGCAATGTCGGCAATGCTCCAGTCGGTATGGTGTAACAGGGCTTTGGCTTCGCTGATAATTCGTTCGGCAATATGGGCGGTCGTTGGCCTGCCGGTAACCTCTTTAACCGAACGATTGAGATGATTAACGTGTACAGCCAGCGTATTCGCGAAATCCTGTGCCGTTTTCAATTGCAACGGACGTTCGATACTTTCAATGGGAAACTGCCTTTCCAGTAGTTCAAGAAACAAGGAGACAATCCGTTCTGCCGCATTTTTGTGTTTAGAAAAGTTTTCTGAAGGTTGCAATTTTAGCGCTTCATGAATAAGCAAATTGATGTAGTTCCGAATGAGATCATTTTTAAAGACATAGTCAGTGTCTTGTTCTACGATCATCTTCTGATATATCGTAGCGATAAAGTCCTTATGTTCAGAGCTTAACGAAAAAATAGGCGTTCCGTCTATTCTGAATAAGGGCGATTCCTGAAGGCTTTCCGAGCGGTCATGCCCTTTTAAAAAATTTTCCGTAAAGAGACAGGCGTAGCCGTTATACGATGGTGAAACGATTTCCCAGGAATACGGGATATGGGGATTCCCAAAAAACAAAACGCTGCCGTCGGTTTCAAAGCTCCGGTCCGCATAATGAATAATGTTCTTACCGGTGTTCAGACAAATTTTGTAAAAGTCTTTCCGATTGTAATTGCGAACAATATTACTCTCGCTCTTTATTTCGTATACCTTAAACCCTTTGAGTTTAAGGTCAGCATTGAAATCAGAACCAGGGGCAGCACCAGGATTATCCATGCTGCAAAGTTAATAAATTCAAACGTTGAGTTGATAGGCTATGAATAACATACCTGGCTTGAGAAACGATCGAACCAGATGATTCTAAACACCGTCTAGCGCAAAGGGCATCTTACAGAACCGCTTACCTGTAGCAGCAAAAATGGCGTTGGCCAGTGCAGGAGCCAAAGCGGGCAATCCCGGCTCGCCCACCCCTTTTGCTTTACCACCTTCTGCCAGAATGTGCACTTCGATTTCAGGAACTTCGTTGATGCGCACGTGACTTATTTCGCTTTATACCTTACAACCCTGTCGATTTCTCCATTTGTTCGGTGTATCGAGACCCGACCACATCAATTTGAGCAGAGGCATCCTCAATCTCCTGAAGTTCCTGCGCCGTTAGCTGAATAGCAGCGGCTCCGTTGTTTTCCGTCAGGCGGTGCAACTTCGTGGTGCCCGGAATGGGAACAATCCAGGGTTTCTGCGCCAACACCCAGGCTAAGGCAATTTGAGCAGGCGTAGCATGCCGGCGTTCGGCAAACTGGTCCAGCAAATCCAGCAGGGCTTTATTGGCCATACGAGCTTCTTCGGTGTATCTCGGCAGAACATTACGAATATCGCCTTCGGCAAATTTGGTGCTTTCATCAATTTTACCGGCCAGAAAACCCTTTCCAAGCGGGCTATACGCTACCAAACCGATGCCTAATTCCTCGATCGTTGGCATGATCTCCTTTTCATGCTGGCGGGTCCAGAGCGAATACTCGCTTTGCAGAGCGCTAACTGGCTGGACGGCATGCGCCCGGCGGATGGTTTGCGCGCCCGCTTCCGATAAACCGAAGTATTTCACTTTACCTTCCTGAATCAGGTCCTTCACCGTTCCCGCTACGTCTTCTATTGGTACATTCGGGTCAACCCGGTGTTGGTAGAATAAATCAATTGCATCTACTCGGAGCCGCTTCATCGACGCTTCGGCCACTGCTCTGATGGTTGACGGACGGCTATTCAATCCAACCTGTTTCCCATCCTGGAAATTAAAGCCGAATTTAGTAGCAATTACCACGTTGCCTTTGAACGGCTCAAGGGCCTCGCCGACCAGTTCTTCGTTCGTGAACGGACCGTATACTTCAGCCGTATCGAAGAAGGTAACACCTTGTTCCACAGCAGCATGAATCAGCGAAATCATTTCTTTAGTGTCCTTAGCGGGGCCATAGCCAAAGCTCATGCCCATACAGCCCAGACCAAGGGCAGATACCTCAAGACCGCTGTTTCCCAGTTTGCGCGTTTGCATTGTTGTACTCATAACGTGTCTATTAATTACCATACAAAACTACTGGGGCGGCAAATCGTTTAATAATGAAAATCAACCAGTTTGCCGAATGCTGTGCAGCAGGATAAGTCCTTCACAAGCGGCCTATTTAAATACCCAGGATTGTATTTTATCACTTAGTCTGCCGTGTAAGTGAATTAGTTTGTTTTAATTTAGTCAATTGTGTACGAAAATTGTATAGCTATGACTGACAACGAGGGGAAAGAAGAAACAAGGCGAGAGGAGCAGCAAGACCTTGAACACCAGCAGAAAGAACTTTTCCAGGAACTCTCACGGGAGCAAACAGAAGCTGAGAACGCTTTAGAAGCAGATCAGGAACGGTCAGCAAATGCAAAGTCGCAAGATGAGAGCGATGAGTAACAACGTACAAAAAATCCAGTAGTGAAATAGTATATCACTACTGGATTTTTCCCAACCCGGTTCTATAACTACTGTGGCTGCGGTCCGCTGTCACACAATACAAAGCTTTATGAGCATGAAAGCTGCTTTTGTAGGGTTAACGTTTGTCTCCATTCCAGGGGTTATATGAGTTTCCAGTGAAGTAGGCCTGTGAAAACGGGTAAACGTTACTTCACGTAATGTGCATCACCGGGGTATCAGATAGCCAGACAATGTCGAATTACTGGTTACCCGTTTTAAGTTAGCTATTTATGAACTGAATTATTCTGCCGTTGTCGGATCGATAATCGCTGAGACCTTACTGACGACATTGGCCGGAAATCCGCCTTGTTTTGCATGTTCCCGAATCAGGGCTTCGTCAGGCGCATTGTAAACACAATAGATTTTATCCGTCGTGACGTAGCTTTCTACCCACTGAATTTCAGGACCCATCGCTCTTAGAACATCACAAGAGGTTTGTGAAATCCCTTTCAATTCGTCGGGGGTTAAGTTTCCTGCTCCTGGGATTTCTCGTTCAATAACATACTTAGGCATAGTCGTTCGGGTTTAAAGTTGTAAGGAGTATAAGAAGATAGCCAACTGGTAAGCTGACTTCGAAAGGCAACCGGATATTTTTAAACAAATGGTCTGAATTCGGCCCACTTGAAAATCAAGGCAGAGGCATTATCAGGATGACAGTCAGCTCCGGCTGAGTAACGCCGATCATACTGTCCTTCCTGCGAAGCGGGTGATTGGGTAACTAGTTACTGCCCAATGATCATCTGGCTAATAGGAATTGATACGAACTTCGGTAGCCGAGCCCCGAATGAATCCGTCCCTGGTTATAAAATTCTCTGAATCGATTCATCGTTCCATTGCTTATAGCAGAGGCAACCACAGCTCCAAAAGACGACTTATCTGTTTGTATAAATTGACAAAAACATCCATCATCTAGTCGCGAGAAAACGATAACAATTGTTAAGAGCCCGATTATTTCCGGTTTTTTATTCGGCTGAGTGAAACGGGTGTAATGCCTAATATAATGGGAAGCGCTAAAATCGTGATTCCCTGCTGAAGTGGGTATAGCTAAACCTGTTTTGACTACAACAACCATAGATTTGGCTACGTCGATTTTTTTGTGGCTGCTGAATTTTGCAGAAACAAAAAAATAGAAAAATGAAAATCATAGTGACGGGTTCATTAGGACACATCAGCAAGCCACTGACCGAAGAATTGGTGCAAAAAGGACATGCTGTAACGGTTATCAGCAGCAAGCCCGAAAAACAAAAAGACATTGACGCATTGGGTGCCAAAGCAGCCATCGGCTCGCTGGAAGATGTCGATTTTCTTACAACCACTTTTACTGGTGCAGATGCCGTCTATACAATGGTACCACCAGCCAACTACTTCGATCATACCCTCGATTTGACGGCGTATTATCGCAGAATCGGTACTAACTATGCACAAGCCATCGGGCAGTCGGGCCTAAAGCGTGTGGTTAATCTCAGTAGCGTTGGGGCTCATTTAGACAAAGGCAACGGGATTTTAATTGGTGCTCACGATGTAGAGCAAATTTTAAACAACCAATTGCCTGACCTAGCGATTACGCATATGCGGCCTGTTGGCTTCTATTACAATTTGTATGGCTTCGTGCCGATGATAAAACAGCAGGGCTTTATCGAGGCAAATTATGGGGCAGAAGAAGAACTGGTATGGGTTTCTCCAATCGATATTGCTGCCGCCATTGCTGAAGAATTCGAAACACCACTGGTTGGCACAAAGGTACGGTATGTGGTAAGCGATGAACTTACCGGCAATGAAACGGCCCGAATTTTAGGGGCGGCTATCGGGAAGCCGGATTTGACATGGATACTTATTCCTGGTGAACAATGGCAGCGTGGTTTAGAAGCGGCCGGGATGAATCCGCGCATCGCTGCCGGTTTGATTGCCATGTTTGCAAGCCAGCATAGTGGCTTATTAACCGAGGATTATTACCGCAATAAACCAGCGATTATGGGCAACGTAAAGCTGACGGATTTTGCCAAGGAATTTGCTGCCTCGTTTAAACAAGAATAAGTATATTGTAACATGGTAACCAAACAACTTCACAGGATTAAAACGATAAGCGAATATCATCGGCTCAGGGAATTACCCAAACCCGAACATCCGTTAATCAGTTTGATCGATTATGGATCGATCAAACATTCGCCCGAAAATAATCCGGTAAGCTGGGTATTCGATTTTTATTCGATCTCGCTTAAACGGGATTTCAATGCTAAAATGAAATATGGTCAGCAGGAATATGACTTCGATGAGGGTATCATGTTTTTCATATCACCCGGTCAGGTTTTTAGCATTGAGGTTAATAAAGAGCCCGCATTAAAACATTCAGGATGGATTTTACTCATCCATCCTGATTTTTTATGGAATACCCCTTTGGCAAAAGCCATAAAGCAATACGAATATTTCGATTACTCGGCTAACGAAGCTTTACATCTTTCAGAGAAAGAAGAAACAATTATTGTCGATATTATGCAAAATATCGGGCAGGAATATCACTCAACTATTGACAGATTCAGCCAGAACATTATTATCGCTCAACTGGAATTATTGCTCTCTTATTCGGAGCGATTTTATCATCGCCAATTCATAACACGAAAAATTACGAACCACAGCATCCTCAATCGCCTGGAAAATATTCTTACTGCTTATTTTAATAGTGATTCATTGGTAAACAAAGGCTTACCAACTGTTCACTATATTGCCGAATTATTAAATGTTTCACCCAATTATTTAAGTGGGCTACTTAAAGTATTAACGGGGCAAAGTACCCAGCAGCACATCCACGACAAGTTGATTGAAAAGGCAAAAGAAAAACTGTCTACTACCGATTTATCAATTAGCGAAATCGCCTTTGAATTAGGATTTGAACATTCACAGTCATTCAGCAAACTATTCAAGATAAAAACCAATGTGTCGCCGTTGGAATTCAGACAGTCATTCAATTAAAAAACCTAGCACCCTAAAAGCAGCAATCGATTTCAAGCAAATGTTCTCAAGTAATAATCGGCAAACCAATTATGGGTGAATGGCAAGGGCATACGAACGGGGAGAATGGGGCAAAATCTTTAGGAATCTGATATTTTTAGGCCTTTCGCATAGAGCCGTGACACGGTTTTGAACCGTGTCACGGCTCTATGCGAAAGGCCTAACTTTTATAAATCGATCTTATCGGGTACAGGCGAAGGTTTATTAACTTCTCGCTTTTGTTCATTGGCCGTCTGCTGATTCACGAAATCCGGTGACTGAATGCTATAGGCAAACCGGGTATCCCGTCTGCTTATTTTATAGATAAACGGTTTATTATCAATCTGAACAATAAGCTGATAGGAGTCATACGGCAGGGCTGATAAATCCAGCTTTCGCATGTATTTATTGTGATTGGTAAACTCCTCGTAGACCTCCCTATTATGTTGATCAGACACCAGAATTTTATAGCGCAATCGGTCGGGATTATCCACAATAAGATACAGCTTACCCGTCGGATTGACGTAGGCATGGACTCGATAAGCCGCCATTGTCGACGAGTAATAGTGAGATGTATTCGACCGTACAGCTACCTGGGATGGAACTGGTTCTACCAGTGTCGGAGGTAAGGGTTCTGTTTTGATTCGGTCTGCCAGGAGTTGATTCGCCAGAAGCTGCGCTAATAACTGGTCGAACTGTTTCTGATTTTTCCGGCTGAGTTTGACCCACTTTTCAGGTAGGATTTCTTCATAAAGGAGCTGCTTATTCAGTCCAAAAAACTGAATAAGTGTGCTTCGGGTAGCCGCCTGTGTTTTAAGCCGCCAATAACCCCGATCTGGATCGGTTCCGGCTGCGATTTCCGGAGTTGTCTGGTCAATCTGAGCGTATCCTGTCTGGGTCAGCATCAGTAACATAAAAACAGGAAGCCACACAAAACAGGTCCGGCTGAAACCTGAAACAAAGCAGGCGGGATTGGCAAGCAATTGGCGTGAACTGATTCGATGGAGTAGCATAGCAAGGAGTTGTTTAACAAACACACTAGTCAAGGTTGTATTAATAGTAGCAAAGCAATTGACTATTTCCGTAAGCGTAAGCGATTTTAGACGTACGACTCGACAGCCCCTTCACATGACAGCTTATGCTCACTCAGCGCAGTTGGTCGAGAAAATCCGTTGTTGGTCGAGGGCTTCCACTGTTGAGGAGCTTACAGACGTTGTTGAGCTAATTAGCTGGTTTCAAATTAGGAGAGAACGTAAATTTACTCTTTCCCAGTGAAACACATTATGGACAATGGCCCGTTTTAGTATGCTTAAGCCTTACCGGGAAATAGGGGCGCAAGGGCTTTTCTGGCTAGGTTACTTCCTGTTCGAATGGCTCAATACCGGAGCCTACATGGATGACTTCCAGCAAAGCCTTTGTTACATTACATTGAATTTACCGCTGCTAATAGTTGCAGGCTACTGGCATCTTCTCATTACGGTCCGTCACTTTCTGTTGTCGAATCGACTGACTGGCTTTTGGATTAGTTTGATCGGCGGCTTACTGGTTTTCGGCCTGTTCCGGCGCGCCATCAGTTATACCTGGTACTATCCCGTCTATTATCCGGAAGGCTTGCTTAAACCTTACTTGTACTGGCCTAAAATTCTGGCCGAAGCCGTGCAATTGCATTTAGTGGTTGCCCTCTTTGTGGCGGTGAATCTGGTCCGGCATGCGCTTCACCAGCAGCAGTTAAGCGAGACCTACCGAAGAGAAAAACTCTCGGCCGAATACCGTCTTCTCCAATCGCAGGTCCAGCCCCATTTCTTGTTCAATACGCTCAATAACCTGATCTCGGTTTCTTTGCATCAACCGGCCCAGATGCCGCACTTACTGCAACGATTGGCCGGATTACTCAGCTACCAACTGCATGAAAGCCACCGCCCAACCGTAGCGATCACCAAAGAACTAGCGTATTTGACGGACTATATTTCGCTGGAACAAATTCGCTATAGAGATCGCCTGGATGTACAGACGAATTTTAGTGAGCTCACCAATCTGACGAATCTGATGATTCCACCGATGCTGCTGTTGCCCTTTGTGGAGAATGCCTTTAAGCATGGGGCCGCTCAAACCGAAGAAGCCTGCTGGATTCAATTGCAGCTCTCGCGAAGTGGTAAGCGCCTGATTTTTTCGGCCGAAAACTCGATACCCGATGGAGTGTCCAGCCCGGTAACAACGGGTTTAGGGTTAACCAACCTAAGAAAAAGACTGGACATTCTCTTTCCCGACAGCTATGAATTAGTTACACTCCAGGAGGACAGCCAGTTTCTGGCCGTCCTGAAATTTAATGTAGACTGATGGCGATTCGTTGTTTTGTGCTGGATGATGAACCCCTGGCAACTGATTTATTGAAAGATTACATCAGTCGGTTGCCTGATCTGGAACTGATTGGTGTTTCCAACAGTCCAACGCAAGCCTTACGAACGTTGCAGCAAATGCCGGTCGATGTGCTTTTTCTGGACATTCAGATGCCCCGGCTGAGTGGATTCGATTTACTGCGTCCATTGGGCTATCGGCCGAAAGTAATCTTTACGACGGCTTTTCGGGAGTATGCGCTCGACAGCTATGAATTTGACGTGCTGGATTTTCTGGTAAAACCCATTTCGTTCGAGCGGTTTCTCCAGTCAGTGGGAAAAATTTACCGATTTTCGCCAGCGGTCCCCATCCTACCAGAATCGCCGGAGCCGATTAAAGCCAGCAAAGACTATCAGTATTTCAAGGTTAACAAAGAGATGGTCAAACTCTTTCTGGAGGATATTTTATGGATTGAAGGGCTGAAGGATTACGTAAAGATTCACACCGTGTCGGGCACGCTGGTATCTTATCTGCGAATCAGTTATCTGGAAGAGAAATTGCCTCCGGATCGGTTTGCCCGGATTCATAAATCGTTTATTGTAGCACTGGACCATATTCAGGCCGTCAGCGCAACGTATATTCGGATCAACAATGAAGAAATTCCTATTGGGCGAATCTATAAAGCCAAGCTGGAGGAAGTACTCCAGCGGGATTGATCCAGGTCCTTTGTTTTAAATAAGCCTACTATAATTTGGCGCCGGGCTTCGTATGTTTGTCTAGTCCATTACTAGATAACCTCTAATTCACCTTAAATAAGCACAAGATCCGAACAAAAATGAAAAACAGTATTCTACTAACCCTGGCGGGCACCTCGCTAACGTTAGCATCCTTTGGCCAAACGACGACTGATACCAGAAATTCTCTTCCTCCCGTAGAAACCAAGGAACCAAATTCAGCCTATAAATCTGCATTTCCAGGCCAAACCAGAATTGCAGGGGTAAAATCAGCTACCAATTACGAAGGGAAAGTATTGACAGAAGCGCTTAAGAGTCCCTGGGGCATTACGAGCCTGCCAGATGGGAGACTGCTCATTACAGAAAAAGAAGGCACGATGCGCATCGTCACGCCAGCGGGTAAAGTAGGAGAAGCCATTACTGGCATTCCGAAGGTTAATCCCTCCGGCCAGGGCGGACTTCTGGGTGTTCGGGTTGATCCAGCTTTTGAGACAAACCGAATGGTATACTGGGTGTTTTCGGAACCCCTTCCTGAGGGAAATCTGACGGCGGTTGCCAAGGGAAAATTGTCGGCAGATGAAAAAAAGATTGAAGGAGCAACGGTCATTTATGAGGCAAAACCAGCTTATAAAGGTAATCTGCATTACGGCGGCCGGATTCTGATCGATAAAGATGGCAATCTGCTGATTAGCACTGGAGAGCGTTCGGATAAAGTAACACGCCCACAGGCTCAGTCGCTCAATTCGGGTCTGGGAAAAGTCATCCGAATTACCAAAGAAGGTAAACCCGCTCCCGGCAATCCATTTACAGGCCAGGCGGGAGCTAGACCAGAGTTGTATTCCTATGGGCATCGGAACGTTCAAAGCCTTGCTTTTGATCCAGCAACGGGCGATCTGTGGGAAGCTGAATTCGGTCCGAGAGGGGGTGATGAACTCAATCATATTAAACCCGGCAAGAATTATGGCTGGCCGACCATTACCTACGGGATCGAATATAGTGGTGAAAAAGTGGGCGATGCCATTCAGCAAAAAGAAGGACTTGAACAACCCGTTTATTATTGGGATCCGGTCGTATCGCCCAGTGGTATGACGTTCTACAATAGTGACCACATTCCTGAATGGAAGAACAACCTTTTTATTGGGACGCTGAGCGGGATGCACATCCTGCGGCTTATCATTAAAAATGATAAAGTAGTGGGCGAAGAACGATTATTGTCGGCTGATTTTCAGCGTTTTCGTGATATCACTCAGGGTAAGGATGGTGCCTTGTATGCCATTACAGACCAGGGTCGGTTATATCGAGTCGATAAAAAATAACGTCGGTCTAAAGCCTTGCAAATCATGGCTAGCAGTTTGACACCGTTTAGCGGGTAGTAGCATGAAGTCAGGTTGATTCGTGTGAGGGCAGGTTCTTCAACCTGCCCTCTGCCGTTTTGAGAAACGCCACGGCGAACCATCGCATCGGCGAATCGTCCTTGTCCTGTCGGTTTTGAGAAACCGCACCGTGTCAGTTTTAAGAAACTGACACCACATCGACTGCTTTTCAGCCGAATTCACGGATCAATAAGGCAAGAAATAGTTTTGAGTAGAAGTGCCTTGTCGGCCGAAGATTTCGCGAGCGCCAGGGCTTTTTCGTACTGTGTTAATGCTTTGTTATTATCGAGGTTGGTATACAGATTTCCCAGCAATGAATAATAAAAATAATTATCCGTGAGCTTTAGTTTTTCGGCTTCACGTATCGCTTCCTGTTTTCCGTTGGTCTTAGCCAGAGCAAATGTCCGGTTTAAGGCTGCAATAGGCGAGTATTCTAAAATGAGTAGGTGATTATAGAGTTGCAATATATTTTCCCACTTTTCAGGGGTATCCTCTTTATGAGTATGCCAATAAGCAATGCCTGCTTCCAAATGATACGTTGATAGTTTTGTACCGGTGGAAGCCTGGTTTAAATAATAGGTGCCCTGGTCAATCAGATCCTGATTCCAGAGGGTTTCGTCCTGATCCTGATACAGAATAATTTCACCCTGTTCATTGGTTCGTGCTTCAAAGCGGGATGCATGAAAACACATCAAGGCAAACAACGCATTAACGACAGGCTTAGCCGTGGTTTCATTCTCGACCAGCAAATGCGTTAAACGCATGGCTTCTGCGCACAGATCTTTACGCAGGGGAATGTTTTGAGACGTTGAGTAATATCCTTCGGAGAACAATAAATACAAGGTTGTCAAAACCGTTTCCAGTCGGTCATTTATTTCAGATAAAGTTGGTTGTTGAATCTTTATCTGACTTTCTTTCAGTTTTTCCTTCGCCCGGTTTACGCGTTTATAAATGACTTCTTTCGTCGTTAAAAAGGCGTCGGCTATTTCCTGAATGCCAAATCCACAAAGCAAATTGAGTGCAAGGGCAATTTGTGACTCATTGGAAATACAAGGATTGCAAACCGTAAAGATCATAGCCAACTGGCTGTCGGCAATATTTTTAGTGGACAAGTCAAGATCAATCTCTTCACCCTGGGGTGCATTATAGTTCAGTTCGGCAGCAAGTTTCTGTTCAAAAAGTGTATTCCGTTTTAGGTAATTCCTGGTTTTATTTTTCGCCACGGTATAGAGCCAGCCTGTAGGATTTTCGGGCAATCCTTTCAGACTCCACGATTCAGTGGCCGAAAGAAATGTATCACTAACAATATCTTCAGCTTGCTCAATATGTTCAATACCAAATAAATAGCAAAGCACGGATACCAGTTTTCGGTACTCTGTTCTAAATAGTTGGGGCAATAGTTCGTTCGCTTCCATACCAACTGGACAACTGTCTGTTTACGAAAAGACAGTTGTCTGTTTAAGTCAATCCATTATGCCGTTGGCATTGCCATTCGCACTTCTACAACGGCACCCCATTTTAAAACGGGGCAGCCTTTTGCAATTTCGACCGCTTCGTCATAATCCGATGCCCGAATCAAAAACAGTCCCCCAACCGATTCTTTAATTTCAGCATAAGGTCCATTTAGTACGGTACTGTTTTGTTTTATAACCCGGCCGCCCAGATCCCATCGTTGGGGTGGATTAACCAGTTTGTTTTGAGCCGCAATACCACCGATCCAATCCTGAAACGGTTTGATGGAAGCTTGCATCTGCTCTGGTGATGGCGTGGCGTCTTTACTGGTCAGATCTCTATGGATTACTAATAGGAATTCGTTCATGTCGTGGTTTTTTAGCGATAGGAATTAATTAAAAAGTCTTGTCAAACAGGAAAGATATAAACCGGGCTAACATATAATTTACGATCGATTCGGCAAACGATACGTTCACCCGGTTTTATCAGTTTATGTCTTCACCAAAGATTGGCTTAACCAGCCACCATCCCGGATTGTTCCGATGCGTGGGTTATCCTAAGTGATTGATCGTTTAGCGCTACACCAAAGAGAGTGCACATGTGTCGGTGATCAGCTAGCGGGTAGCCTGAGTTCCGCTCAAAATTCGGGCAATACCACCAATCACCCAAATTGTCCGACTTGATAAGTACCCGGCGTATTGGGGAAGGCAAGGTTAATGCGGTTCCAGGAGTTGATGCTGGCAATAGCAAGCGTCAGATCGATCAGTTCTTCCTCAGAAAATTGTTCGTTGGCCTGACTGTACACCTCATCAGGTACATGACACTGGTTTACGGCTTCTGCCCAGGCTAATGCCGCTCTTTCCCGGTCGGTGTAATAGGGCGTTTCTCGCCAGGCGCTTAAACCATACAACCGTTGTTCGGTTTCGCCTTTGGCCCGTGCATCTTTGTAGTGCATATCGAGGCAGTAAGCACAACCATTCAGTTGCGATACCCGGAAATAGACCAGTTCTCTAAGCGCGGGCTCAAGGGGTGATTTTTTCAAGTAAACACCCATACCATAAAGTGTTTTCAGGGCATTTTGCCCTTTTTCGTGGACGTTCAGTCGCTGTTCCATTTCGTTGAAAATTCAAATTGTAAAAACCAATGACAATCGAGTTTTCAGGATTGGACAAAGTAGCTAAACTTTTTTTCGGTGTGATTGATAATTGGTTTAAGATGTACCTAACGATCTCAGGGCTTTCGCTTCGAGCCGTGCCACGGTTACTGATGATAGATAAGCGAAATCCCTCTATCTAAACGAAACGTCTCCTGTTCATTAACTGTACGTTAATGAACAGGAGACTCAGCAAGGCTCCTTGTAGAGACATTGTAATTAGCCCTATTCAAATTTTAAGTGTTTCACCGAATCCCCGGACGATTCGAGCTCAAGCAGGGCATCAATCCCAATTTCGAGGTGTTTGTTAACGAATTGTCCGGTTACACGTTTGTCACTTTCTTCTGTTTTAACCCCTTCTGGCACGAGCGGGTTGTCAGAAACCAGCAGTAACGCTCCGTGTGGGATGGAATTTACGAAACCAACGGTAAAAATAGTGGCCGTTTCCATGTCGATAGCCATCGTCCGAATTTCGCGCAGGTAGTTTTTAAACTCCTCATCGTGTTCCCAAATACGCCGGTTGGTCGTATAAACCGTACCAGTCCAGTAATCCAGCTCGTATTTTTTTATGGTTGACGAAACCGCGCGCTGCAACCGGAACGACGGTAGTGCCGGAATTTCGGGTCGCATGTAGTCGTTGCTGGTTCCATCACCCCGAATGGCTGCAATGGGCAGAATCAGATCGCCAATCTGCGTTTTTTTAAGACCACCGCATTTTCCTAAAAACAAAACGGCCTTCGGTTCAACCGCCGACAACAGGTCCATAACCGTTGCCGCCATGGGGCTACCCATCCCGAAATTAATGATCGTGATGTTATTGGCCGTTGCCGTCTGCATAGCTCGCCCCATACCAAATATCTCTACGTTAAATTTCTGAGCAAACAGATCGACGTAATTGATAAAATTGGTCAGCAAAATATACTCACCGAATTGTTCGATTGGAGTGCCCGTATAACGTGGCAACCAGTTCTGGACTATTTCTTCTTTGGTCTTCATCCTAGTAAACGTGAATGAGTGAAACCGGTGCGCCGGGCCGAAGCAAAAGCAATGATAAAAAGAATAAATCTTTTACTCATTCACTCTTCCGCCTTTTATATTTGGAACATGGTTACGCTGAACCTGCCTGATTTTGATTGCAAAACTAAACAAGTCGACGGGAAACCGTATATTTTCGATTTGTTGCGCCGAAAGTATGTCCGGTTGTCGCCCGAAGAATGGGTACGGCAACATATCGTCAACCTGCTTCTTACGCATTATAGCTACCCCAAAGCATTGATTCGTACCGAAGGTGGATTGACGCTGAACATGACCCAAAAACGCACCGATGTGGTGGCCTTCGATCGACAGGGGCAGCCCTTTCTGGTCGTTGAATGTAAAGCTCCCCATATTCCTCTGACCCAGGCCGTATTTGACCAGGTTGCCCGGTACAATCACGTTCACAATGCTCCTTATCTGGTTATTACGAATGGGCTAACGCATTACTGCTGCGGCATCGATTATACGACATCTGAAGTCCGGTTTCTGGATGATTTTCCGGCATTTGTATAAATTGCCGCACATCGCCCACTGGCTTTTTTGTAGGCTCCGCTACGATTCTGTTCCTGAATGCCACAAAAAATCCCCGACACTATGAGCATCGGGGATTTTCAGGATTAAACCGTTTCAGCTTATTTTACAAAGCTCTACTGAGGTTCAGTTTAAACAGGGTCGGTCTAATGCCGATCTGAATTTATTTGGCAGCAACAACTTTGATTTCTACCGTGAAATCATCGTAGATAGCTTTATCACCAATATTTTCGAAGAACGATTTCGAACCATAACGAATGTCATATTTCGTGCGGTCGAGCGTTGCTTTACCACTGGCTTCAATACCATTGGCGGTTGTTTTAACCGTTGCCGGGAAGGTAACAGCGTTAGAAATGCCTTTGATGGTCATGTTACCCGTGATGTCATATGCGTCACCACCTTTTGGCGTTACTTTCGTGATTTTGAACGTTGACGTCGGGTATTTCGCTGTGTTGAAGAAATCTTCAGACTTCATGTGCCCGATGAATTTGGCATTGTAGCCAGCATCGGTCAGGTCGGTACAAACGATGCTGTTCATATCAAATGTGAACGTTCCGCCCGTCAGTTTACCACCATCTATTGCCAACGAACCATCCGTTAATTTAACCGTTCCAGAGTGTTCGCCTGTTACCTTCTTACCATTCCAGTTTAAACCACTTTTCTGTGTATCTACTTTAAATGTAGATACCTTTTTTGGGCCAACAAAAGCCGATGTTCCAGCCATTACTGCTACAGCTACCAGCCCTACTAAAAATTGACGCGTTTTCATTCTACTTGTTTTGTTTATTGGTTGTATATTAAATTGAAATTGATGCAACTTATGCCCGCAATTTGTCGAGCAACTGGCTGAGATAGACAGCCTCTTCTTCTGTAAGCTTACTACGATGGTTTTCGTCCAGATCAGCCTGGTGGATATCCAATCGTTTGAGCAATGACAGCCCTTTGTCTGTAATGACAACATCGACTGCCCGTCGGTCGCTCGGGCATTCGGTTCTTAACACGAACTTCTTAGCGACCAGTTTGTCTACCAACCGTGATGCGTTCGACATTTTGTCGAGCATCCGTTCGGTAATGTCACTTACTTTCACCGGGTTAGGATACTGCCCGCGTAATATCCGCAGGACATTGTACTGTTGCAAGGTTAACCCGAATGGTTTTAACACGCGCATCTGAGCATCGGCTACCCAGTTGCTGGTATACATCAGGTTGACCATTACCCGATGATATGGCGTCTTAAACGGCGTGGTTTGTTTGATGTCGGTTTCTATTGACATGGTGCAAATATAATGCAACAACATTTAATGTATCAACATTATATACAATTTTATTAGTTCCCTACCGGTAGGGAATAAGTTGAGGAGCTGATAAATCGAAGTCTCTGAAGCGTAAAACGGGTATTCCCTCGAAGGCAAATCGAAATGGATAGGCATTATTCGGGATATTTGGATAATAAGCTAATCTAATTTGAAAACTGTTGAATGTCAAGTTTTCGTTTCGTAATCGAAATCCGATACCATACCCCTGATAAATAGGTCCGCGAAGAAGAGATCGCTCCTGAAAGCTGACCAGCCCTAAGTTTGCGAATGAAATAAAGGCAACCCGAAACCCAACCAGATTCAGTTTCGAGAACAGAATGTTTTCATAATTAATCAACCAGCGATTTGTTCCGCGCAAGGCATCATTGTTGATTCCTATTCCGTCGGTATTGATACCACTTCCGCTACTGCTATTCAGGGTAATGTATTCGTTATCAAATCGATCAATACCGACGGTGAACCGGCTGTTGAAAAAGTGGCGCATATTCCCCCACTTGGTAGTCATGAGCGGACTAAAATAATTTCCTTCCAACGAGAATACACCCTGTTCAATTCGTTGGTTACGGGTATAACCTCCTAGGCTGGCCAACGCATAGAGGTAGCCCGCCTTATTGAGGTATTTGCCCTGTGAGAAATTCAAACCGGCATACTTTCGTGGCCCTAGCTCTGCATTGTCGAATCCAACAACAACTGATATGGCCTCACCGACAGGAACGTCTTCCGTACGACCAAATCCATAAATCAGCACGTCACGAACGTATTTCCGCCGGGAGTATCCTATCGTAAAGAGCGTTGTGCGACTATCCTGGTAAAGCTGATTTGTATCGGCCGTAACCGTCGGCCGCTCAAAATATTCATAATTGGTATTGCGAATGGCCAAAACCAGCCTCGATCGACCCTTCCCTTCGGCGTCATTCGGACTATAGAAAATTCGAAATGATCGGCCGATCCAGATATCAGAATAGTTATAACTCAGTGGCACCAGCAGCACACTGTCATTTCGGGCAACCAGCCGGTTGTTTACCCGTGTATGGTTCACTTCAATCGACCCGGCATATTTGGTATCCGGCGTCAGAAACGGGCGGTATAAACGAAACGCGATCTGTTTGAGATCACGTAAATAAATAAAATCAGCCTGAGCGGTAAGGAATGTTTTACCAATAAACGGCACGGTGTATCGGCCCTGATATTCAATTTTCTGGCGTGGGTCGGCCCCGGAATACGCCACCTGAGCATGGAGCTGATGACCAAGTCCCCGGAAGTTATTCTGTTCAAATCCCAGACTGAACTGGTTTAGCGACCCAACACCACCGGTAGGCAGAAGCGACCAAACATCCTGTGTGATTACGTATACATCCACAAATTGTCGGCTTCCCGGCCGCGGCAATACCAAAATACGGGCATCGTGGAAAATTGATGTTGTGCGCAACAGTCGCTCATTATCGCGCAATATGGTCGGATCTAATGCATCACCTTCTTTAAACAGCAAATACGATCGGCGAATAATATTCTCGCGCGTGTTGGTGTGCAGTCGATTACCGGTTCGTTCTACCCAGTTACCGGGCTGTCGAAGCGTATCATAAACCGACTGGCCAAATACGCCTAACCGGCGAATGTAAATATCCCCAATGATCCGCCCTTCAAAGGGCTTAAATGGATTTACTTCGATCTGACTAACTTCCCCCGTTCTGGCCTGACTGTTATAAACATCCTGAAAAACCAGATCATACAGTTGGCGCGTCATCCGATGTTTATACATTTTCGCTTTCAGCCGATTGTAAAACATGCTGTCGCGCTGCATCAGGGCAGTGTCAATTATTGCCGGTGAGATCTTCGTCGCCAGTGAATCGTTCGTCTTTTTCGACACATAGCGCGTCGAGTCATTCTGTCCATAAGCGCCTATTCCTAGTAATGCCACACACCATACCACCCAATGGCTTGGCATACGCAGTAACAGGTTCAGATAGGAGCGGTTCACTGTAACTTTTTTTTCTTAGAGTGTTAAAACTGCGATTCGTTTAGATAAGATGCGAATTATCTTCAATACGTTGTCGTTGCCGGTTTCGCTGCGTCAATACGCATTGTCTATAACGATTTGTTAGGCTATAACTGTTTCTGTAACCAAAAATCCCGCTGCCGTTCGGAGCCAAACTGGAAGTAATGAAACCCGATGCGTTCGAAACCCATTTTTTGATAAAAGGCAAGGGCCCGTTCGTTTCGCTCCCAAACGCCGAGCCAAACAGCTATATACCCCGCCTGGCGAGCCCAGTTTAAACAATAGTCCATTAATAGCCGGCCCTGCCCCTGCCCTACCTGGGTTTGTACTAAATAAATACGCTGAATTTCAATCGCCTTCCCGATTTGCCGGAACTCCGAAGTCATTTGCCTCGGCGGCTTCGTTCGCCGAAGTTTTGCGTACCCAATAGGTGTTTTATCGGCGAGTTCGACAATGAAGAATATTGAATTGGGATCGGCAAGTTCATCGTCAAGAATAGCTGGTGATATAGACGATTGTATATATTCCTCCACGAGTTCAGCGGTGTTGTAGGGCGGGCCAAATGCTTCACGCATGGTTGTAGAAGCAAGCTCAGAAAGCAGTGTTGCATCGGCAAGAGTAGCGGTTCGGATCGGCAAGTGACGTGATATTTATAGGATACAACATGCGATTTACGAATATAGCCCGAAATTTACCCGCAAATCGTACACTCATATCGGATAAAATCAGTACATGCTAACCTTACGCTTCCCACTCGTGCTGGCATCGGGGTCACCTCGCCGAAAACAGCTCATGAGCGATGCTGGCTTCCAGTTCACCATTGAAACACGGCCCACCGAGGAGACTTTTCCCGAGACAATGCCTGCCGATGAGGTCGCTGAATACCTGGCCCGACAAAAAGCTGACCAGTTTATGGCCGATGCCGGAAATCGGATCATTCTGTGCGCCGATACAGTCGTGATTCTGGATAACCAGATTCTGAATAAGCCACAGGACGAAGAACATGCCCGCCAGATGCTTCGGGCCTTATCGGGACAAACACACCGAGTGCGAACGGGCGTCGCTATTCTGGCCCCATCAAACGATACGACAGAACCAAACATCCACTCATTTACGGACGAAACGACGGTTCGGTTTGTGTCACTCAGCGATGAAGAAATTTCCTATTACATTCGAGTGTGCGCTCCATTCGATAAGGCAGGGTCGTATGGAGCCCAGGATTTCATCGGGTTAGTTGGCATTGAACGACTGGAAGGTTCATTTTATACCGTAATGGGTCTGCCAACCCACCGGGTTTATCAGGCGTTGAAACCGTATAGCCATTGATGCCTTGTCGTAATCCCTGTCACAAATAACTACAAATAATTCAATTTCAGGCAGTCCTTGTGCAAATCAATTGACATTCTAACTAAATTTATCCAAGTTTCATGTTCTTTGCCAAACTCATCACCTGTCGTACTTGTTCTGTTTAAAAATGCTTAACCTATACCAATGACGGCAACAGCTTCCGTTCAATCGGATCGATCAATTGCTCCTATTAAGTCAGGCTTTTTTCCCATTCCTAAACCTTCGACGGGATGGACTGGCGTTCACTACGAAATCTTCGTTCGCTCGTTTGCCGACTCGAACGGCGATGGCATCGGTGACCTTAATGGGGTTACCAATAACCTCGATTATTTGAAGGATCTTGGTATATCGGCAATCTGGCTTATGCCCGTCAGCCCGTCGCCGACCTACCATAAATACGATGTTACCGATTATTACGGAATCGATCCGGATTATGGCACTGTCGATGATTTTAAACGCCTGGTGACCGAGGCCCATCAGCGGGGAATTGCCGTTATTATCGATCTGGTATTGCATCATACCAGCATCTACCATCCCTGGTTTCAGGAAGCCTCCAAAAGCCTCGATAATCCATACAGAAACTATTACAAATGGCTCCGTCCCGACGAAATCAAACGGCGCAACCTGGCCACCCGCGACATTACAGCCGATTCGGGCGAACGCAGTCCGTGGCATTCGGTGCGTGGCGCAACCTACGTTGAACAATATTATGGGATGTTCTGGAGCGGAATGCCCGACCTTAATTTCGATTACCAGCCGGTGCGCGATGAAGTGTTCAAGATCGCCCATTACTGGCTCAACGAGATGGGAGTAGATGGTTTCCGGCTCGATGCAGCCCGTCATCTTTACCGCGAGTCGGAAGAGTCGAAAAACTATGAGTTCTGGGAAGAGTTCGGTCGGGTGGTCGAAGCGGCTAAGCCCGGAGCCTATACCGTTGGCGAGGTCTGGACACGTCCTGATCGAATTGCCCCTTACTTTCGGGGCCTGAAAGCTAACTTCAATTTCGATCTTCAATTGATGATTCCGGAAATTGTTCGGAATGAAAATGATACGGAAGACCTGGTCGAATTTCTGTCGTATGTACATGCCAGCTTTGGAGCCATCAACCCGAACTTCATTGATGCGCTGCTCCTGTCGAACCACGACCAGAACCGGATTGGAGGCTTGCTCAGCGGCAATCTAGATCATTTAAAGGTAGCCGCGAATCTGCTGCTGACCTTACCCGGTTTACCGTATCTGTATTATGGTGAAGAAATTGGAATGCTGGGTAAGAAACCTGACGAAAACATACGTGAACCATTTCTATGGAACACGCGCGAACGTGATACCCAACGGACGCGCTGGCGTCGGGGCAAATACAGCACCAGCCAGACGGTTCGTGCAGTGGCGCAACAGCAAGCCGATCCGAGTTCGCTACTGAATCATTACAAACGCCTGATTCAGTATCGTAATAGTCATTCCATTCTGAATAATAATCTTAGTCGACTGCTTCAGGCTGGTATTCGACAGGGTGGTATCGTTGCTTTTATTCGGCAGGAACCTACCGGTGGTAAATGTATTTTGGTGGTTCATAACCTGACCAGCCAACCCATTGACGTCGTATTTTCACCAACGGAGGAATGGTGTCGGTGTATTGTTTTCGAAACGCTGCCCGGCAGTTCCTTCACCGATGGTCGGATTACAGTACCCGGTTATAGTTGTGTGGTGGTCGAATAAGGTCGATTGTGAATACGTATTCCCTGACTTAACTTTACAAAAAATCAACACAATGCTTACACGCATCACCATTGATCCAACTGTATGCCACGGCAAACCCACTATCCGTGGGTCCCGGTTATTGGTCACAACCATTCTGGAACTGCTGGCAAGTGGGATGACATGGGATGAAATTCTGGCAGATTACCCAGGTTTGGAGTACGGCGATATTCAGGAATGCCTGACCTATGCCGTTCAGTTGGCCCACTTTAGTACACTGTCATTAGCTGCATGAAATTTCTTATCGATGAGCAGCTACCTCATCTACTTGCCAGTTGGCTCCAAACCAAAGGCTTTGATACCGTTCACGTTACGACTCTACTCACCAACGAGCACATACCTGACAATTACATTTGTGAACGAAGCATGGCTGACGAGAGGGTCGAATAGGCTTTATCATTCTCAGCGACCATAGCCATATTTGTTCAGCAGATTAAATTGTTCTTTTTAAAGAACTTACTAATATATTATAGTAAAACATCACTTAGAAAGCCATCACGATAAGTACCTTAAATGAACATAAAGATACATTATGCTTGATCTTTTAAGGCAATTATCTATTGTAACATTAATTCTATTTACGATTACAATTTATAAATTTTCTAATAACGAGCAAATCTAGCTTGTTATTTATATACAATATAGCAAATATTGTCACAAAAAGAAAGCCCCACAGCAGTTTGGCGACCGAAAGTAGGGCTTTCATCAATTGTCTAATGTCAAACACTAAACTTTGTAAAGTTAATGAAAAAGATTACATATTACCTCAGTATCGGGGTTGTCACATTAATGGCTGCCTGTAATGCCCCAGAAGTTGAAGTAGCTGACCCCTCAAATGCACGTATCTCTTTCTCCAAAAAGGGTGAGAAAGAAGCCAGAGACGCCTTTGCACAAATATTAGCAAAGGCGCTTGTAAGAAAAGAGTTACGAGATTTTTTAAAAGCTAAAGCCCTAGAACAGTTTGATGAAGATTATGACATTTTATTTCACGCTCAGAAAAACCAGATTGTAACAGGTAATACTACCTTTTTTGATATCCTCGCGTCTTATAATAGTTCAAAGCAAGATCTTATTGACATTACTGAAAGCCTCCCCAAGTTGACTATTCTTATTCCTGAGCTTTTAAACGAAAGGTATTATAATTCAGCGGCAACATGGGATACTGAGCATTTCATACCCAAAGTGGCCTTTTTTCATATAAATGACGACCGGCACGATGTAACAGCTTATGATAGCAAAGGAAAGGGCCATAAAATCAAGGCGAAAGGAGATCCTGACGAACTAATACTAGTTGTTAAAGATAACGAAAGGATTGAAGTATCTGATGTTAGTCCAAGTGGTCTCCGTGTGTCTTCAAGCAAATATACTGAAAAGGCTCAATGGGATTATTTAATGACTGATAACGGTCGGTATTATTATTATCAAAGTATCAATTTCAACAAATCGAAAAGAAGTCTACGGTCTCAAATCAATAAGAGAGCCAAGTTAAAAGCAATAGGTATTGATTTTAATGTGGGATCAGATTCTCCTGAGTATCGCTCTCATCTTTACCGTCCTGAAGCACCCCGTGGATATGCTTATTATAAGACTTATTATAGTAATGGTCAACTAATGACCAATATGAGTGAACTCTTTCCTGGACAGCTAGACTATACGGTGAAAGATCGAATAGGTTTTTTGCGATTTTTGACTGATGGAAAAATACAGGACATTAGTGAAAACTGGGCAGAAGGTAACTTAGAACTGACTGGTCGAGTACTTATCGCTGGTCGAGTTCCTGAATCTTTCACAAGTCGTTCATTTGGAAATATTTCATTCGAGCGGCTAGCTGCACAGTTCACTGTCCCTGGCTTTGCTGAACAAGTCGAATCAGGATGGGGTAGCGTTTGTGTACCCAATACGTTTTGGGGCTGCCATACTGTTAATCCATATCAGGATAAGTTTAATGAGTATCGAAATAATAATACTTTATTTGACAACCGTGGTTCATCAGCAAATAGTGGAATATGGTTAGATTGGAGAGGTGCGGAAATATTTACTTGGGACGCTGAAGATTATGGTAATAAAGCGATACTGTTTGTATTAGAAAAAGATGGTAATGTAACTCACACTGAAGAAAGAACTTGGTCAGTTGGCCTTACAGCAGCGCCTGCCAAAAAAGATGGCAGCAATCTAAGTTTCACTGGGAATATGGGAGGCAAATCTACGGTGAGTTGGTTAGATGGTGATGACAATGTGTTCGAGCAACAAATTGATTACAACGGGCAGTATGGGGCATTTAAATCACCTGTTAGCACTGGCAACACAGAGTTTATTTTACGCGTGTATTAATTAAAAAATAAAGTGTCTAAGAGAATAATTTTTCTTAGACACTTTATCGAATTTTACTGTAAAATTTTCATAAAAATGAGGTCAATTGTGATTGTTTTCTTTTTTTGCTTTTTTTGCTTTTCATGCGAAAAGAAAGATATTTTTCGTTCTGAAACGGATGAACGTTTTTCTATCATAAAAGAGGATATTACCAGCATGCCACAAACTCCAATTAGTTTTTATTGGGAGCCTGCTTCATGGGATTCTCTCCAAACTAATCAGATTACTTCTTGTTCAACTGAGGAAGTCCGTTTTGAGTATCCCTATATTATTGCAAACGGCGTTAAATTTCATGCATACTATTGGTCTCGTACACAGAACAAGTTAGTTGGGCATGATCTTAAAGTAGACTTAATACTTATCGCTTTTAATCATGAGAATTAACTGAATTTACTCAGTATAACATACAATTACATTACCCACTCTGAGCCTCGGTTCCGTTGTTCAAATAGTTGTAAAAATAACTAAACAAATGAGAGCTTTTATTATTATAATTTCCCTTCTCTTTTGTTCCTCATGCGAGAAAAATGGCATTTTCCAGTCAGAAACTGATGAGCACTTTTCAATCATACAGGAAGAAATTGGAAATATGCCTGACATCCCCATCAATTTTTATTGGGAATTAAAAGATAAAGGACAATTCGTTACCCCTCCAGTTACGACTTGCTTGACTTCTGAGGTACATTTTGAAAAGCCTTATATCATTGCGAACGGAGTAAAATTTCACGCCTACTACTGGACTCGGACGGAGAATAAGATAGATGCTCCTAACCGCTCTGTAAAATCTATGATTATAGCTTTTAATAAGGAGAAGTGAGAAATAACTTGAGCACCAGTCGACCAAGTCACTATTAATCGGATTTTAATCTACATAGTTTCGTCATTCAGCGGCTAAAATTGCCGATTCACGCTGAAAAATCCCGGATTCCAAGACTTTCGTTTCCCGAAGTAACTGCCTGCAATGACTTTTGTGGCGTACCTAATGCCCATCAGGGCAGGACGCGTTATGAAGGTTTTAACGAATTATGCTACCCTATTTACATACGCCCGTCAGGTTATTGTCGCTTCGCTGTTGAGTGGATGGCTCCTGACGGCTTGTAGTAAAGGCGACAAAAAAGCGGACACAAAGGCTCAGGATCAGCCAAAGACGTATTCAGTACTGACTGTAACTCCCCGCAAAACAACCCTCTACGCCGATTTCCCTGCCATTATTCAGGGCCAGCAGAACGTCGAAATCAGGCCCAAGGTAGATGGTTATGTCGAAGCTATTTTCGTGGATGAGGGGGCAACCGTTACAAAAGGGCAACGGCTTTTCCGCATCAATGCTCCTCAGTATGCCCAGGATGTTCGCACCGCACAGGCGGGTATCCAAACCGCTCAGGCTGATGTCAACGCAGCAGAAATGGCCGTCAATAAGGTTCGGCCACTGGTCGAAAAAGACATTATCAGCAAGTACGAACTGGAGTCAGCGCAGTATACTCTCCAGTCCAAACAAGCGGCCCTGGCGCAGGCCGAAGCCACGCTCGCCAATGCCCGAACCAATCTGGGTTACACCAGTCTGACCAGTCCTGTCGATGGGGTGATCGGTTCCATTCCCTATAAAATTGGCAGTCTGATAACCAGCTCCACCACCAATCCGCTCACCACCATTTCCAGCATTCGTGAGGTTTACGCTTATTTTTCGCTGAATGAAAAGCAGCTACTCGACTTCACCCGCGATGTTAGCGGCAACACGCTACAGGAGAAACTGGCTAAAATGCCTGACGTTCTGCTGTTGCTGGCCGATGGGTCGCTCTACAACTACAAAGGCCGTGTAAAAACGGCTATTGGTCAGATCGATACCCAAACCGGTTCCAGTAATTTCCGCGCTACGTTTCCTAATCCGCAGTCGTTGCTGCGTAGTGGCAACAGTGGTACCGTTCGTATCCCCCGCACTATCGCAGCGGCCTTGGTTGTACCGCAGAGCGCGACCTATGAGCTTCAGGATAAACATTTTCTCTATGTCGTCGACAAAAACAACGCGATTAAAAACGTTGCCGTGGCGGTCACGGCAACACCCGATGGCCAGTATTTCGTCGTGCAAAAGGGACTCAGGGCGGGCGACCGGGTCGTACTGGATGGGGGAAACAGCATCAAGGATGGAACCAAAATAAAGCCTGTAGAAGCTAACCCCGATAGTGCGTATAACGCTGATAAACAGCATATAGCCCAATAACTGCCGTTTGTCAGTGGCGTTTTCTTCGACTAAAGCCGCGAATTATGCTTAAGATATTCATTGAACGGCCTATTCTCAGTACCGTCATTTCGGTACTCATCGTTTTACTGGGCGTATTGGGCTTGGTAAAGCTTCCGATTGCCCAATATCCGGATATTTCCCCGCCAACAGTACAGGTATCGGCCAGTTATAGCGGTGCCAATGCCGACGTCGTTCTGAAAAGTGTGATCGTTCCACTTGAAGAACAGATCAACGGCGTGGAAGGCATGACCTACATGACCTCCACAGCCACAAATGATGGAGCAGGCAGCATCAGCGTTTATTTTGCGGTGGGCACCGACCCCAATCAGGCTGCCGTCGATGTACAGAATCGAGTTTCAGCCGCTACCAGCCTCTTGCCACAGGAGGTTACAAAAGCGGGGGTTACGGTTCGAAAGCAACAAAGTAGTAACCTGCTGATTATGTCGATCTACAGTGACAATCCCGCGTACGATCAGACATTTTTGCAGAACTATGCGGCCATCAACATTATTCCTCAGCTCCAGCGGGTAAATGGTGTAGGGAGCGCCAACGTTTTCGGCTCAGCCAAAACCTATTCGATGCGGATCTGGCTCAAGCCCGACGTAATGGCTATTTATGGCGTTACGTCTGACGATGTATCGAATGCACTCACGGAACAAAACGTCGATGCAGCTCCCGGTAAGTTTGGCGAAAATGATAACCAATCGTTTCAGTATGTGATCCGGTACAGTGGTCGGCTGCAATCGACAGATCAGTTTGGGAATATCATCATAAAATCGACGGGTAACGGGCAGTTCCTCCGCCTGAAAGACATTGCCCGAATCGAACTGGGTTCGCAGACATACTCCAGTTTCACGACCACCAATGGAAAGCAATCGGTTGGTATTTCGGTGAGCCAGACGCCCGGCTCCAACGCCAGCGATGTTATCAATAACTCCAAAAAGGTAATTGAACAGGCATCTCAGTCATTTCCGGCGGGCATCCATTTCGTTTACCTGGTCGATATCAATCAGTTTCTGGATGCCTCCATCAGCAAAGTTATCCATACGCTCATCGAGTGTTTTGCGCTGGTGTTTCTGGTCATCTTCATTTTTCTGCAGGACTTCCGTTCCACCATCATTCACGGCGTTTCGGTTCCGGTGGCCATTACCGGTACGTTTTTCTTTCTATACCTGTTTGGTTTCAGCATCAACCTGCTAACCCTCTTTGCGTTAGTACTGGCCATTGGGATTGTGGTCGATGACGCCATTGTGGTGGTAGAAGCTGTCCACGCTAAACTGGAAAGTGGCTATAAATCACCCCGAAAAGCCGCCATTGATGCCATGAGCGAAATATCGGGCGCCATTGTTTCCATTACACTGGTCATGGCCTCAGTGTTCCTGCCCGTTACGTTTATTACAGGTTCGGCAGGCGTGTTTTACAAACAGTTTGGCATTACTCTCGCGATCGCCATCATCATTTCGGCCGTTAATGCCTTAACGCTTTGCCCGGCCCTGGCTGCTCTCTTCCTCAAACCGCCCCACCACGACGACGACCCCAAAGACAGAAACCTGCTCCAGCGATTTGGGGTCGGTTTCAACGCAGCCTACGATGCCATTACGGATAAATACAGCCGATCGGTCACGTTTCTCTCCGCCAGGAAATGGCTGGTTCTGATGGCCATTGGTCTGTTTGGTGGTGCCTTTTACTGGCTGATGCGAACCACACCATCCAGCTTCGTTCCCAAAGAAGATATGGGTGTCATTTTCGTAAATATTTCGCTTCCGCCCGCGTCGTCGATGGAGCGAACAACGGCTATGGCCAACAAGCTGGACAGCATTGCTCACACGATCCCTGAGGTGCAAAACAGCCTGCGAAATCTGGGGCAGAATTTCATAGCCGGGAGCGGCAGTGCCTATGGCATGATCATTCTGAAATTAAAACCCTGGGATGAACGCCCTGGCGTAACCGACGACGATGTAATCCAGCAGTTAAAGCAGAAAACGGCCACCATTCGCGATGCCAGCGTCATTTTCATGCAGCAGCCTACCATTACGGGTTTTGGCACCAGTGGCGGTTTCACGTTTCAGTTGCAGGATAAGGGTGGTCATACGACCGACGCTTTTTATAAAGTGTCGCAGAATTTCCTGGCCGAATTGAGTAAACGACCTGAGATCCAGTATGCAGCTACGCCTTTCAATCCAAATTTCCCGCAGTATCAATTAGATGTGAATGTGGCGAAATGCAAAGAAGCAGGACTTACCGTGACCGATGTGCTCAATGCCATGCAGGTGTTTTATGGCAGTTCGTACGTATCCAACTTCAATGAGTTCGGCAAGCAGTACCGCGTCATTATGCAGGCCGACACCAGCTACCGGGCCAGCCCCGACCGATTGAACAAAATAGCGGTGAGAACGGCCAGCAATACGATGGCTCCCATTACCGAATTCATTTCCCTCAAACGGATATACGGGCCAGAAAGCGTATCGCGATTTAATCTCTTCACGTCCATATCGGTCAACGGCTCCCCGAATCCCAGCTACAGTACTGGTCAGGCACTGAGCGCGATTCAGGAAGTGGCTACCCAAACGCTCCCGGCCGGATACGGGTTTGAGTACTCGGGCATTAGCCGTGAGGAACAGAATGTGGGGTCGCAAACGCTGTATGTGTTTGTCTTGTGTCTGGCCTTTGTTTACCTGCTCCTGAGTGCGCAGTACGAGAGCTATCTGCTGCCCTTCGCGGTCCTGTTGTCGATGCCGGTCGGCTTAACGGGTGTTTACGTATTTGCGCGGTTATTTGGGCTCGACAATAACATCTACATGCAGATTTCGCTCATTATGCTCATTGGTTTACTGGCCAAGAATGCCATTCTGATCGTCGAGTTTGCCGTAGAGCGTCGGCAAAAGGGCATGGGTCTGCTGGAATCGGCGGTAGAAGGTGCCAAAGCCCGTCTCCGACCAATTCTGATGACCTCTTTTGCCTTTGTGTTTGGGCTGATGCCACTGATGTTTGCCAGCGGAGCCGGAGCAAAAGGCAATCAGTCGATTGGTACGGGGGCCATTGGCGGTATGCTGTTCGGCACGTTGCTCGGGGTCTTTGTGATCCCAACGCTGTTTATCATTTTCCAGGGATTACAGGAGAAAATCAGTGGCCCACCCGGTCTGCACGACCCCGATGACGACGATACCAGCACGCGATCAGGCCATGAAACCAACCACAAGCCTATCGTAATCAATAAGATTGGTGCCTAGACGAATCCTCCGGAGACAATCACCATGAAAACGTTACCAATAAAACAGCAACTGATGGTTTTTCTGCTTGGAATGCTGATGGCATCCTGTAGCATCACCAAACCCTATCAGCGACCAGATATCACCACGAATGGTCTATACCGTGGCCACCAGACGACCGACTCAACCACCTTAGCGACGGTTCCGTGGCGGCAGATGTTTGCCGATTCGGTTTTACAGCACTTAATTGAGCGGGGACTGGCCAACAATCTGGACCTTAAAATTGCTGTGGCCCGGATGCAGGCCGCTGAAGCGAATTTGCAGCAAAGTAAGCTGGCGTTCTTCCCGACGCTAAGTACCAATGGAGCTTTTACCATTTCCAAATCGTCGTCGGCGCAGTTACGGTCGTTGAATATCAAGAATACCGAATCAGGCTCCAATACGGTTAGCACAACGGCCATTCCGACTGTAAAGCAGTATGCACTGACGGCAAGTACCAGTTGGGAGGCCGATGTCTGGGGGAAACTTCGCAGTACGAAACGTGCCAATCTGGCCGCCTATCTGCAAAGTGAAGCCTACCGTCGGGCTGTTCAAACGCAGTTGATTGCCAACATTGCCAGCGACTATTACGCACTCCTCGCTTACGATAAGCAATTACAGATCACCGAAGAAACCGTCGAGAACCGCAAGACAGAGATAGAAACCATGAAAGCCCTGAAGGAAGGGGATGTGGTGACGGGTGCGGATGTGGCTCAGAGTGAAGCCAATCGCTATGCAGCCGAAGTAACCCTACCCGACATTCGGCAGAATATTCGGCAAACAGAAAATGCGCTCAGTATTTTACTGGCTACACCGCCCGACAGCATTGCGCGCACTCGATTAGAAGCCCAGCAACCGATTGGCTCCCTGCAAACGGGTATTCCGGCCCAACTACTGGGCAATCGACCCGATGTGCAGGAAGCAGAGTTTTCCTTCCGGAATACCTTCGAACTAACGAATGTTGCCCGTACCTATTTCTACCCCGCCCTTACCATTACCGGCACGGGTGGCTTTGCAACCGCGAACACCTTGACCGGGTTCTTTGCCGGAACGTTCTACGGCAGCCTGATCAGCGGCCTAACACAACCCATTTTCAATCAGGGCATTAATCGTCAACGACTGAACCGGGCCGAAGCCGCTCAGTCAGAAGCCTTTTATACGTACCAGTCCACCTTGCTGACGGCCGGGCAGGAAGTCTCCAACGCCTTGTATTCATACCAGATGGCGGTCGACAAAGCCAATGCCCGACAGCAACAATTGGCGGCTCTGCAAAAGGCAGTTTCGTTCACGAAAGAATTATTGACATACACAGCAAACACCAATTTCACCGATGTGCTAACCGCCGAGCAGAACCTTTTGGCGGCTCAACTCAACGGCGTAAACGACCGATTGCAGCAACTCCAGGCGACCGTTGCCCTCTATCGGGCATTGGGTGGTGGCTGGCGATAAGAAAACAAAGCCAATTACAATCGCCTTAGCAACGCTGGTGGCAACGGCTGAGTACAGATGGATAAATGACTGAGAGCCGTGCCACGGTTTGTTGGCCATCATCAGTAACCGTGGCACGGCTCTCAATCGAAGGCATAAATTTAAACTCAGTGTAAAATCATGAAGAAATTACGAGTAATCTCCGTTATGAAAAACCTGCTGCTTATGCTGGGCCTGATGGCTGGTATGGGTATGTATTCGATCAGTTACGCACAGGTAAATGTCAACATCAATATTGGTAGCCAGCCACTTTGGGGCCCTACTGGCTATAATTATGTCAATTACTACTACCTGCCAGACCTGGATATCTATTATTACGTTCCGCTTCAGCAGTGGATTTATTTTGACGGTAGACGCTGGATTACGACGACAGTGCTCCCACCCCGCTACAGCCAGTATGATTTATACCGTCTGCACAAGGTTGTCATCAATGACAAACAGCCTTATTTACGCAACTCCGATTATCGGTCCCAATATGCGTCATTTAAGGGGCGCTACGACCAGCAACCTATCCGCGACAGTCGTGATTCCAAATACTTTGTGATCAATAACCACCCACTTCATAATCAGGCTGTTCGAGGAAATCGGCGAAGTAACGGTAATGCCCGCCCGGAACACGATAAGGTGGGTCGATCCAATGGCAGCAATCCGCGCGGAAGCGAGCACGGTCCGCAAGGCGCACCCCGCGGACCTCATTAAGCTATAATCGCCTGTAATTGAACCTCCAATTTATCGGCGTATGCCTGCTGGCCAAATCTGGTTTTGGCCAGCAGGCATACGCCCTACTATACGTTTTCATGCGAACTGCATTCATCGCCAGTAGGGCATTTCTGCGACATTGATCAAAGGGACTCGATTTTGGCCAGTCTCCCCATTAAAATCGACCGTTGTTACTGTCGCTTCACCGGTTCCGGTATTGCTGACATTGGTGAATATTATTTTCGCACCGTTTGGCGAGAAATGGGGTTCCAGATCATTCGTCCCTGCTGGTTTGTTTGCTTTGGCATCGGTTCCCAAAGCCATTACATCCGTGAGTTGTTTATTACTAAGCGTCAGCAAAGCGATCAACGCATTCAATTGTCGGCCCTGCGAATTCTGATAAGGAATTTTGTCATACGAGAAGAGGATCTTTTCGCCGGTAATCGAAAAAACCGGATTTCCGACGCGTCCGCCTACCCGAGTCCATACCGTTGAGGTGTCTTTACCCGTGGCCGCCATCAATACAAACCGATTGTCATAAACGCTGGAGCCAGTTGTTCGTGCGATAATTCGGTCGCCCTGCATTGTCCAGTCGCATCCGGCGAAGAAGCGCCCGGCGGGGGCCTGCGAAACCAGTCGTAAGCCATTGCCCGAACCATCAGCCTGCACCGCGTACAGCTTGTTGTTGCTTGGGTAGAGCAATTGCGTACCGTCGGGCGACCAGCAGAATGACAAGTCGGTGGGCATCAGGCCCGACACCGGCACGGTTGTGGCCCGGTGTAAGTTGCTGCCGTCAAAATTCATGACAAAGAGGTGTAAATCAGTCTCGGCGTTGGAAATGAATGCGATCTGTTTCCGGTTGGGGCTGACCACAGGGCGCCAGTTGCTGCCAGACTGTGTAAGCTGAATACAACTTATACCATCCGTAGAAGCAAAAATCTGATAACGACCATCTACGCGCCGGGCAAACACGTAGGCAACATCAGGAAACGGATTTGTCCGAAAGCTCCACGTCTTACCGGTCACTGAATTCACACCATCCGAAACGGTTACCTGCCAATAATATGTGGTTCCATAATCCAGTCCCTTCAGCACGAGCGAATCGGCAGTAAGACCTGTAGCCGTTTGCGTAGGCACCGTGCTTCCTTCTCGGGTTATGGCAACATCGTAGGTAAGCGGATCTTTATTCGGATCGGTAGATTTCCATTTTAAAACGGTTGTGGTCGATACCGAACTACTCCCGGCTGTCGGATTAAGTAGAGCAGGTTCTGTAGGAAGTGGATTTTCGTTCACGATATACATCACCGTGGCCGTTCCATAGTTACCACCGACTTCAACCGTCGTTAGTTCATCGCGAAATGCCTCTTTGGTGGCCTGTAAGGTGTATTTGCCCGCCAGAACCGTATCAAAGCGAAACCGGCCGGTTGTGTCTGTCTGCAGGGTTCTACCCGACGGATTCAAGCGAACCGATACTTTATGAACGGGCTTGCCATCCTTTTTGCTCAGAATCTGGCCGCTGATAGACCCATATTGCAGCGGCTCTACGTAAATCTCTTCATTGCAGCCCCAAATACTGGTTAGCAGCAGAATCAGGTATATAAAATTGTGTAAACGTTTCATGACTTTGGTTGATCAGTTTAATGGAGACGTATTTTTATCGATGAAGGGGAGCGGGGCGCCGAACGGAACGCCCGAGGTAGAAAGACAGACCAACGGAGCCGCGCAGATAATAGTCTTTGTGGCTTCCAGACATGATTCCGTCCAGCGCATCGGTCATGGGTTGCTGATAATCAAGCGTCGTTCGAAGGCCAAATACATGATTGATGGCATATTCGGTGCCGATACCGCCATTCAGTAAAACGTACTGTTTGCCACCTACATCGACGGGCGAACTTCCAGTGCGGCATCCGATAACGCCGATGCCCGCAAATACCAGTGGCGTTATACGCCGGAAAGGCAGGGATCGATAAATGAGATTGCCCTGGAGGGTACTAACCGGGCAACTGAATTTCTGATCACTGGCGAGTGTTCCAACGCTCGCATTAACCTGAATACCAAAGGAGTTGGACAGATAAACGTCGGCGGTCAGTCCGTAGCCCGTCCGGATACCGTGGGTAGCAAAATCACCATAATACCGCCAGACCGATGCGTAAGGCTGAACTGTCAATCGGGATGGTTCAACGGTATTACGCGCTCCGTGGATGTCGGTTTGGCTCATTTCTGTTTTCTCTCGGGCATAAGCCGACAGTGCACGCTGAGCCTGCTCAGCGGCTTTTTCGTCAACCGTCCACAGGTTATCCTTGATACCTTCCAGAACAAGTGACTGAACTGCTTTTTCAATGGCTTCCGTGACGGCCATCTGGGCGGGCTCGTTCGTGGCATAGCCGGTTTCAACTTCAAGCAGTCGTTTAAAACTCACATACCGAAACGTTCCGGCATCAATCGCCTGCGACAAAATGGTTTTGGAGGTATAAACCGTTTTGAGAATCTTTCCCGATTTGGTCGCTACAGCCCGCAAATAAACCGTTACCCGATCCTGGCGATACTGGCTGGAACCGCCGGTGCCAAAGAATCGCAGACCCGCTCCACCGGTAATCGTATTGGCATCGTAGGATACAATGCCTCCTTCCAGGATAACCCCTGCAAACAACAGAGGAGGCAGATTTTCGGCTTCGCTCTTATATTGCGACAGGCTGGAACGGATAATTTTACGCTCGTTCAGCAGATTGCTGACGTTCTCACGCTCGATTGGCACGAACCAGCCACTTTCTTCCAATGCCTTCAGCAAAATATTGGTGGTTCCCTGCGAGACAGCCGTCGAAAAACCGGAGCCTGTTTCAGTCTGTTTGTACTGGCCCGTCTGATCCCGAAACTTATAGACGGCGGCAACTATTTTCTCCTGGGGAGCGGGCAGATTTCGTAGCTCGGCCGTGATTGAGGTTTCTTCACCCAAGCGGGCTGATTGAGTACGCGTTGGTTGATGGAAGTAAGCACTGCAACCGGTTAGCAGCCATATAAAGCCACTGGCTATCAGCAGCATGGCACCAATTTTTAATCCTGAATGAAACATGGCGAACGAGGTTAATGGTTGATCGATGAGGTGAGGAAATTCATAAATAAGGCACCGTGATGGAGCTTTCTCCGCCTTTGCCATCCGTAATTCGAATGATAACTCCCTCAGCGGCATTGCTGATGACCACATTCATGTCGCCGAAGGTGAAGCTGCCTTCTTTGAGTCCATCTTCGCCAAATTGCTTATTGAGGATGTTTTGCGACAATCGGCTAAGCAACTGCCGTTGCAGATTGTCCGAAAAACTCTGGAGCGACGAGCTATTGGAAAGCCCATTCAGGCCACTTGCCGATGAGGAACTTTTGGCCGCAGGGTCTTTATGCGTATCCTGGGCCTGCGCTGAGCTAAGCATCCACTGGTAGTTGAATGTATTGCCGCCAAAGGCCGGATTGTTGGGGTGATAGACAAGTCCCTGTGCCCGAAGCTGATTTAGTCCTGCCAGAACCAGAAGTCCGATGGTGAATAACGTTTTCATATACAGTCAGAAGTAAAAGGTGTTCTGACTGTATATCGCGAAGAATCAGGAAGGTTAACAGTCGCAGAAGCAGTTAACCAAAAAAATAAAGCGTAGCCTGGAAAGCCTGAACAGACTTCCTGAGCTACGCCCAACCAGTGAGTTGTTACCCGTTAATGCACTCCTGAGCCTTTCTGGTCCTTACTGCCGAGTTGCTGTTGCGTTTCCTGATAACTAACCAGATATTGCCGCACAGTATCCAGAGCGTACTGGGCATCTGACTCCAGCAAATCATAGCGGGCCTGCACAAATTGCTGCCAGACAGGCTCATCGTCAATACTGATCAGGATCTGGTTGGCGGTTCCGGGTGAAGGTATTTCTTCAATCATGATGACCACATCGACGGATGGAACAACCGACGTTAATCGGCGTTGTTGAGTCGTATCGGCCTGGGTTGGCAGCGCGGTCCAATACTTGTAGAACAGATCGTAAAAATCCTTGCCAACCTTGGTGCGTGAATTATCCAGGATCAGGCTGGTTCCGCCCATTTCACTCAGCGAACATTCCGTCAATTTCCCGTCCAGGTCAAACTCGTCGCCAGAATCCGGATCTTGTGCAAACGCCAGGAAAGGGCTTAGTGCCAGAAGCAGTACGAATAGCGTTTTCATAATTAGAAATTATTTTTGATAAGCAGTTGCATACCTCCGTTTTGCTCAATCCGCATCGACACCCCCATAGCAGGCATACTACCATCCTGCATCAACTGGTTGTTGTTGCCCCGCTGAATCACCTCCAACTGACCGTTATTTTGCCGCGACTGCCATTGTGCAGCATTATTATCGCCCTGTTGGACGAAGGAATATCGATTGTCGGAGCCAGAAATCGCTACGTCCAGTACATTATTGGAGCCTTGTTGAACCAGATTAACGGCATTGCCTCTCCCCGTTTCCTGATAGTTTAGTTGGTTCAATTGCCCGGTTTGAACGAGGGTAATTTCGCTGGAAGTCAACCCCGTTCTATTCCGGTCATCCGGCGGTTGTCGGTAATACACCTCCGACTGAGCTGAAGTGGCCAGTGGTAGACCAAATAACAGCATAACAACAAGTCGTTTCATGGCGATTGTGATTTGATGGAAAGCTTCGCTATCCCGCCCGCAATTGAACTTGCGAACGGGATGGGCAAAGCTTAATAAGAAGTCTGTGCTACTGTCGCCGTGTTGTTATTGCCCGTCTGACCAAAGCGGAGGGTATTACCAATCCCGATTTGAGTAAGCGTTAACGAATTGGCAATCCCCATTTGGCTTGCGGTTTCATAATCATACCCACCCGTCGGGAGTCCGGTCAGCAGGTTGCTACTACCCTCTTGCTGAAGTGTACCTGCGTTGAATGAACCATACTGATAAAACTTAACTAAATTACCAGTTCCTGATTGAATGAGACTGGCCCGGTTGTCTCCGCCATACCCCTGTGATTGAACGTAGCCCGTATTGTCATCGCCGTTTTGTGTAATACTTAATTGGTTGTTATGGCTGAACATGGCCGAAACATTACCCACGTTACCATTGCCTGTCTGAGTTACTGCCAATTGGTTATTACTGCCCCAACCTGCTGTAGCAAGGCCCTGGTTATCATCTCCCAATTGAGTGACAGTAGCAGTATTCGAATTGCCCGTAATGAAGAGAGCACTACCATAGTTCCCACTTCCCGTTTGGGTTAGTGTTGTGTGGTTGTTATTCCCTTCACCACCCCCCGATTCGCCATAGTTGTCGTTACCAGTCTGAGAGATAAACGCTTCATTTCCATTGCCCAAATAGGCCCCTGCCAGTGCAAAGTTTCTATTGCCTGTAGTGAGAGCCGTAGTATTGTTGCTATTGCCCTCCTGAAAGAAATACGACTGGTTATTATCACCGGTAACTGTAATCGAGCCAACATTACTGTTCCCTTTTTGAGTGACCATCTCATCGAACAAACTGTTGCTGTTACCTGACTGGCTTACGGACAAATTGTTGCTGATGCCTTGTTGCGTAATCGGAGCGTTATTCCCATTACCTACCTGGCTAAGCGATAAAGTATTCGACTGAGCATGGGCGGCACAGACAGATGCTGCCGCCCATACATTTAGGATGAGCTTTCTCATGATTGATAACGGATTTATGAATGAATAAAATGAATGGTTCGCCTGCCTATGGCTTTCACTAACTTAATAAGAAGTCTGTGCTACTGTCGCCGTGTTGTTATTGCCCGTCTGACCAAAGCGGAGGGTATTACCGTCGCCGGTTTGTGTAAGCGAAAATGAGTTCCCATACCCTTGCTGGACGGCACCAAAGTAGCGAATGCGGTAACGAACGTTGGGGTCTCGCTCCAGATCGGACAGTGTGTTGTCGTTTCCTTCCTGCATTACTGAGGCCGTATTAACGGAACCAGCCTGCGAAAGCTGTGCGTCGTTATTCGAACCGATCTGGCTCATGCTTCCGCGATTATAACTGCCATCGTTAGACGAAATCAGGCCGATATTGTTATCGCCACTCTGGGCGAGGCTGATCTGATTTCGATCACTACTCGAAGCAGTAGCATACCCTCTATTTCCGTCGCCGGTTTGGCTAAGGCTGATTTGGTTCCGATCGCTGCTCAACGCATAAGCCGTGCCGGTATTGGCATCACCGGTCTGGCTGATACTGATCAGGTTATGCGTACTGTGGTACGATGAATAAGCCTCGCCCGTATTGCCGCTCCCCGTCTGTGTAACCCCAATATGATTGTCATCACTATGGTCGATTGAATAAGCCTGTCCCGTATTACGGTCTCCAACCTGAGTCAGCGTAACCTGATTGTGATCACTGCGAAATGTTGAGAAGGCAATGCCCAGGTTGTCATTACCCGTTTGCGAAATAGTGGTTTCATTTAAGTAATGATCGGCTTGAACAAGCGCGTTGTTTCTACTGCCAACAATCGAAATGCCTCCACTGAGATAGTCTCCTGATTGCTCAAAAGATGCGTAGTTGTTATCCCCTGCTACTGAAACAGTACCCGTATTTGTTCGCCCCTGCTGGGTCGCCAACGCATTGTTTTCACTCCCCGACTGGCTCAGTGACAAGGTATTTGGCTGGGCCAGTGCAGCATTCAACGATGCAATTGCCCAGGCTGATAAAATGAGTTTTTTCATGATTGATAAAAAATTGAGCGTGACTGGATATAGAATGGCCTTGTGTATTCTCACCGTTTAATAGGACCGTTGCGTAACTGTAGCTGTATTATTGCTGCCGAACTGCCCAAAACGCAGCACATTACCATCGCCGGTTTGGTTGAGTAGTAATGAGTTACCCATACCCTGAACCTGCAAAGCACTCGTAGACATTGACTCCAGCCCCGTGAGTACGTTATTGGTGCCCTCCTGTACAATTGTGGCTATATTCTGTGAGCTTCCCTGCAAAAGCCGGGCTTCATTGCTGGTGCCTGACTGAGTCAGCGTGGCCTGATTTTCATTGCCCTGCTGGTCAATTAAAGCCTGATTGGCATCGCCGGTTTGCGAAATCGTCGCCTGGTTATAATCACCATTACCCGGATTAGCTCCGCCGGTATGGTTTGTGCGGGCGTTGTTGTTATTTCCCAGCTGGCTTATTGAAATCTGGTTGTCCGAACTGTACTGGATATTCGCATTACTGAAGTTATCGTTCCCGGTTTGAGTAATCGAGACCTGGTTATTGTAGCTATCGAATGGAGCGGCCTGCCCATCGTATCCAGATGCTCTGACTGAACTCTGGTTGCGATTTCCAGTCTGTGTGATTGAAACCTGATGATTACCTCCCCAGCTTGATACCGTACTGGCGCTGTTTCCCTCGCCGTTCTGATAAATACTGAACTGGTTATTATTCGATATAAAGCTGTTGATAGTTGCCGTATTATCATTACCCAGTTGCGTCATTGAGACCTGGTTTTCTGCGCTCCAGGTCTGTAGAGATGCCGTATTCCGGTTACCCGTAGTCGAAAGCGTCCCGATATTGCCTCGCCCGTACTGCGCAAAGGAAACCTGATTATTGTCGCCGGTAGTTGTGATCGTTCCCTGGTTTCCGCTGCCTCCCTGCGAAACCGGAGCGTTGTTTCCATCACCCATCTGACTGAGCGATAACGTGTTTGACTGTGCACAAACAGCGCCTACACTAGCTGCTGTCAGTAACGATAAAATGAGCTTTTTCATGATTGATTTATTTAAGGTGAACTGACTATGAGTTTGTCTCATCTGTGTATCGCAGCAGGATGAGTAAGGTTAACAGCGCAGAAAAAAAAGAAATGAATTGATAACGATCTCAGGAAAACAGCGATAACTAGACTAGTAGAGGCAGGCGATTGGCCAAATATCTAGTGGCTGTTATAGTGGAGTTAAACCAATTTTAACCACGTTTTCAACTATTTGACCGAACAAGCACACCAACAAGTCACTATTTGGCATATTATTGGATAGTATTATTGAGCGAAAGTTCCTATCCGACAAATGAAGCACCAGACCGTAACTATCTCGAATATCATCCGTACTGCGCTGCAATTAGGAGCTGGCTGCGTGGTAATTGCCTTATTGATAGGGTTATCGCTTCGGTGGCAGGCGTATTCGACCCAGAACGAAATTGAACGGGAATTATCAAATCAGACTTATCTGGAATTGACCTCGAACTTGCAAAATGTGAACTGTACGTATACTAATCATAGCTGGCTGGAGCCTTATCTTGAGTGCGAATCGATCCGGTAGGGCAAACTAAAACTGACGTATAACGCGCTCACATTCAACGGCATCCTGGTTCACTATAGCCCTTTTTACCTCTTTCGGACGGATAGCCTGTTTGATGAGCTCAAGGACAAAAAAATTGACTAAAGGTCATTGAAAGCGTAGTCGAAACCATTCACTGAAACGCTTCTGATTGAATTGGCTAGTTGGTCTTTTCGATGGGTTGTGTCATACGATTTTGTGCCGACGATCAATTGGCGTTGTGCTTATTAATATCAGGAAAAGCGCATGGAAGGCGTACCAGCCTAATACTTAGCTGGTTCATTGCTTTTTGGCGTTCAAATCATTACCTATGCCCTGCCGGTAGTCATTGTAAAGCCGGGCAGTATGACCACGGATACTGATAACCCTTGTCGAAACATTGAACAGGGTAGCCTGGAGTTTTATCAGGCGTTACTGGCCGACTATAAACAGGCCTGGGAGTGCTTGTATGTGAGCGCCTTCCGTAGTTTCGTGCCCTACGCCCGCCAGCGAAGCGCCATTTCTACGGACGACGCGCTGGACATTCTACAGGAGGGAATGGCGGAGTTTGCGCTTAAATTGAAAAGTAGGAAATATGTCTTTCAGGGAAGGCCGGTAGCTGCTTATGTATTTACCGTTTGCCGAAATCGATGGGTTAGTTTCCTGAGAAAAAATCACATTCAGAAGGTCGATATTAAGCAGGACACGGCTACTGAAGAAAGCGATTTGCCGGATGATTCTGAAAGTTCCCGATCTACTTTCAGCTTGTTAATTCAGAGTGATACGGATCAGGATGGTGAAAACGAAGCCGGATCATCCGATCGCGATGCGATCTGGGAAGATAATGAGGTCGATTGGGAAGCTGTTGGGCGGGCGTTCTCCGAAGTAAGTGACGATTGTCGGACAATGCTCCATTGTTTTTATGTCGATGAAAAATCACTGAGTGAGTGCGGGGCCCAGATTGGTTTGCAGGAAAATTCTGCCAAAGTAAAACGATTTCGGTGCGCTCAGCGACTGAAGGCCTTATACATTCAGTATAAACTAGAGTAGTCATGGAGTTATCTGATGAGCTTCTTGAACAAATCGGCGCTTACCTGTCAGGGAAGCTATCGGCCGAGGAAAAGGACCGGTTTGACGATCGGCTGGCAATCGATTCATTGCTTCAGCAGGAAGTGGCCATTCAGCGGGAACTGAAACAGGGACTATCGTTTCTGGCGCAGAAAGATCGGTTTAAACAAGTGCACGCTGACCTTGATAAGCGTGGCCTGCTGAGCGAAATACCATCAGTGACCAGTCAACCAAACCGAACAGATTCGCCGATTCCTGATACAAAGTCGACCCCATTTTCCAGGAATCTGGATATTCCCCGCCGGTCATTTCGCTACGGCTGGGCAAGCTGGGCTATGGCCGCTTCAGTCGTCCTTGTGCTTGGCATCGGTTGGGTGCTTTATCGGAACCAGACTCAAAAACAGGATGAACTGGCGCAGAATGAGCGGATTTTCAATGATTTCTTTTCGGCTGAGATCAGATCGGCACCGCCCCTTTCGGATGATCCGGATCGGGTATCGGCCTCCCCAGACAATGGTCAGGCGGGCGCGGATTCAGTACGGTTGCACGCTCTCGTCGAAAGGTTGCAACGAACTGAATCTCAGCCTGTAATTGACGAACTTACCGACCTCTCGGCCAGCAGTCCTGGCCATTGGAGTGCCAGTGCGCAATGGTATCTGGCGCTGGCTTATCTGAAGAATGATCAGCGGACTGAGGCCCAGGTGCTTTTGCAAAAAATTAGCCAGCTGAACGGTCATCCGTACCAGCAGGAAGCCAGGCGATTGCTTAACCAATTAAGGTCTTCCATACCCCATCGGCCATGAAAATCGGCTGGCTCATCGGTATTCTTATTGCATCGCTGGCTTTTTCGGCATCAGCGCAAACCGATATTACGCCAGGTTTGTTGCTGGATGATGCTGGGTATGAGCAAGTCCCCTATCAGGAAATTGTAACGAAGGAGAAACTGCCCAGCCGGGTTTCATTTGAGTCATTTTGCCCAGCAGTACAGGCACAGGGAGCCTATAGTACCTGCACCGGATTTGCGTGTGGTTATTACCTGCGTACGATTCTGGAAGCGAAATCGAGGAAGATAACCGTCCCGGCTGATATTAACAAGCTGGCCTTTTCGCCGGGTTACCTGTACGAAAAAGCCAAATCTGACCGTGATTATGCCTGTACGGAAGGTGTCTATCTTTCTAAAGTTTTTAGTATCCTGAAAGAGGTCGGAGTCGTACCGTTCAGGCATTTTCCTTATCCAGCCTGCGGTCAACAAACTGTGCCCGTCGATGCGGTTGCCTCTCGCTATCGAATCCGTGAATACGAACGGCTTTTCAATGTACAGGATGATGAGCCTCAAAAAATTTACAATCTAAAAAAAGCACTGGCTGCGGGTAGTCCGGTGGTGGTTGGTATGGTTGTTCCAGCTTCCTTTTTCTTTGCGGGGAAAGTATGGGAACCTGCTTCTGGCGACGATCCAAAGGATAAGCGACTCAAAGGGCATGCACTGTGCATAATCGGCTATGACGACAAACGGCATGGCGGGGCTTTCCGGGTTATAAACAGTTTCGGAAAAGCATGGGCCGATGGCGGTTTCTGCTGGATCAGTTACCATGACATGGCCCGTTTTACACGCTATGGGTTTAAAATTAGTTAGCCATCACTCAACTTCAACGAAGGCCGCGCGTCGTTATCTGGATTCGATCTTCGGCTACTTCTTTGCGGTTTTTCGTACAGGTAACGGCCTCGATCATGTTCAGCATTGAACCGACAAAAATGGTGTATCCATTGTCGGTTCTGACATATAACTCCGAATTGGGTTTCGTTGGCAGCGAACAGAATGCATCTTCGGCAGCGTAAACAAGCAGGTACTCCATACCGAACGGCGCCGAACAGACAAATGGAACATCGGGCGAAATGCGAACATATTGATTCTCCTGCCCAGGCTTAATTTCGAAATCGTTTTCGAGCAGTGTTTTTGTGCCGTCTGCCAGTAAATACACCAATCGTAAATGACATGGCCGATTCGCCTTTGCTTCCACAAGTAATTGACTTCCTTCCCAATACTCCACATTTGTCCGGCCCCTATCGGTCCGAATCGCTACGCTCAGTGTTGTTCGTTCAGACGAGATTTTCTGCTGAATGGTATCCCGTATGGCCACAATCTGTTGATAATTGTCTGGCTTTAGTTTCAGATTCTGCTGGCCAAGCCAGGCCAGCGGCAGGTCGGTATTGGTCAACTGTTTCAGGACCTGATTGGTATGAGGGTTGTAAAGCTCTGCCACAATCAGCAGATTGTTCAGGTCCTCCTGGTAAGACCCGCGCACAAGTAGCGATCGTTCAGTATGTTGCGCGGGTGAAAGCACCTCAATTGACGGAATCTTCTGAAGGAGACTACCGAACGTTGCAAAAATCCGATCCGACAAAGCGTTGTTCACTCCGCAGCCTTTGTAGGTAAACATCTCCAGTGTGATTTGCTGAGCGTTGGCCGGAAGGTTCTCTTTAAGGTGATTTGCCAGTGAAGCCAGCACAGTCAGCAGATCCTTCTGTTCGCTTGCAGCCTGTTCGGTATCGGCGGCAGTGGCCGTAAAAGCCGTTGCCGGCCATTTGTCCGTTTTACTAATTCCGGCTATTCGAAAATCACGATAAATAGACAACTGGCGGTCAAACACGAACATAACCCGAACCTCGGCCAAATATTGAAACTGGAATGGGCGCCCTTGTTTATCAGTACCTTGTAGTTGTTTGCTGAGGTACAAATTGATAAACGGCTGCCCATCTTTTGTTTGCTGGATATCGTAGCGGGCCTTACCGAAATCCATCGTATTGACAACCGGCTTTCCACCGGCAAAAATGCGACAGTCTTTTACATACTCCTCAATAGTCGTATAGGCATTTGCCGGATTTCTAAACTCATTATAGACCAATACTTCCCGGCTTCGGAAGGCGTCTCTCACCAATCCTCTGATGTGATTTTGCAGAGCCTCAAAAGGCTGGTTTGCTTCATAATGTGTCAGAATTTCCAGATTCGCCAGGTACTTGTCCTTTACCAGTCGGCGGGCATTTTCAGCGATCATTACCCGTTCGCTTTGCGTATACGACTGCGCCCTGACCGGAAATCCAGCCAGCATAAGGAGTGCAGTTATTGCAGAAAGCACTGGCTTCATACAGTTGATTAGTTGATACAGAATTGCGATTACACAACGAGTGGCTTCAGGGCATCGCCTTTCTGGGTGCTGTTTCAGCTAATCGAACATTACCCAGCAGAACCGTCCAGCGATGTTCTTCATAGAAAGGATCTTTCCGATTGCGCAGGTCTACGTCCATTTGTTTGGCGGTTTTGGCTTTATAGACAGGCTGACCTTTACGGTTAAAGGCCTGAAACCGCTGAAAGTAAGTAGCCGTTGTGAGATATCCCCGATCCGTTTCTGCCCAGTCGCCCAGTAAGGCAAGGTCATAGAAGGTAATGGCTATATCGAAATACTTTTTATCCAGATTCTTTAGTCTGCGTAAATAAATTGCCAATGGATACTCCCTGGTTATTTTGTTTGAACCAACCTGCATGGTGGCATCGGGCAAAAAAAGCATCAGGGCATTTTCAATAGCCAGCTCACGGATGTTGTCCTGCTGGTCGGGATCGGCGACTACAGTTAAGTAGCGTTGAAATTCGGACACTTTCTGCCCGGTCAATTGTCGGAAGTCACGCAGTTGTTTATCACTTAGCTGAGTTTCTACCACAACCTGATGGTCATCGAGCGGCAATGGGCACTCCTGCCCCGATGCATGATCAGGCAGAAAAACGCTGAGTGCCAATGCCAAGCAACAAACCACTAACCTATTCATAATCAATTATGTTAAACTACCCCTGACTGCTTTACTGACTATAAAAAAATCATCGATATTCTCATTACCACACTTCCTGAATCGCTGCCCGTTTGTAGTGTTGCCCGTCGGCCGCAACTTCCGAGAGTCGCTCAATGAGGTTAATTTGCTGAATATGATCGGCATTCAGGTATAATCGCCGAACAAACGTTTCGATCGGCTGCACGTCGCCCAATGTCGAATTCACGTAAATATCGATGCGGGCGTTTTTCGAAAAGAAACCCGTCAGGCGATTCATAGCGGCCAATCGCTGCTGAGAAGACAGTGTTTTATCCGTCAACTCGTTCAGGTGACGGTTCATCTGATCGAAGCTAAGATTTGTACTGGTTGTTACGGAACTATCGGACTTGCTCAAATCAGGGCCCGGAGTTGTGGCCAATGCAGTAGCTGTTGGTGTAATACCAACTACATTTACTTCATAAATAGATTGTTTAGCACGCGTTGCCTGATGCCGCGTCAGTCGGGTCTGAGCATCCCGAAGCAATGTTAACCAGCTGATGTTTTTATTGTAACGACTGGCCAGTTCCAGCGCTTCATCGAACGAGCGGGTATAAAAACTCCCGGAATCGGGATGAGCACACGCCTGTTGCGGAGGTTGGCTACTGGCAATGAGCGCGTCGCCTTTCATGTTTAGAAAAAGCGTTCGGTAGGCTTCATTCAGCAACTCGTCGGTGAGCGTCAACGCCTTCGGCGAAATTGTTTTTTTCACCATGCCGCGCATGTTATTGACCAGATTATTGCAGCAATCGCCCATTGTAATACACAGTCGTGCATGCTTAGCTTTAAGTGCCTGATGGACAGCCATCAGACCAGGATTTTGCTCGCTTGCCTGCTCATCTTTTTCAAGCAGCAAAACCGGAAAACGGCCCGTACGCTGACTCGCGTTATAGCCGTGTCCAGTGTAATACAAAAAGAGAATATCGTTCGGATTTGGGGATAGATCACGTAATACATCGTCGAATCGTTTGCGGCTAAACTCATCATCCCAGATCACCTGTTCACTCAATTGGTAATTAATAGCGGCAGCCAACTGAATAAATTGCCGATGCATGATCTCGACATCCCGTTTGCAGGCTTTATACAGCAATGGATCTTTGGTATCGGCCACCAGAATGGCATGAACCGTTTGAGCCTGACAATAAAAAGCCAACAGGCTAAACCCAATGACGAAAACGGCCATTCGTTTTTGTTGCCGGAGAGCGAAGACGGCTGGCATGGCTTAATCGGCTTTGAACATGAACTTGCCTCTCAACCGACCTTCGAGGTAAGGAGGCTGCTTAAAACCACGATTCTCAAGGCCCTGATCGATCCGGTCGACCAGTTCAAAAATATCGACATTCGGCTGGCCAATATGTTTTACCAGTTCGCTCGTAAAAAGGCCGTTTTCCTGATCGCCATCGTAAGCTTGTTTTCCGGGTTCGGTGGCAAAAACGATCATCGTACCCACAGCGGGCTGAACGGGAGCAAACGTCAATTCACCGGCTCCTCTTCGCCAGGATCGATACGGGTTATTTCGGCAGGCATCCCAAAAAATCATATTCGCACCTTTAGGGTTAGCATAGGCCATACGGCTTATAATCTGACGTAAGGGATAGCATTCAAATTCAACGTCAGGCTCTGCTTTGGGATCGGCATCTACCGGCTGCACATAATTCTCTCCGCCGACCATAAGCCCATGTCCGGCATAATAAAAAAGCCCTACGTTATTGGAGCCGAGATTAGTCACAAATGAATCGAAAGTTTGTTTCAGATCACGCAAGGGCAGATTTTCTTTATAGACGACAGTAAAGCCAAGCTTTTCCAGCTGCTGCCTGACAGCCCGGCCGTCGTTCGGCGGATTTTTAAGCGGGTATTTCGTATAATTTCCGTTGGCAACAATCAGTGCCAGCCGTTTTTGCCCCTGAACACTTTTTGAGGTTATTTCGGGCTGACAAAGGATGATACGCCGTTCGGAGATGGTCGTTCCAATGGCATTGGTAGCTTTAACGTAGATTTCGTTTGACCCAACAACCAACGGAATGACATCCGACACCTCCTGACTGCCACTAAATCGCTTAAATCCGCGCTGTTGCCCAGTCAATTCGTTTCCGTTATGAACAAACTGCAACTGGGTTACAGCGTCGGCAGATTGAATAAAAACCGTGGCAGTATAGACTAAAGTATGCTCGGTTGTCTGTTTTGGCTGTGGAGTTTTCCAGGCTATAGTCGGTGCAGTCGATGGCCCTTTCTGCATAGAAACCCAATCGCTGCGGGCTGAAATCGTTACGGACTGCTGAGCGGCCAGTGGGTCTGAAACGAACAGAAGCAGCAAGAGAAAAAGTAAACTGATTTTCATGACCGCATTGATTAGAAATGAACCTGAACCCCAATCGTTGGCGAGTTGCCGATGTAGTTAAAAACAACCCGCTGGCCTGTACCCTGCTTTTGCCTGACGTTCTTTCTTCCTTTCAAAAAAGTGTATGCTACATCCGTTATCAGCAGCGCCAGGGCCAGACGGGTAGCCACCAGATAGTTATGGTGCAGTCGATTCGCTTCCGTATAATCCGATTCGTTCAATTGACTGGCATACAGATCATACTGTTTTTTTGAGCGGCTATTCTGCGAAAAACCATACACTAACAGCCCGGCATAGGCTCCCGTGATTAAAGGCCGAAGTCCGATTTTTCGGTTAGGCTGAACGAAAATAGTACCCACGCCAGGCGCTAAAACCGAGATAAGCGCATTGGCAGGCCCACCACCAATCGCTTTCTGTTGGGCCAGTTTGGGCGGTTGCTTTACGAGCACGGTTGCCCGAATCGCGTCATCGATGGTCAGACCATCCAGCCGGTAATCCCAATAAATCACCTTATTCTTACCGGGCAGTACGGCTTTCCCTACGTCGCCGGTAACGGTCGATGCATTTAATAACCCTCGGGTACGGCTTTCGACCTGTAGGTAAACCGAATCATGGCTGGTAATTCCCGCGACATCATAGACCACTTTTACACGTTCGCTATCTAACGTGACCCGAATGTCGGAAACCGAAGCGGCCTTATTACCCAAAGACTGTCCATAGACATGCCTATGAGCCAGACATGCTATCAGTAAATAGACGAGCCCAATGGAGCAATAAACGGGTTTTATCATCTCTGGTATAAAGCGTTAATTTCCGTTTCCGTAAGACCTCGATTATAGATTCGCACCTCGTCCATCAACCCATTAAAGGCGTTAATATCACCCATCCAGGCACTCCCAAACCGCAATGAACCGCCAGGGCAGTTATCAATTGGTTTCGTCTGCGATTCGGATTGGCCTCTTGCTACGCCATTCAGGTAAATTTTTACTGTCTGCCCGTCGTACTGGATAACCAAATGATACCACTGATTCACCTTAAACGCTGGTTCATAGGCCGTTAGTTGGATCGTAGATTCAAATTTGTCGCAAAGATTATCGCGATGCACATCTGCCTGAAAATCGTAACCACCGCTTATATCCCCCGTTATGTGTGGTTTAATTTTAGCACTATACTGGTGGTTCAGGTCATCTTTAAAATTCGATTTCTCATAAATATGGCTACTGGAAAGTACCTGTACCGGCTTGATCCAGACGCTTATAGACATAGTTGCCGGTCGAAGTTTACCATCATCAGGTATTTCGAAATAATCATCGACCCCATCCAGAAGCAACGCTGAGTTTGGCATCGCGTTTTTGTCAGGGCCAAACGAAGCTCCATTAATAGTATTTCCCCGCAGGTTATTCCCACTTCCATCGAGTGTATTCCCGCTGAAAGCATAATAGGCAATCAATCCATTCGTCACACTGTCCTGTAAGGGTGGCAAATCCCAGTTTTCACAACCAGAAACAAGGCTGATACCCAGCAACAGGATATATAATTTTAATTGCCTTGTGCTTGCCAATCGTTTTCTCATAACAAACATGGGCTTAGTATACTGCCTTAGAAAAGCAAGAGAAATGTAGTAAAAAATAACTATTTAATCTTTGCAAAAGCTAATTTTATTCTTTACTACCGTTTTACTACATACATGATAAAAATTTCAACAAAACTGTTCTTCTCAGACTCTTCACGTAATTAGCCCACTTCCTCCTATTAACAACAGTAAATCAGATGGTTATGGCCTGTTTGGAGATTTAGGGGTAAACGTTTAGCTAATCAGCGCGCTCATCGAAAATCGAATCTCTTTTCTGTGATAATTGTGGCGCTGCATCGCAATTCGCCAGCTAGAACCTATTGAGTAATCGAAGCAACGAAATTGGAAAAATACTCAGTTTCTTGCGTATAAGTCAGGCAGGCATCAATCGCCAATGGGTTTATTCAGGTAGACAGTTTTCGGGGAGGAACCGTTGTATGCAATTAGCTGATTGTCAAAATCAAATCTATTCTTATTAGCGATAAGACAGCTTTCTTGTCTACAGAGCTGGCTTATCGGCACAAGTTGGGTGATAAAAAAAGCACCGTAATGACACGGCGCTTTTCAGTGATCGCCTTTTTGCTGATTTATTCTGAACGCAGGCTTTTGATCGGATTCACCAAAGCGGCTTTAATGCTTTGAAAACTGACTGTCAACAGCGTAATCAACAGTGCGCCTGCCCCCGACACCGCAAAAATCCACCAGGAGATTTCAGTTCGATAATGATAATTCTGTAGCCACCCGTTTAGTAAGAACCAGGCTGTAGGGGTAGCAATCGCCAGCGCAATGACAACCAGAAACAAGAAGTCTTTGGAAAGCAAGCCCCATAGATCCAGAACCGAAGCGCCCAGCACTTTGCGAACACCAATTTCTTTGGTGCGTTGTTCGGCGACGAACGAAGCCAGCCCAAACAGGCCAAGGCAACTGATAAAAATTGCCAGCGTTGCAAAAAACGAAGCCAGCTTGCTGATCCGTTCTTCATTACTGAATTTTTTAGCGTATTCTTTATCAACAAATTTGTAATCGAAGGCCGCCGAAGGGACTATTTTCTTGAAAACTGCTTCGATTTTTGGCAGCGCTTCATTAGCACTGACAGTCGGTTTGATTTTTATATCTATTTGACTGGCGGCATCATAGGTTGCATCTAAAAAGAAAAAGGCACGCTTCTCCGGCTCATAGGGCGAGATTCTGACCATATCCTTGATTACGCCAATAATTTGCCGGGTTGTTTTGCCGTCATAAAATTTCACAAACTCTCCGATAGGGTTTTTAAAACCAAGGTATTTAGCGGCAGATTCATTGATGATCATTTTAGTACTGTCCGTGACAAATGCTTTGGAAAAATCCCGGCCAGCAATCAACTGCCAATTCACCACCTGACCGAATCCATACGAAACATCGGTTATGGAAAAATCGTCGGCTAATTCAGGGTCTTTCCCTTTCCAGGTGAAACCACCCATATTGTTCCAGATGGCCGTCAGCGGGCTCGACGAAAGTTCCATGCCTGCCACCACGCCTGTTTTCAGCAACTCACTTCGCAACACATCCAGCTTACCCAAATAATTAGGGTCATTCTTCGGAATCGTAATCAGTCCTTCCCGATTATAGCCAACGGGCCGGTCCTGCGCATATTGAATCTGTTTGTAAACGACTATGGTGCTGATAATCAAAACCACCGAAACAACAAATTGAACGACCACCAGAATTTTTCGAGGCAAAGCCGCAAAGCGGCCCAACCGAATCGTGCCTTTCAGGACTTTCACTGGCTGGAAAGCGGACAAATAAAAGGCAGGATAAGCCCCGGCCATAAAGGCCGTAATGGTAATAAAAGCGATACTGATCAGCCAGAAAAACGGGTTTAAAAATGGCAGGGATAAGTCTTTGTCTGCCACTTGATTAAACCAGGAAATGGACACTAAAATCAGTAAAATCGACAGAACAAACGACAAAATAACCACCAGGAAGGATTCGCTCAAAAACTGCTGAATGAGTTGATTTTCCAATGAACCAATGGCTTTCCGAACCCCAACTTCTTTGGCCCGTTTTTCACTCCTTGCCGTACTCAAATTCATGAAATTGATACAAGCCAACAGCAATACAAAAAGGCCAACAATACCAAAAAGCCAGACAAATGTGATGTGCCCACCGGCAGGTCTGCCATTTTTAAATTCCGAATACAAATGCCAGTCTTTCATCGGATACAGAAAAACTTCGTAGTCGTATTTTGCGGATCGTTCGGCCACTTCTTTTGGTGTACTTTTCTGATAAAAATCCTTTATGCTGGCATTGGCTGTTTCAATCGACACATTGGGATTCAACTGCACATAAATACCGTATGAGCTGTTGCCCCATTCATTTTCATTCTTTTTTATCCAATCATTTGAAGCAACCCATAAATCCCAGGGCGAAAAAAACTGCACTTCCCCAAATCGGGTATTTCGGGGCATATCTTCATAGACGCCCGTTACGATCACATCAATACGGTTATCAATTTTCAGCTGTTTATTGATCGGGTCTTCTTCGCCAAAAATCGCTTCCGATGCTGATTTCGACAGCACGATCGAATGAAGTTCATCTAGCGATGCGTAGCTTCCTTTAAGCATTTTCAGCGAAAGCATTTCCAAAGCGCCTGCGTCAATAAATTCGCCCTTTTTGGGCATTTTTTTGTCCTCAGTCGAAAGCGTATAATCGCCAATCCACCAGGCCATCAAAATGTGCTTAAAATACTGATGGTAATTACTTTTCAGCGCGGCCCTCATGGGAAATTGCAAGGCCTCCGTTCCGTCCGTTTTCTGGATATTCGGGTCTGTATACACTCTCCTCACCTGGGCGATTGTATCATAATTTTTATGATACCTATCAAACGAAACTTCATCGTAAATCCAGAGCCCAATGAGCATAGTCACGGCCATACCCGTAGCCAGACCCCCAACGTTGATAACGGAATACACCCGATTCTTGGCCAGGTGGCGAAAAGCGATTTTAAAATAGCTGCGTAACATGTCAGTTAGTATTGGTTTTGGGTAGTCATAGCGACGGCTGGCATATCGTGATCCGGCATTTGGGAGCGAGACCGTTGATACACCTGTGCGCCGGAGGGATTTATAAAAGAATGGAGTCAGGCAGTGTAAAACAGCCCAGACATACTCACGTCGAGCCTGGGCTGGGCTCACCTGTTTGAGACGCTTGTAAAACACCTCGTGCAAATCTCCCTGCACGTACTCCAGCAGGTGCGGGGCCACAAACCACTTGAGAAGCCCGTCAGCCCAGCGGGGCGGTTGCGGCAAACCACCTGAATCAGTTCCTGGCAAGTGGTGCTGGTTGGGTTTATTCTTCATCGGTAGCGAAAAATTTGCTTATAAGACCCCTAATAGCTGAAGCTTTCCAGTAGGAATGGCCTCCCAAAGCCGGGTGCGCATCTGTTGAATTTCCAGCAAGACTCTCCCCCCTTCAGCCGTTAGCGCAAACAAACGCTTGCTTCGCCCTCCTCGCTCAGCCGTTGCCCCGCCTATAGAGGATGACAAAAAGCCTTTTTCTTCGAGTCGATACAGGGTCGTGTGCACGGCGCTAACCGTAAAGCTTCGGCCCGTCTGCTCCTGAAGCTGCTCCATAACCGGCACCCCATAGACCTCCTCGGTGCTGGCAGCTACCACTAATAGCACCAGTTCTTCCAGTTCTCCAAGTATGGTCTTTTTCATACGCGTGTCAGGCTGATCAATTAGATACAATATTTTAAATCAAATCTGATGCCAGAGTCAAAAAGTGCCTTTAGCATACGCTAAACCAACTAACCAACGCGTACACTGTCCAGAAACGGACGCATCTCTGTCCATGAGTGGACAGTAAGAAAAAATAAAATCCTGGCGATCACAACTTGCCTGACAGGAACTAAACCTGTCATGTGGCGATAAGCTACAGATCTGGCCAAGCATGATCCATAGCGCACCATATGATTATAACAGGTTCACAGGCTGGTGCTTTCTTTTCCGTACGCTTGTGCATATGCGTTCGTCAGCCTATCTTGGCCGGCCAAGTACGATTACGCTTTTTATGATACGCTTTCTTTTCCTGTCGCTCCTTCTAACGAATCACCTATTTGGTCAGACACCATCTGCCGAACGAGTTACCCGGCACATTGAAAAACTGGCATCCGACAAGATGAAAGGACGTGGAACAGGTAGCCCAGAAAACGCAAAAGCGGCCAGCTACATCGCCAGATACTTCAAAAAATATGGATTAACTCCTTTGGGAACCGATGGCTACAATCAACCCTTTACGGCGAAAATCAGGCGTGTCGTTGTTCCTGATAGTCTCCGGCAAGCAACGAATGTGATTGGCTTTCTGGATAATGGAGCGCCTTATACTATTGTGATCGGCGCTCATTACGATCACCTGGGCATCGGTCGGCAGGGAAGTTCTCTGGAAGCACAGCCCGAGGGAAAGATTCACAACGGGGCCGATGATAATGCATCGGGCGTAGCCGGATTGCTGGAATTAGCTCAGTATTTTTCTAAAAACGGGGTAAAAGAACCGTACAATTTCCTGTTTATGGCCTTTGGTGCCGAAGAATTGGGCTTACAGGGCTCTCGCTATTTTCTGAACAACCCAACGCTGCCTTTAGAAAAAATGAACTTTATGGTTTGCATGGATATGATCGGCCGATATAACCCGGAGCGGGGTGTGGGCATTGGTGGTTATGGCACCAGTGATGCATGGCCAACCGTGTTCAACGGTGTTGACAGTATGATTAAATTTTTTACCGATCGTCCCGGCAACGGTGGATCGGATAATGCGGCTTTCTATGCGAAACAGATTCCGGTTCTATTCTTTCATACCGGTGGCCACCCCGATTACCACAAACCAACCGACGATCCGGATAAAATTGATGCCAAAGCCGAAGAAGCCATTCTAAAGCTGGAAATCAGGATTCTCGAAAAGGCTATGCAACAACCCAAACTAACGTTCACGGCGGTGAAGTAACGCTTCCCGAAATCGCTTAACCTGGTAAAAAATATGCTAAAATCGTTCTTCTACGTTCTTGCCTTTATGGTATTTTGTCTGTCGTCAAAAGGGCAGAACCGACCTAACATTATCTTTATTCTGGCCGATGATCTGGGCTATGGCGATGTGGGCATCAATGGGCAGAAGCTCATCAAAACGCCACATATAGACCGACTGGCGAAAGAAGGAATGCAGTTCACGCAGTTCTATGCGGGCACATCGGTCTGTGCGCCTTCGCGTTCGTCGCTTATGACGGGTCAACATACGGGCCATACGTATATACGCGGCAACAAGGGCGTAGACCCGGAAGGCCAGGAGCCAATTGCCGATTCGGTGGTTACAGTGGCTGAAATTCTGCAACAGGCTGGCTACACGACAGCGGCTTTCGGCAAGTGGGGTTTAGGCCCGGTTGGTTCAGAAGGTGATCCCAATAAGCAGGGATTCAATCGATTCTACGGCTACAACTGCCAGTCGCTGGCACATCGGGCTTACCCGAATCACCTTTGGGATAACGCCCGGAAGATCGTACTGGAATCGAACCAGAATTTGCGCCAAACGAACGAGTATGCACCCGACCTGATTCAGAAACAGGCGCTCAACTTTCTGGACGCTCAGGACAAATCGAAACCGTTTTTCCTTTTCCTCCCTTACATTTTGCCTCATGCCGAGTTGGCCGTTCCCGACGACAGCATTTTTGCTCAATATAAAGGCAAGTTTGCCGAAAAACCGTTCAAGGGAGCTGATTATGGGCCAAATGCCAAAGACGGCGGCTACACTTCACAAGCCTATCCACATGCGGCCTTTGCGGCCATGGTAACCCGGCTCGATTTGTATGTTGGTCAGCTCATGGCTAAACTGAAAGCCAGTGGTCTGGATCAGAATACCCTCGTTATCTTCTCCAGCGACAATGGTCCCCACATAGAAGGCGGTGGCGATCCAACGTTTTTTACGAGCAGCGGTGGCTTCCGGGGCGTAAAACGCGACTTATACGAAGGAGGAATCCGCGAACCGTTTGTGGCCCGTTGGCCGGGCGTCATTAAGCCCGGCACTAAAAGCGATTACATTGGCGCTTTCTGGGATTTGATGCCCACCTTTGCCGAACTAGCCGGAGCCAAGGCGCCCGCCCGAATTGACGGCCTCTCGTTCGTGCCTTCACTAACGGGTAAAGGCACGCAGAAAAAGCATGATTACCTCTATTGGGAATTTCACGAGGGCGGTGGCAAACAGGCAGTTCGTCAGGGTAACTGGAAAGCGGTTCGGCTGCAGGTGGCTAAAGACCCGAACGGCCCTGTTGAACTGTATGATCTGACAAAAGATCCGGCCGAAACCCGTAATCTGGCAGCCCAATTTCCCGACAAAGCGAAGCAACTTGCCCAACTGATGAATGCCTCACACGTAGAGTCGGCTATTTTCCCATTTGGCAAGGAGTGAAAAAACTAGGTTTACTTTTGTCCATTCGGCAGCGAGGAGCACTATCTTTGCCCAATTTATAGTTCTACTGCTTCCATGGCCCAATCTCTCAGCGTCCGCCATCTGGTGGGTATTAAAGACCTGACCGAATCTGACATTCAGCTCATTCTGGAAACGGCCAGGCAGTTTAAAGAAGTGATTAATCGCCCAATTAAAAAAGTGCCGTCGCTGCGTGACGTGACGATTGCCAACGTTTTTTTTGAAAATTCGACCCGTACCCGGCTTTCGTTTGAACTGGCCGAGAAACGATTATCGGCCGATGTTGTCAATTTTTCGGCTTCGGGCAGTTCAGTAAAAAAAGGCGAAACACTGCTGGATACGGTCAACAACATTCTGGCGATGAAGGTCGATATGGTCGTGATGCGGCACAGTAGCCCCGGCGCTCCGCACTACCTCACGAAGCATATCAAAGCCAACGTCGTCAACGCGGGCGACGGTACGCACGAACACCCCACACAAGCCCTGCTCGACTCCTTCTCTATCCGCGAGAAACTCGGCGATGTTGCGGGTAAGCGCATTGCCATCATCGGCGACATAACGCACTCCCGTGTGGCGCTTTCCAATATTTTCTGTCTGCAAAAGCAAGGGGCCGAGGTAATGGTCTGCGGCCCTAAAACACTTATCCCCAAATACATTGAAGCGCTGGGCGTAAAAGTCGGCCACGATGTTCGGAAGGCTCTCGCCTGGTGCGATGTTGCCAATGTGCTCCGGATTCAACTGGAGCGGCAACAGATCAAATACTTCCCATCGCTGCGTGAGTACTCGCTCTATTTCGGTATCTCAAAGCAAATGCTCGATGAGTTGGACCGATCCATTGTGCTCATGCACCCTGGCCCTATCAACCGGGGTGTCGAACTAACCTCCGATGCCGCCGATTCGTCGCATTCGATCATTCTGGATCAGGTCGAAAATGGAGTTGCGGTTCGGATGGCGGTGCTCTATTTGCTGGCGCAGTTGTAAGACCTTACTGACAGCTTTTTTTGTTATAGTTGTAGGCCTTTCGTTCAGAGCCGTGCCACGGTTACTGATCCTACTTGTGATAACCGTGGCACGGCTCTGAACGAAAGGCCTAAGTTGATAAAATAGCGTACTGCCAATGGAACTGGAACTCCGAACGTTGCACCCGCCCCGGTACCAGAAATTTGATGACGATTTTTTCTTCGCCTTATGTCAGGTGAACGAAACGACTCGACTGGAAAGGGATGCCCATGGAAATATCATTTTTATACCCCTCGCCAGAACAGAAACAGGACGTTATAACGCCGATTTATCAGGCGAAATTTGGAATTGGAATCGCCGTAACAAACTAGGTTACACATTCGATTCGTCAACTGGATTTAAATTAGCGAATTCTGCTGTTCGATCACCAGACGTAGCCTGGGTCAGTCTTGACCGTTGGGAGGCAATTCCCGAATCTGATCGACAGGGTTTCGCCCCACTTTGCCCGGATTTTGTGGTTGAAATTCGCTCAAAGAGTGATGATTTAAAGGATTTGAAAGAGAAAATGGAAGAATACCGCGACAATAGTTGCGGACTAGGCTGGCTCATTGATCGGAAGGAGAAGCAGGTTTTTATTTATCGCGAAAACGGCTCCATCGAGATTAAACAGGGAACGTTCGTCGGTTTATCTGGTGAAGACATTCTGCCCGATTTGAGCATCCAGATTGATCTATAACCAATGTACTGCCCATAAAACAAAAGCAGCGTAGTTCTGGGCTATGCTGCTTTTGTTTTATGGGCTTAAATACGTTATTTCACTCCCTCGCCTGTTAATCATACTACTTCGTCAATGAAATACCCCTCTACGTTCATTCGAACAGTGCTTTTTCTTGCCCTGTGCATCACGCACTACGCCAACGCACAGGAAGATATCCTTAAAAAACTCCAGGAAATTGCCATCATCGAGCAAAAAATGATGATTCCGATGCGCGATGGCGTTCGGCTGGCAACTGATATCTATCGACCTAAAACCGATAAGCCCGTACCAATTATCTTCTCCAAAACCCCTTATAATATCAATGCCTGGGGCGATGGTGAGCTCCGGCAGAATTCTTATCAGGCAGCGCTCGATGCCGTAAAACGGGGTTATGCTTATGTCGTTCAAAATGAACGGGGTAAATTCTTTTCGGAAGGCGACTGGGACATTCTCGGGCCACCCACGACGGATGGCTATGATGCGTTTTCGTGGATGTCAAAACAGCCGTGGTCGAATGGTAAAATTGGCACTTTGGGCTGCTCCTCCACGGCCGAATGGCAGATGGCCGTGGCCGCTTTAGACCACCCGGCTCACGCAGCGATGGTGCCAATGGGTTTTGGGGCCGGAGTGGGGCGTGTCGGCCCGTTTATGGAGCAGGGCAACTGGTACAGGGGCGGGGCGCAGCAGATGCTTTTTACAACCTGGTTATATGGTAGCCAAACAGATGCATTTGCCCGTCCGAACTTCCCCAAAACGGCCACGAGCGACGACTTAACGCGCGTATCCCGGTTTTATGACCTGGCTCCCGAAATGCCTAAAGTCGATTGGGCGCAGGGGCTGAAACACTTACCGGTTCAGGATATAATCAGGAATGTGAATGGCCAGAAGGGCATTTACGAAAAGATGATCGTTCGCAAACCGAACGATCCGGATTGGTATAAGGGCGGTCTTTACCACGACAATATGCCTTTTGGCGTGCCGAGTTTCTGGTTTGTCTCGTGGTATGATGTCTCGAACGGGCCGAATCTGGCCTTGTTCAATCACGTCCGCAAAAATGCGACTGATCCGCAGGTTCGCGACAATCAGTATCTGGTCATTGCTCCTACGCTGCATTGTGCTTACAAACGCGCCACCGAAAACACCGTTGTTGGTGAACGTAGTGTGGGCGATGCACGACTGGATTATGATGCGCTCATCTACGGCTGGTTTGATCATTGGCTGAAGGGTGAAAACAATGACATCCTGAAAAATACACCCCGCGTCAAATACTACACGATGGGTTCTAACAAATGGCAGACCTCAGATACATGGCCTCCCTCCAGTACGGAAATGACGACCTACTTCCTGTCGGGAGGTGGTCACGCCAATAGCCTCTATGGCGACGGTAAGCTCACAACCAAACCATTGGGAAAAGACGAAAAACCGGATGCTTTCGCCTATGATCCGGCCTATCCTGTCCCTTCGTATGGCGGTAACGTTTGCTGCACGGGCACTGCCATTCAGGGCGGCTCATTTGACCAGCATCAGATGGAAACACGGCAGGATATTCTGGTCTACACAACCGAGCCTTTTGCCGATGGAGTCGAACTGACGGGTTCGATTGAACCAACGCTCTACGTTTCGTCGGATGCCAAAGACACGGATTTTACGATTAAGCTGATCGACGTTTATCCGGATGGGAAAGCCTATAATCTGGACGAAACAATCCTACGCGCCCGGTATCGGGAGGGGTTCGACAAAGAGGTATGGATGGAGAAGGGTAAAGTGTATAAGCTTACGTTAAGCCCGATGGCTACAAGTAATTATTTTGCACCGGGCCATCGGATTCGGATTGAGCTATCGAGTAGCAATTTTCCGCGCTTTGATCGCAACATGAACACGGGTGGTGATAATTACAGCGAATCGAAAGGCGTAGTTGCACACAATCAGGTGTTTCATTCAGTCCAGTATCCATCGCAGATACGCCTGCCGATTGTAAAAAAGTGAACCGAGTAGCTTCCTGCCAGGAAGCTACTGAATTTACCAATCTACCAAATCCGTTGTCCCAGCAACCGAGCGAACAAATTCGCGAACCTCGCTGTTCTCTGAGTACTAAAATATGCCTTCTTCTCACCAATTTTAGCGAATAACGAGACCCAATACCTTGCTGATACGTTGGAGAAGTACTACTTTACGTTTCTTCACTGACAAAAAACGACTTTACTGATGAAAGGCTTTCAATTTTCCGATTACGTACCACCCGAACAGAAGGAAGGCAATAAATTCGACCAACTGCTCAATATTTTCCAGCAATTGCTGCTGCTAACTTCCGGTGATGTGGAGCAGGCAATGTCGTGGATGAGCCAGCTTGACCGGCAATATGGCCTTACCGATGATAAGTACGGGATTGGCAATTTCTTCGATGACCTGAAAGAAAAAGGCTATCTGACCGAAGAAAATGAAGAAGGTCGCATTGTGATGACGCCCAAAAGCGAACAAACCATTCGCCGGAGCGCTCTGGAAGAAATTTTCGGGAAGCTCAAACGCTCCAAGTCGGGCGGGAATCACAACACACCCTACACCGGTACTGGCGATGAACTCAGCAGCGATCTCCGTTCGTATCAATTCGGTGATACACTAGAGCAAATCTCGATGACCGAATCGATCAAAAATGCCCAGATCAACAGCGGTGTCGAAGAGTTCCAACTCATGGAGCGCGATCTTGAAGTAACAGAGAAAGAGCAGAAAACACAGACATCGACCGTGTTGATGATCGACATTAGCCATTCGATGATTCTGTATGGCGAAGATCGGATTACACCTGCGAAGAAAGTAGCCCTCGCGCTGGTCGAACTGGTTAAACAGAAATACCCGAAAGACACGCTGGATATTGTTGTGTTTGGCAACGATGCCTGGCAGATTCAGGCGAAAGAACTCCCCTATCTGGAAGTTGGCCCGTATCACACGAACACCGTGGCCGGGCTGGAACTTGCCATGGATTTACTGCGTCGGCGGAAAAACAAGAACAAACAGATTTTCATGATCACGGATGGAAAACCAACGTGTCTGAAAGAAGGGATCAAATACTATAAAAACTCATTTGGCCTTGACCGCAAGGTTGTCAGCAAAACCCTGACGCTGGCTGCCCAATGCCGTCGACTGGAGATTCCGATCACGACCTTTATGATTGCCTCCGATCCGTATCTGAAGCAATTTGTGCAGGAGTTTACGAAGGTTAACAACGGTCGGGCTTACTACAGTGGCTTGCAGGGTCTTGGCAATATGATGTTTGAAGATTTTCAGCGAAACCGTCGGAAGAATATCAAATAAGCCGTATGCTATCAGCCGTATCGAATAAAGTCGGGACACTCCTCCCGACTTTGTTTTTGTTTCTCAGTATGGTCACGAATGCACTTAGCCAACCTCTAACCGACTCGCTGACTGCCTATATCCATCGATTACCCAAAAACGCCCGGATCAGCATTGCCACTAAATCATTGGCCGACAGCAGCTTGTCGTTTTATGAGCGGGCCGATGAACGGGTACCATCCGCCAGCGTGATCAAACTGCCGATCATGATCGAAGCAATGGAGCGGGTAAAAGCCGGAACGCTCGATCTGGACGAGATTCATATCCTGACGGACTCCGAAAAAACCGGTGGCGATGGTGTTTTGAAAACCTATTCACACCGTAGCCGCGTCAGCTACCGCGACATGCTCCGACTCATGATGGTTTTTAGCGACAACACGGCAACCAACATCTTTATCAACGAACTGGGTCGCGATGCTATCAACCAGCGCATTCATCAGCTTGGTCTTGCACAAAGCCAGCTTAACCGGGTTATGATGGATACGCTGGCTGCCCGGCAAGGTCGCGATAATTACGTGACAGCGCGGGAAATGAGTCAGTTGCTGGAGAAAATTTACCGAAAGCAAGTCGCAACACCCGAACTCTGCGATCAGATGATCGATATTCTGAAGCAAAACGAAGATACGAAGACGATCCCCGGTTTGTTGCCCAAAGGAACGGTTGTAGCGCACAAAACCGGCACGCTGACCTACGTGCGGGGCGATGTTGGCATTGTGTACGCAAAATCGGGTAGCCAAAATCAACCCTTTTTGTTGTCTGTATTTGTGGAAGGTGTTGCCCAGCCAGAAGCGGAGCGAATTATTGGCGAGATTGCATTAATCTGTTATACCTATTACTCCCACCAATGATCAACTTCGCTGATAAAGCCATTGCTTATTACAATTCGCTTGCTGCACCGACCAATCTGCCGCCCGACATCGGCGTTATGAATCCGTATCAGGAACCGGTAGTACAGCATCTGGTCAGCGAATTTTACAGCCGTTTTTTCAATGATAACATGCCCCGGATTTTCGTTCTGGGGATCAATCCCGGTCGATTTGGAGCGGGTGTAACGGGGATTTCGTTCACAACACCCCAGAATCTCCGCCGATATTGTGGCATTGACAATAACCTGCCCGATACCCCCGAACTTTCCAGCCGGTTTATTTATCAGGTTGTCGAAGCCTTCGGTGGCGCTAAGGCGTTTTATGGTCGTTTCTTTCTGACCTCTCTGTTTCCGCTCGCTCTGACCAAATCAGGGAAAAATTACAATTTCTACGATGACCGTACGACTACCGAAGCGCTTTGGCCCGCGATTACAGAAACCGTTCGAACGCAGATCGACTTTGGCTACGATAGGCGGATAGCTGTGTGTCTGGGTCGCAAAAACGAAACATATCTGCGTCGCCTAAACGACCAGCAGCATTTCTTCGACCGCATTGTCACACTCGATCACCCGCGTTACATTCTACAGTATAAAACGAAAGATGTTCCCGTTTATCTCGAACGCTACATTTCAACCCTGTACGACTGCCTGGAATAGGGCGCATAAAAGTCGGCAAGCCGTTTTATAAACGTACTTCGCTTATACGTTTGTCAGCTCTCAGCGTAAGTCCTGATTTTATAGCCTGATCAGTTCCAGAATAAACACAACAGGCTCTAGTTTCCCATCACCATCAAAATCATCACTCTCAGCTTTAGACATTTTTAGCGTATTACTGCTTACAACGGCATCGTACGATTTCGTACTACGGCTGTTGATAATTGTCAGTTTTGACCCGGTCAATGTCCAGTTCGAGCCATCTTCAATTGGTCCTTCTCTTACGGTTGAGCAGGAAGCGATTGGTGTAGTAGTTATTTTTCCTCCAGCGTTGAACGTAATTTTTGCCTGCTTGACGCATTTAATAACATCATCTCCCAAAAAGGCACCGTAATAGATGAACAAATCGGCCGTTTTTTGCCCATTTCCCAGCAAATCTACAGCTGGGTCTACCTTATAGGCCGAAATAGTCCAGCTTCCTTCAATTGATGAAGCTTTTATAGCGTCGCTGTCATCTTTTCTACAGCTTCCCAGCCACCCTATCATAGTCAGAATAAGAATACAGCCAGACCAGTGCCGTAATCTGTATCTATTCATCAGTGAATTCTCACAAACAACAGCCATGATCTGTATCGCTAAAGATAGGATACAAACGTAACTTAATTCTCAGGCAAGTGAAAATACAACGTCAAAATCTATTCGACCAACACAATCGATCTCAGGCTTTTAGCCTCAGTTCGTGCCAAGGCAAACGATGATGGTCAAAGGTCTGACTCTAACGCCGACTAAAAACAAAAGCAGTCCATTTGACAACGGACTGCTTTTTTCAGTAAAGAGAGAATATGCCTTATGCGCGCTTAAATTCGATGACAGTTGTGTAGGTTTCGTTTTTCCCATCGCCATCAAGATCATCCTGTTCAGTAACGCTCCAGGTCATTGCGCTGCCACTCACGGTCAAATCATATACCTGTGGACCGTCGCTGTCTGTAATTGTCAACTTATCTCCCGTTACTTTCCAGGTTGAGTTATCCGTTGCCGGATTGAAATCGTCGGCATCACCCGACTGACATTTTGGTGAGGCAACACCCGTCACTTTACCATTGCTATTGAACGTAATCTTGCTGTCGGTCAGGCAGGTAATGGCATCAGCACCAACATATTGTTTAATAAGTTCGAGGTAATCTTCGGTCTGGTTGCCCTGTTTCAATTTCATGCCGGAAATTTTCCAGCTTCCTTCCACCGAATTTGGCGTCACGACATCACCACCGCCATTCTCTTTCTTACAACTTCCGAACCAGAGTGGCATTGCCAGTACGAATGCCCACGTGAGTAAACGACCTAATTTCATCATGTTTATTTGTTTCTACTGCTTGAGTTTTTTTCAGTTTCGAAACAAAAGTATCGGGGCTACAGATGATCGACAGGGGCAATCGGGTTGAATCGTAAAATCCTATTAACGAAGTGTCATAAGAGCAGGATGAATTGGTTGCACACCTATTTTTTTAGTAAAAGCCATTGCCATTTCTTTTAAAGTCAACAAATTCTGCATAACTAGGCCATTCGCTGAGAGCCACGGTCCGCCGTTACCCCAAGCGAAAAGTCCTAATAACGTAACTGTAATTCTTCTGACTCATGCGTATTTTATTCATTCTACTTCTGTCTTTCGGCCTGTTCAGCCAGACATCAGCCCAAACCAGTTATCAACCAACGCCCGACAATCTGGCTGCCCGGAAAGCGTTTCAGGACGATAAATTTGGCCTCTTCATTCACTGGGGTGTTTACAGTATTTTGGGGGATGGAGAATGGGTGATGAACCAGCGGCAGATTCCGATCAAAGACTACGAAAAACTCCCGACGTTTTTTAACCCCACTGCCTTCGATGCCAAAGAATGGGTTACTATGGCTAAAAATGCAGGAATGAAATACATCACCATTACCAGCAAGCACCACGATGGCTTTGCGATGTATGACTCCAAAGTGTCTGATTACGATATAGTTGACCGAACACCCTACAAAAAAGACGTGCTGAAAGCACTAGCCGACGAGTGCCGCGCTCAGGGTATCAAACTGTTTTTCTACCACTCCCACCTCGACTGGCACCATCCCGATTACTTCCCCCGCGGACAGACCGGCAAAACGGCAGGCCGACCCGAAAGTGGTGATTTCGATAAGTACCTCACCTACATGGATACGCAACTATCCGAACTGCTGACCAACTATGGTCCCGTTGGTGGCATCTGGTTCGATGGCTGGTGGGATCAGTCGGCCCATGATAAAAATGATCCGCATAAAACCGTTGTCGACTGGAAACTCGATCGGACTTACTCCCTCATTCACAAGCTTCAGCCTGCGGCATTGATTGGTAATAATCACCACGTTGCCCCTTTCCCCGGTGAAGATTTCCAGATGTTTGAGAAAGACCTGCCGGGGCAAAACAAGACTGGTTTCAGCGGAGAGTCGGTTATTGGGCAGTTGCCGCTCGAAACCTGCGAAACAATGAATGGGGCCTGGGGTTTTAACATCAAAGATAACCGGTACAAAAGCACAAAAGATCTGGTGCAGTACCTGGTGAAGGCTGCCGGTCATAACGCCAATTTTCTGCTAAACGTTGGACCAATGCCCAATGGTAAAATCCAACCTGAGTTTGTCAAAACGCTGGCCGAAGTGGGGCAGTGGATGCAGAAGAATGGCGAAACCATCTATGGTACGCGCGGAGGACCGGTTCCCGCCCGCGACTGGGGCGTCACAACCGCCGTAGGCAACCGCGTTTTTGTTCATATCCTCAACTGGGAAGATCGCCAGCTAACGCTCCCGCCCGTTTCCGGCAAAATCCGCTCGGCTAAACTGTTTGCCGACAAGAGCCCGGTAAAGGTCGTTCAAACGCCCGAAGGCATTGTGTTAACCATGAATTCGGCACCCTCAGCTGATGCCACCGATACAATCATTGAACTGGAAATGGCTCCCGAAGTAGCTAAGAAATAAGTGGGCAGGCTTTCGTTTTCTGTTGAAACCGCTAAGCGTCTTTATGGGTTATTTTTTGCCGATGGCCGCGAAGATACTGCGGCCATCGGCATTTTGACTGGCCTAAATCGGCGGCAGAATGGGTTTTATTTGTAAAATCTTTCCCCTGATCGTAGTATTACCGTTCAGAATCTACCTCAGAGATTGATCGATACTTCTCAACATGCATAGGTTAATAAACACCATCGGCTTCCTATTTTCTACGTTTTACTTCATTCAGGCACAGGTTCCCGTTACGCCAAAATCAGGGCCAAACGTCTATCAGTTCACCAAAGGGCTACTAGCCAACACGGGTAGTCGATATGGTCGGGAAGCCATTTATATGGACCCACTAGCCTACCAGCTCTATACAAATACGCTCAAACAGCCAACGGAAGGATCGGTATTCGGCACAACTGAACAAGGTCAGGAAATAAAATGGCAGCCAATTGTAGCCGATAGTCTGAACCGGCTTCGGAGTCGAAATGGATTTAGAGGTGGACAGGGCGGTCCCGCCGGGCCGGGGATTACACCTGGAAACAGTCGGGGAGGAATTGGAAATGGCGGTGGTTATATTTACCTGACCTATTTCTCTCCCAAAGAGCAAACGGCTCTGCTAAACATCAAAGGCAACAGCAATGTGTATGTCAATGGTGAACTACACATGGGCGATGCTTATAGTATGGGCTATCTGGCCTTACCGGTAAAATTAAAAAAGGGGCTCAACGAATTTTATGTACGCGGTATGGCGATCGTTGCCAGTCTGACGTTCCCTGAAAAATCTGTTTTGTTCAATACAGATGACCCTACGCTTCCCAGTATTGTTCCGGGAGGCCAGAACGCGAATTTGCAGGGGGCTGTGGTTATCGTCAATACGTCCGATCAGCCCTTAACGGGTTTGCAGCTAACGAGTAAACTGGCAGGGAAAGAAGTGACCTCCCTCCTCCCATCGATTCCGGCCCTGTCGATTCGAAAGGTGCCTTTTACGTTCGATGGCAGTGGTGTGAGCGCCAAAGGCAAGTATGATTGCGCCATTACGTTGCTCAAAAAGGGTAAATCCATGGACGAATCGAAGGTGACTATTGAAGCTGTTGCTCTTGGCGAGTCATACAGCAGCACCTTTACCAGTACGATCGATGGCAGTTTGCAATATTATGCCGTTACACCACAATCCTCCGCCAACACAACGAACGCTGCGTTGTTTCTCTCTGTGCATGGCGCTGGTGTCGAAGCAATTGGGCAGGCCAGAGCCTACAAACCCAAAGACTGGGGCACCTTAGTAGCGGCTACGAACCGGCGGCCACGTGGCTTCAACTGGGAAGATTGGGGACGATTAGATGCGTTGGAAGTGCTGTCGATCGCCAAAAACAGATTCAAACCAGATCCACAGCACATCTATCTGACCGGACACTCGATGGGTGGGCATGGGACTTGGTTTCTGGGAGTGACTTACCCTGATAAATGGGCTGGTATTGCTCCCTGCGCGGGCTATCCGACCTTAAAAGAATATGGCTCTGCCGACGGCGTCATTCCCGATAGCAGCAATAATCCGATAGAGCGCATGTTGTTGCGGGCTGGCAATCAGAGTGATGTACTGAAATTGGTCAGCAACTATAAACCACTGGGTATCTATGTACTTCATGGCGATGCCGATAAAACAGTGCCCGTAACGTATGCGCGCCAGATGCGGAAGCTATTGGGCAATTTTCATTCCGATCTGAGTTATTATGAGTATCCTAACGGCGAACACTGGTTTGGCGACCAGAGTGTAGACTGGAAACCCTTATTCGATTTCTTCAAATGGCATCAGCGACCCGTCGATTCGACGGTGAATGCCATTGATTTTATGACCTCCAGCCCAGGTATTTCGTCCTCTTATTACTGGGCTTCCATCGAACAGCAAAACCAGCCACTGCAATACAGTCGAATAAAACTCAACCGGACGAAAGCGGCCATTACGGGTTCGACCGAAAACGTCCATCTGCTGAAAATAAAACTGGCTGATTTTGGCGCAAATGCCCGCATCAAGCTCACACTCGACGGGATGACAGCCGTTGATTACACGACGAAGAGTACGAACGATAGTTTATTTCTGCGCCGGGATAATGGTCAATGGTTGATCACTCAACAGCCCGATTTAGCCCAAAAAGGACCGCATCGCTATGGAACATTTAAAGATGCCTTTACAAACCGAATGGTTTTTGTGTATAGTACACTTGGCTCCAAAGAAGAAAACGAGTGGAGTCTTCAGAAAGCCCGCTATGATGCTGAAACATGGTATTATCGGGGCAATGGTGCTGTAGACATTGTAGCTGACAAAGAGTTTTCGCTTCAGAAATATGCCGACCGGGGAATTATTCTCTTCGGCAACGCCAGCACAAATGCCGCCTGGAAACTCCTGTTAAACGACTGCCCAATTCAGGTCGAGCGAAATTTGATTCGCGCAGGGAGCCAGAGCTGGCAAGGCGACGATCTGGCCACGTATTTTGTCTGGCCAATCAAAGGATCGCCTATTGCGTCGGTGGCCGTGATTGGTGGAACGGGTCTGAAAGGGTTGAAAGCAGCTTCCGCGAATCAATATTTTGCCGGGGCAAGCGGTTTTCCTGATTTTATGATTTTCAGCCTGGACATGCTAAAGACCGGCAGTAAAAGCATAAAGCAGGCTGGTTTCTTCGACAACTCCTGGAAACTGATTGGTAACGATACCGTTCTGAATGAGTAAGCTACAGAAATAACAGGGTGGTGAATCACCCACAAAGACGCTTCAAGTCGAGCGGTTTTAGCACTGCCTGGTAATTGGCCCACCATTTGATTAAATGTCTAATTATAAGTATGTTAATAAAAATAAATACCCATAATCAAGCGATCAAAGATCTAATTTATTGAGTGAACGGTAGGTTTTCATAAATAGGTTTACCGAACTTACCGTTCGCTCAAACTACTCAATCAATATCCGTAAAAATACTTATTTTTATTCTGCAACTAAACAAGTATGCCGGTGCCTACCCTTGCCTAGAGACCCCCTGTAGCCGGTTAGTTGAGTGGTCTTTACCTTATCTTCTCCAAAACCTGAACTGGTTGTTGGTTTCGCGTATAACGATTCAAGCTCCTGACACCTTGTCGAGCTAAGGCTCTTCTTTTTTGTAACGATTTAAAGCAGTTGTTCTTTTCCAGGCTCGTTGTTGAGCCTGGTCGGTAGCGTTGTAGCTGTCATTTCCTGCTTTCTTTTGGCCAACTGCCAAAGTGTCGTAGCCCTACTGTGCATTGCTGGAACAGCCCTGTTTCCAACAACCTGATTTTCAACGACTCATCAGAAAACGAAAAATCCATTTACTGAATACTTAAACCACACCATTATGAACGTATACTTTCCTGCGCTGAACATAGGCATAGCTCATTAAAAATGAGCAAGCGAATAATAGACACTCTATCAGAAGGACGGATCGAGATGTTGATCCATATATCGATAAAATCGATATATGGATTCTGACCTATACGATCGACCTCTACCTCAGCTTTACACAGTACCTAGCTGGCCGTAAAACTGATCATTCGCACAGTTTTCAGGAGTAAATTAATCCATGCGCCATCCTGACAGGAAGCGTTTATCCACACCTAATTATCATGAAATCAGCACAATGGACTTTTGCCATAATCATCTTATTGTTTAGCCAGGCATCCGGACAAACGACACTTACAGGAGCCATTCGCGACGGTGCCGGCAAACCCCTGCCCTATGCGAGTGTGGCCTTGCTCAACGCCCGTGATTCGAGTACGGCCAAAGGAACAGCCAGTGATCAGCAGGGAGCATACGCCTTTGAGAATGTTCGGATTGGGCAGTATATCGTGCGGGCTACGGCCGTTGGCTATCAGAAAATGCATTCAATGATCCTGGATGTCAGCAATACACCCACTCATGTTCCGACGCTGGCCTTGTCTGAAATTACGGGTAAACTGGCCGAAGTACAGGTAACGGCCAAAAAGCCGTTCGTTGAGCAGCAACTCGACCGTATGGTCATCAACGTTGCCAATAGTATTGTCGGTAGCGGCAGTACAGCGCTCGAAGTGCTCGAAAAGTCGCCGGGTGTAACGGTAGACTATCAAAACGAGCGGCTCCAGCTTCGGGGAAAAGATGGTGTTATTGTTCAGATCGATGGAAAACAGACGTATCTCTCAGCGCAGGATGTCATTGCGCTGCTGAGGAGCATGTCGAGTGATAACATTGAGAAAATCGAACTCATCACGAATCCTTCAGCGAAGTATGACGCAGCCGGAAATTCGGGCATTATCAACATACGGCTCAAAAAGAATAACAGTGTTGGCACCAATGGCTCGGTATCAGTGGCTGGCGGAACGGGCCAATATGATCGGGAACGGGGTAGTCTGCAACTCAATCACCGCACGCCGAAACTGAACCTGTTTGGAAATTACAGCCTGAACCGGGGCGGTAATTACTGGGATTTTAAGCTGGACCGCAATCAGCCTGATCCCAGTGCGACTGATCCGGCACGGCGTAACGTGGTCAGCCAATATACGCACCTGATTTTTCGCGACCTGGGCCAGAATACCAAAGCAGGGCTTGATTTTTCGCCGTCTAAAACGACAACAATAGGCGTGGTGTGGACGGGTTTCTGGAGCGATCATCACGAACATGGACCGGCGGGGGCAAGTTTCCGGCGGGGCGATGGTCAGCCGGTTTACCTCCAGACATCGACTGAAAAAACGTATTCAACGGTTTCGCAAAATCAGATTGGCAATCTCAATCTGCAACATTCGTTCGGCGAAAAGGGCGGTCAGCTATCCGCCGACTTCGACATTGGCCATTTTAATCGTCAATATTCGAACAGCCTCTTAACCGAAACGCTTATTGCCACCAGCGATGTCAATCCGCCAACCGGCGGGCTGTTGATTACACAGCCATCTACAGTGGACATCCGCACGGTAAAGGCCGATTATAGTCGTCCGCTATCGAAAGGCTGGAAGCTGGAAACCGGCCTGAAAAGTGCATCGGTTCAAACCGACAACGATCTTCGTCTGAGCAGCGGCCCAGATGGAGTGTTAGTGCCTGATCTTACCCTATCGAACCATTTTCAGTATACCGAGCGTGTCAATGCTGTTTATGCCAGCGTGTCGGGAAAGTGGGGGAATTCAGCGGTTCAGGTAGGTTTACGAACCGAGCACACTCATTCAGAAGGTAACTCACTAACGCTGAATCAGGTTGTGGTTCGAGATTATTTAAAGTGGTTTCCGAGTGTGTTTGTATCGCGGCCTCTGTCGGCGAACCAGACGTTTACCTTTTCTTATAGCTACCGGATCGACCGGCCGAACTACCAGAACCTGAATCCGGCCAGAGGGTATGTAGACCCATACGCCTATAGCCAGGGGAACGCCTACCTGAAACCTCAGTTTACGCATGCGCTGGAAGGGAAATTAAGTTTAAAAAACGGCATGTTCGGGTCATTGGGAGCCAATTACACAACTGACCTGATGTTCTTTACGATCCATGCACTGGAAGGCAATAAGACCTACGTCACGACTGAAAACCTGGGTAGTGCCCAGGGCTACACCCTGACCTTGAGCTGGCCACTGACCGTTGTGAAAGGCTGGCAGCTACAAACCAATGTACTGGGCTACTATAACCGCTTTGAATATGACTACGAAGGAACCGTTCTGCAGGTACAGAACCTAGCAGGGCGGCTGAACGGCAACAACGCGTTTACGCTGGGCCACGGCTGGACGGCCGAACTCAACGGATGGGTCAGTACGCCCGCTGTAAACGGCATCTGGCAGTCGCCCTGGTTAGGCGCTATGGATACTGGCATTCAAAAAACGGTCTCTTCATCGCTCAAGCTCAAGTTCAGTGTGCAGGACGTGTTTCATACCAATCGTTTCCGCCCATCCGTCGAAACGGCAAATGGGCAACAGGCAGGCGTTCTGACATTCGACACACGTATTGCCCTTCTGAACCTGACCTACTCGTTTGGCAACCAGAAACTGAAGGGCGAACGTCAACGGCGTACCGGCTCCGATGACGAGACCCGACGGGCAAATTAACAACTCATAGTAAACTGACTGCTCACCTGATCACTGTTGTATTGTCTATTTATTAACCATGCTCATGAAAACAACCGCTTATTCAAAAGCCGCCGGGCTTACGCTGCTGCTCGTATTGGCCTTCATTGCTGGCTGGGAATTGTACTGGCGTCACGAGAACTACGTATTATCGTACAACGACGACGAAAGCCTTTGGGCCAGCAAACGGAAACTGATTTACCAGAGCAGTCCGGCACGACCTGTTTTGATTGGCTCGTCGCGCATCAAATTCGACCTGGATCTGAGCACCTGGGAACGAATAACCGGGCAAAAACCCATTCAGCTATCGATGGTTGGTACGTCACCTCGCCCCATGCTGACCGATCTGGGCAACGACAAAAACTTCAAAGGAACAGTCTTAATCGACGTAACGGAAGGGCTGTTTTTTACGCCAACCGGTTCGTTTCCCGAAAAAGAGGCAATTAATCGGGTTACGGCCTATCCTAAATGGTCATTGTCTCAACAGATTAGTTTTCAGATCAATCGGATATTGGAGGCTAATTTCCTATTTCTGGATGCCGAGCGACTAGCCCTGAATCCGCTCCTGAATTTACTGCCAATCCCGACCCGGCCCGGTGCGTGGGGCGGCCCAAAATTCCCGCCTGAGTTTGCGGTAATTGACATTGACCGACAAACGAAAATGACGGATGCATTTGTTGCCGATACAGCTATTCAAAACAAGGTAAAGGCCGTCTGGCTGGATATTGGCGCACACAGTCCCAAACAGGCAATTGCGGGACCGCCCTTGCTGGAAATTCTCAATTCGACAAAGCAGTCGGTCGATCAGATCCGGGCGCGGGGAGGTCAGGTGGTGTTTATCCGAACACCGTCGGATGGCCCTTTTCGGCAGATCGAAAAACAGATGTTCCCTCGTGAATTGTACTGGGATCGACTATTGGCTCATACGCAGACACCCGGCATTTTTTTCGAAGACTACCCAGCTCTCACTGGTTTTCAGTGCCCGGAATGGTCGCACCTGACGCCAAAGGATGCTATTCGCTTCACGGAAGATCTGATTCCGATTATTGAGAAAAAAATGAGCAGGTCGATCCCCCGAAGTTCGTCCAGCCCGACTAAAAAAAATAGTTCCTCTCTTTAGCGCACTCAACTCATGGTCTTTAATTCCTACACATTCATTATCTTTTTTGCTGTACTATTAGGGCTGCACAATTTGCCTTTTTCGTGGAAAGTGAAAAAGATCAACCTGCTACTGGCCAGCTATTTGTTCTACGCACTCTGGAATCCGCCGTTCATTTTACTGCTTTGGCTTTCGACGGTGGTTGATTTTTACATGGCCCGGCTGATTTCGCTCGAACAGCGCCCGCTTCGCCGGAAACTCCTGTTAACGGTTAGCCTCGTATTGAACCTGGGCATGCTCAGTTATTTTAAGTACGGCGGCTTTCTGCTGGAGAATTTTACGGCGTTATTATCACCCGTAGGTATCGTTTTTCAGGCAGCCAAGCCTGATATTATTCTACCGGTCGGCATTTCGTTTTACACGTTCGTGACACTCTCATACACGCTGGATGTCTACCGTCGTAAGTTTGCTCCTGAACCCTCGTTCCTGAACTTTGCCCTATTCGTAACCTTTTTTCCACACCTGGTTGCGGGGCCGATTGTGCGCCCTGAGGATCTGATTCCGCAGTTCAAGACACCACGTCGGGCAACGGCCGAACAACTAAGCTGGGGATTATTTCTTCTATCGCTTGGCTTATTTATGAAAGTCACCATAGCCGATGGCCTGCTGGCCGAAACGGCCGATCTGATTTTCTCGCTCCCGTTCCCGGTGCAGACACTCGACGCATGGATGGGTGTACTAGCCTTTTCGGGGCAGATATTCTGCGACTTTGCGGGCTATTCGACCTGCGCCATCGGTGTATCGTTATGCCTGGGTTTTGTGCTGCCCGAAAATTTTCGTTACCCCTACGCAGCCATTGGTTTTTCTGATTTCTGGCGTCGGTGGCATATTACCCTCTCGACCTGGTTGCGTGATTACCTCTACATTCCGTTGGGGGGCAATCGGCATGGATCGGTTAGAACCTACGTTAACCTGATGATTACCATGCTACTCGGTGGTCTGTGGCATGGAGCGTCGTGGACATTTGTGATTTGGGGCGGATTGCACGGATTATTTCTGTGCATCGAACGGTTATGGCGCGACTGGTCGGCCCGCCGACGCGCGAAAGTGACTGAACTGGTGGTCGAAGGCTCCCTGATTAGCCGGGCTTCGGTTATTCCACCAGTAGCCGTTTCCAACTCATTTACCCGATTTGGCCTTGCCTTACTGACGCTCTTTCTGGTAAATATAACCTGGGTATTTTTTCGGGCTCCTACGTTTAAAGGTGCCATGTTGCTCCTGCTTGCCATGTTTGGCATCATTCCCAATGGGGCGACCATGCTCACGAATCTGGCCATTCTGACCGTCAGTATTATCACCGTGGCATTGATTGGCTGTCACTGGTTTATGCGCAATAGTTCGCTGGTACAATTGTCGAAACGCCTGCCCTGGTGGGCAATCAGTCTTGGTTGGACAATCATGCTGATCCTGGTTATTCTGACCCAGAAAAGCAGCGGATCGTTTATCTATTTTCAATTTTAACGCCCGGATTTCTTCTATTTTTCACCTACCAATAAACTCTTAACGTTCCGAAATGGGCCGGACTTCCGTTTCGGAACGTTAATACACTACGCTTCATTTAATAAGAATAGGCTTTTGTCCAGAAGCGTGCCACCGTACGACGGACCGTGGTTATTAGGAACATCATCAGTAACCGTGGCACGCTTCTAAACTGAGCGAAAGCCCTAAGGGTATTCACCCACAACTGCACAGCCGGATTACGCAATACGGCCGACGCTCAGGAGCCTATAAGCATGCTTCGCCATGGGTTCACAATTCTCTCCATTCAACAGGGCCAAATAGGCAATAGCTATCTGATCTACAGCAAGCCTGATCACACAGACAAATTTATTGCTACGCTTGTTGCCAATGTCCTGACTAACAGCGACTCATAAATAAAACAAGATAATGTCTGTAGAATAACTTCTTATCAATGATGCAACCCTGATATACAAAGCATTCTCAAAACTATCCACACCATGAAAACAAGACTACTTCCATCAAACCAATGCTGGTACACCAGCATCGGCCGGGCTCTCTTTGGCCTTTTTCTTCTGATCTCCCCCTCAATCTATGCTCAGACCTATGTGGGAAAACCTTTTATTGCTACTGATCCAGTCAGTTTCCGGGCTATAATCCTTCCGGATAAAAACAGACCGGCCATCAATGTCCGCGTTGAAAAGCATAGCACTCAACCGCTACGAATTCGGCTTTTTAGCGTAAAAAGCAAAGATCTAGTGTATGATAATTATGTCACCAAAAACAAGTTTTTCGGCCGGTTCGATATGGCAGCCTTACCGTATGGCGTATATATTATTGAGTTAAGCACCCAATCAGCTAAGCAGACAGAGATATTCCGGATTGAGCCATCGACAGCCGAGCGGATTGTGTTGGTAACTAAATCACTGGAGCGCGACAGCCTGCTTGCCCAATACTGATCTTCAGACTACTCCTCGGCCAATTTAAACCTATAAGGTCTCAAAGACCTTATAGGTTTAAATTGGCCGAGGAGTACTGCCTTGCCAGCCCTTCAACCAGTCGGGCTATTGATCGATTCGTGCTATTAAATGCATAAACTACGACCGTCTATGTATTAATTGGCGTGAAACACGCAGTTGAATAAACAGACAACTGTATATTTACGATCTTTACCACTCATCGCTTCCTGTCAATGCTCATAACCACTACTCCTAACATCGAAGGCAAACAAATTACCCAATACGTCGGTCTGGTCAACGGGGAAGCCATTATCGGCGCGAATCTCGTCAAGGATTTCTTTACTACGATACGGGATGTAGTTGGCGGCCACTCCGGGGCCTATGTACAGGCGCTACGCGAAGCAAAAAGTTTTGCCATCAAGGAAATGATTGATCAGGCTACCCGGCTTGGAGCCAATGCCGTTATTGGAGTCGACTTAGACTATCAGACCATCGGCAGCAACGGGGCTATGCTCATGGTCAGCGCCAATGGCACGGCTGTTATTGTTGAATAGAGCCTCTTTTCTGGCAGCATACTGAATTTCGTGTAACTTTACTGGCTAACCGAAACAAGCTGCTTTTTTCGTGACTTCATCACCCTTTTCATTTCGCCAAACCCTGCTGACGGCCTGGCTTGGTTTATCTGTTTCCCTTTCATTGGCTCAGATCCCCGGTCGCCAGATGCACTGGTCAGCCGATGGCAATGCCTACGCGTCGGTCGAACAGGGCGACCTGGTTAGAACAGACATTCGTACTGGCCATAAAACGCCATTGATCACGAAAGACAAATTCCGTAAGCCAGGTTCTGACCAACCGCTGGTCATTACGGATTTTGCGTTCACACCCGACAGCAGTCAGCTTCTGATTTTCACGAACACCGCGCGTGTCTGGCGATACAATACACGGGGCGATTACTTTCTGCTAAACCGAACAAGTGGCCAGCTCCGGCAACTCGGAGCTGGTTCCGGTGCATCGACACTACCCGCTCAATCGTTGATGTACGCGAAATTTTCTCCGGATGGCAGGAAAATAGGCTATGTCAGCGATCACAATCTGTTCGTAGACGATGTGGCAACAGGTAAGCGAACTCAACTCACGACCGATGGTACACGTAAGCGTATTAATGGAACCTTCGACTGGGCTTATGAAGAAGAGTTCGATTGCCGTGACGGTTTTCGGTGGAGTCCCGACAGCAAACGCATTGCCTACTGGCAAATTGACGCCACCCGCATCCGGGACTACCTGATGCTGAATACAACTGACTCCAGTTACTCGCATATTGTACCCGTTGAATATCCTAAAGTTGGCGAGAACCCTTCTCCTGCCCGGATTGGGATCGTGGCGGCAACTGGTGGAGCCACCAACTGGCTGACCATCCCAGGCGATCCGCAGCAGCACTACCTCACCCGAATGGAGTGGTTCCCAAATACGGACGCTGTTATTGTCCAGCAATTGAACCGTAAACAGAACGAGAGTAAGTTATTTAGTTGCAACCCAACCAACGGTTCGTCCAGCCTCATTTCAACGGAGACAGACAAAGCATGGATCGATGGCAAAGACCGCTGGAGCCCTGCTGGTCCTGCTGGCTGGGAGTGGCTCAACGGCGGCAAAGCGTTCGTCTGGGTATCCGAAAAAGACGGCTGGCGGCATATTTACCGCGTTAGTGCCGATGGCAAACAGGAGGTCTTGCTAACGCCCGGTTCCTACGATATTTCGACAATCAGCCACATCGACGAAGCGAGTAATCAAATTTACTTCATCGCATCCCCCGAGAACACGAATCAGCGGTATCTGTACCGCACTCGTCTGGATGGGAAGGGAAAAGCAGAGCGCGTAACACCCGCCGGACTGGCCGGTACGCACGGCTATACGATTTCGCCCAACGGTCGGCTGGCAACGCACACATTTACGAGCTACCAAACGCCCCCAGCGCGCGAATGGATAACCCTCCCCGACCACAAACCGGTCATCGAATCAGAAAGTATTGCCGCTCGGGTTAAACCTGTTCCGAAATCAAACGTCAGCTTTTTCAACCTGACCACCGAAGATGGCATTACGGTGGATGGGTGGATGGCTAAACCAACCGACTTCGACAGTACGAAAAAATACCCGGTTGTTTTTTTCGTCTATGGCGAACCAGCCAGCAGCACAGTCAATGATGTTTTTTCGGTGGGGAGCAACAACATGTTCGTGGGCGATATGGCCAAAGCGGGCTACATCTACGTTGCCCTCGACAACCGGGGAACGCCCAACCTGAAAGGTGCTGCCTGGCGCAAGTCCATTTACCGCCAGATTGGTCGTATCAACATCCGCGATCAGGCGATGGGGGCTAAGAAATTATTAGCACAGCATGCTTATATGGACACCAGCCGCGTGGCCGTATGGGGCTGGAGTGGCGGTGGTTCTACAACCTTACACCTGTTGTTTCAATATCCGGATATTTACAAAACGGGTATATCCATTGCCGCTGTGGGCAACCAGCTCTTCTACGACAATATCTATCAGGAGCGTTATATGGGCCTGCCTCAGGAAAACCGCGAGGATTTTGTAGCCGGATCACCCGTTACGTACGCCAAAAACCTGAAAGGAAACCTACTCTATATTCACGGTACTGGCGACGATAATGTCCATTACGACAATGCTGAAGTGCTCATCAATGAGTTGATCAAATACAACAAGCAGTTTCAGGTAATGCCTTATCCGAACCGGACACACAGCATTTCGGAAGGACCGGGCACATCGCAGCATCTGCACACGTTGTACACCAATTATCTGCTTCAACACTGCCCTCCGGGCCCTCGTTAAGCGTCTGTTCGATTATGACCCGATTGACATTAGTCCTGCTGCTGATTACTCTGCCCCTTCTGGTATCAGCCCAACAGTATGAATTTACCCATGACGACACCCTACGCGGCTCCATCACGCCCGAACGGGCCTGGTGGGATCTTGCTTTTTATCATCTTAAAGTCCGGGTTCAGCCTACGGATAGCACGCTTAGCGGCTCTACGATGATCCGGTATCGCGTTCTGAAGCCAGGGCAAACCATGCAGGTAGATCTCCAGCGGCCGCTGCGGGTGGTAAACGTTGAACAGGATGGCGAGTCACTCAAATTCCGGCAGGATGGCAACGCGTATTTTGTTGCCTTGACCAAGCGACAACAACCCGGCCAGACGGAATCCATCACGGTGCAGTATGCCGGAAAACCGCGCATTGCCAAACGTCCCCCCTGGGATGGCGGTATGGTCTGGTCGCGGGATAAATCGGGCAACTGGTTCATTGCCACTGCCTGCCAGGGATTGGGCGCCAGTGCGTGGTGGCCCTGCAAAGATCACATGTACGACGAACCGGATTCGATGGCGATCAGCGTGACGGTTCCTGAAGGTTTAACCGATGTTTCGAATGGTCGGCTGCGGCAGGTAATAACGAATCCTGACCATACAAGCACCTTCAACTGGTACGTAACCAACCCGATCAACAACTACGGTGTAAACCTGAACATCGGGCAATATGAACACTGGAGTGAGAAATATGCAGGTGAAAAAGGTCCGCTTTCCATCGACTTCTATGCCCTGCGCGACGACGTCGATTCCGCTCGTTCGCAATTCAAACAGGTTACGCAGATGATGAAAGCGTTTGAGCATTGGTTTGGGCCCTATCCGTTCTACGAAGACGGCTACAAACTGGTCGAAACACCTTATCTGGGTATGGAACACCAAAGCTCGGTCACGTATGGCAACAAATTTCGGAATGGGTATCTGGGCCGCGATTTATCGAAAACAGGCTGGGGATTGCTCTGGGATTTTATCATTGTCCACGAATCGGGGCATGAGTGGTTCGCCAACAACATTACCTACAAAGACGTAGCCGATATGTGGATTCATGAGAGCTTTACGAACTACTCCGAAAATCTGTTTACGGAATATTATTACGGGAAAGATGCCGGGGCACAGTATGTGATCGGCTGTCGAGGTAACATTCGTAACGACAAACCCATTATCGGCATTTACAATGTTAATCATAGCGGCTCCGGCGATATGTATTACAAGGGCGGCAACATGCTTCACACCATCCGGCAGCTTGTTAACGACGACGAGAAATGGCGGCAACTCCTGCGTGGGATGAACAAAACGTTCTATCACCAGACCGTTACGACTCAGCAAATCGAGGACTATATGAGCCAGCAGACGGGTCTGAATCTCAAACCCATTTTCGATCAATATCTGCGCGACACCCGAATTCCAGTACTCGAATATCGCCCGGTTGCGGGTGGGTTTCAATACCGCTGGACAAATTGCGTCGCTGGATTCGACATGCCCGTGCGCGTATGCCTCGATGAATCGGGGCCGTATAAGCAGCTAACGCCAAGCGCGCAATGGAAAACGTTGCCAGCCAGGGGTGCAGTAACGCTTATCCCGGATGCAAATTATTATGTACTGAGTAAGTTAGTGAGTAGTCTATAATTTTAACCAACCTCAACTATGGCAATCAACTGGCAAGGCGTGTTTCCGGCCTTAACGACCAAATTCACAGCAGACGAAGAACTCGATCTGGCAGCATTCAGCGCTAATCTGGCAGCACAGCTCAACGCGGGTGTAGACGGCATTATTCTGGGTGGCTCGCTCGGCGAAGCCAGTACGCTTTCCAATGACGAGAAAGATACACTCGTCAAAACAGCCGTTGATTATGTTGACGGACAGGTTCCAGTGGTGTTAAACATCGCTGAGGGAGCCACGCGGGAAGCCGTTCGCATTGCCGAACGGGCCGCCGGGATGGGCGTTAGTGGGTTAATGTTGTTGCCGCCGATGCGCTACAAAGCCGACGAACGTGAAACGTGCACGTACTTTAAAGCCATTGCCGCAGCTACCGACCTGCCGATTATGATTTACAACAACCCGGTTGATTATAAAATCGAGGTGACACTCGACATGTTCGAGGAATTGGTTGAATTGCCGACCATTCAGGCCGTTAAAGAATCGACCCGCGATATATCGAATGTTACCCGGCTCCGCAACCGCTTTGGCGACCGGATCAAAATTCTGTGCGGTGTCGATACGCTGGCGATGGAAGAACTGGTTATGGGTGCCGATGGCTGGGTAGCCGGGCTGGTCTGTGCGTTCCCACGCGAAACAGTAGCCATCTACAGACTCGTCAAAGCAGGCCGTTACGACGAAGCCCGTGCCATTTATCGCTGGTTTCTGCCCCTGCTCGAATTGGATATTCATCCCAAACTTGTACAATACATTAAATTAGCTGAAACGGCCGTTGGACTTGGCACAGAGTATGTCCGCGCTCCACGCCTGCCACTCGCCGGTTCTGAACGCGAGCGTATCCTGAACGTCATAAACACAGGTCTCGCCAACCGGCCAAAACTACCCGCACTGGAAGAGTTGGTTCATGTAGACTGAGGTGTCGATCGTTGACATGATCCGGTCAGTTCTTCATTTTCCATTCTATATTTCCAGTTCATGAAGTCTTTTTTTTGCATTGACGCACACACCTGCGGTAACCCCGTTCGGGTAGTGACAGGTGGTAGTATTCCGTATTTGCAGGGGGCAACGATGAGCGAAAAACGTCAGCATTTCCTGCGCGAATACGACTGGATTCGGACCGGCCTGATGTTTGAGCCACGCGGCCACGATATGATGTCGGGGAGTATACTCTATCCACCCAGCGACCCCGCCAACGATGTGGGTGTTCTGTTCATCGAAACGTCGGGCTGTTTGCCCATGTGCGGTCATGGCACCATCGGTACGGTTACGGTTGCCATTGAGCAGGGGCTGGTGACTCCCAAAACACCGGGTGTTTTGAATCTGGAAGTTCCTGCCGGACTCGTTAGGGCTGAGTACCGGCAGGAAGGCAAAAAGGTCAAATCGGTAAAGATTACGAATATTAAATCGTACCTCGCGGCTGAAAACCTAACGGTAGAATGCCCCGACTTAGGCACATTGACAGTCGATGTAGCCTACGGCGGAAACTTTTATGCCATTGTTGACCCACAACCTAATTTCCCAGGGATAGAGCAGTTTAAGGCCGAACAACTCATTGCCTGGGCGCGAACGATGCGACAGCGGATGAACGAGCAGTACACGTTTGTGCATCCCGAAAATGCTACCATCAATGGACTAAGTCACATTCTCTGGACCGGTGAACCACTTGATCCTACGTCAACTGCCCGCAACGCTGTATTCTACGGCGACAAGGCCATTGACCGATCGCCCTGCGGCACCGGAACCTCAGCCCGATTAGCACAGTGGTATGCCAAAGGCAAACTAAAACCCGGTCAGGATTTTATCCACGAAAGCATAATCGGCTCAAAATTCATCGGTCGCATTGAGGCCGAAACGGAGCTAAATGGCCAGCCTGCCATCATACCCAGCGTTGAAGGCTGGGCTATTATTCACGGATTCAATCAGATCTTACTCGACGAGGATGACCCGTATAAGTATGGATTTCAAGTGATTTAATCATGAACGTAGGAATCATCGGCGGGGGCGTCAGCGGTCTCTTTTCAGCTTATTATTTACGACAGGCAGGTCATGAGGTGACACTCTTGGAAAACGGTACGTTTGCCGATAGTTGCTCACACGGCAATGCAGGTATGATTGTGCCCAGTCACATTATTCCACTCGCGGCACCAGGAATGATCGCCAAAGGGATTCGGTGGATGTTTCGGTCGACCAGTCCATTTTACGTAAAGCCACGGCTCAACCGCGATTTGCTGCGCTGGGGCTGGCTTTTTCATAAACATGCTACCGCCGAGCACGTCGAACGGGCGATTCCCGTGCTACGCGATCTGAGTTTTTTGAGCAAAAAACTCTATCAGGAACTGGCCACAACGGGCAATCTCGACTTCGGCTGGCAGGAACGTGGCTTACTGATGCTCTATCAGACGCCCGACAACGAGCACGAAATGGCTGATGAAGCCAATGTAGCGAATCGGGCGGGTGTTGACGCGCAACTACTGACAGGTCAGCAGGTACAGGATCTTGAGCCGACGGCCAGGGTCACAGTACGCGGTGCCGTTTACTATCCCGGCGATGCACACATCTATCCCAATCAGTTGATTCGGGCATTAGTCATTCGGTTGCGACAACTGGGTGTAGCGATGCTCGAGAATCAGCAAGTAATTGATTTTTCGATTCAAAACGGTCGTATTCAGGAGGTTATTACAACTACGGGTGCTTATTCATTCGATGAAGTGGTTGTAGCCGCTGGGGCCTGGTCGCCTGAATTGACCCGAAAGCTGGGGTTATCCCTACCCCTCCAGGGCGGAAAGGGCTATAGCTTTATGCTTCCAAAGCAGGAGCAAACCATTCGGGTACCTGCCATTATGCTCGAAGCACGCGCGACCGCTACACCAATGAACGGTCAGCTCCGGTTGGCCGGAACGCTCGAAATTGCTGGAACCGATCTGTCGGTAAACCCGAATCGGGTTCGGGGTATTGTACAGTCGATCAATCGGTATTATCCTGATCTGGCCGTTACGATGCCCGCGACTGAAACGGTCTGGCGGGGTCTTCGTCCCTGCTCCCCCGATGGGCTCCCTTACATTGGTCGCCTGAAGCATTTGCAAAACCTGACACTCGCTACCGGGCATGGCATGATGGGCGTAAGCCTTGGCCCGGCAACTGGTCAGTTAGTTGCCGAGACCGTTACGGGTAGAACCGCCAGCCTATCACTATATCCTTTTGCTCCTGAACGGTTCAGCAAGTAACCGATCCAGTTTTTTTTACAGCGTAACTAGAGCGAGTTACTGAGTCAGCAGAGAATTTTCTATTGACTCAGTAACTCGCTCTGTTTGTATCCCATTCAGGAAAATTCAATTGGTAGTAGATTTCAGGCCTATCGCCTGGAGCCGAATATGCGTAAACAACCCGTGGCACGGCTCCAGGCGATAGGCCTGGACTTTTAGATTAAAATGTGATTAGACACTTTCTGTAATTGACTGATAGTGTGCGCTATCCCATCGACACAGGCCGAATTCTGCCAATACGTTGTATACCGTATGCAACATTTGATTTGACATCGACGTACATAATTACAGAAGACGGCCTATAGTCTTCCAAGTATACAGATCAAGATGAGAAAATACGGTATGACCAACGCATCTCACAATCAGCCTATCTGGCAGAAACCAATTTTGTGGCTAATGGCCGGTTTCGTGCTAACCTTGTCGTCATGCAATAAGAAAGTCGATGACGTCAGTCCGCAGACCACAGGAACGAGCAGTGAAAACTCAACGATAGACAACTGGATTCTGGAGAACATGCGTCAGGTGTATTACTGGAACGATAAAATTCCGGCAAACCCTGACACCACCCTGGCTCCTTCTGACTTTTTCGATTCCATTCTATACAGTTTCGATGCAACGTTACGACCCGATGGGGATCGATTTTCCTGGATTGAGGAAAACGCTACCGACCTGACGGCCGAGTTAAGTGGTCAGACCAAAACAACCGGGATGGAGTTTACGCTCTATCTGCGCACGTCCGGCTCCACCGATGTGATTGCCCAGGTATTGTACGTTCTACCGAACTCCCCCGCCGAACAGGCCGGGCTGAAGCGGGGTGACATTATCAGCAAAGTAAACGGTCAATCGCTGTCTACCACCAATTATGAATCACTGTTATTCGGCGATGCCACGACCTATGCGTTCGGAATCGCTCAGGTCAGCAATCAGGCCCTGGTCGATACCGACGTCACAAAAACCGTAACAACGGCAGTTTATCAGGAAAATCCGGTCTTTCTGGATTCGGTGTATACAATTGGCAGCAAAACCATTGGCTATCTGGTTTATAATCAGTTCGTACCGGCTCCCAATGGCAGCAATGGTACGGAATATGACAATCAGGTCGATGCGATTTTCAGCAAATTTAAAGCCCAGGGCGTTAATGAACTTGTTCTTGACCTGCGCTACAATCCGGGCGGTTATACGTCCTCTTCGGCAAATCTGGCCAGCCTGATTGGCAAAGGTGTCGATGCCAGCAAACTATACTTCCGGGAAGAATGGAACGCAACCATTACACCCGAATTACAAAAAGAATACGGCAGCGATTTCTTTCTGCAAAAATTCAGTACGAAGGCACAAAACATTGGTGGCAATCTATCGCGGGTATTTGTGCTGACAACCGACTGGACAGCCTCGGCCAGCGAGCTGATTATCAATGGCCTGCGCCCTTACATGACGGTTACGACAATTGGCACGACTACCCATGGCAAGAACGTTGGTTCCATTACGATTACCGACGACACCGGCAAAATCAAGTGGGGTATGCAGCCGATTGTGTTCAAGTCCTTCAACAGCCTGGGCCAATCCGATTATGCTACTGGCTTTACGCCCTCGGTTGAAGTAGAGGAACCAATCACCCTGTATCCGCTCGGCGACACCCGCGATGCTCTTTTAAATGCGGCTATCGGTCAGATAACGGGTACGGGAGCCAGCAGCCGCCTGGGTGCTACCCAAAATCCACTGAAAGCGCTGGGGTCATCGATCCAGCGAAAAGCAGGTGGCAGCCAGATGGTACGTCCCCTGAAAAACCTCAATCTGTAGATACAGACCTGTTTAACAAGCGCGCTGGCACCTCTGATTCAGAGATGCCAGCGCGCTTGTTAAACAGGTCCTTTAGCCGTTCCGGCAAATTAAGTTTTGACTGGTCGGCAAGAATTAAGAATTTTTATGAATACCCCCCGTTAGTAAGTAAGGTCCGTTTAAAGTAATTTTGCAGAACGCATTTAAGGTTCAAGCCCGCGCGAGCTGGCCAGGAAAGACAAATTAACCATTTATACGTTAATCGTTCGTCTCGGCTAATTCCCCCGTTGGAAGCCTCAAAAGCATCGGTCTTAACTCAAATTGATATAACTTTACGGTTCAGTTCTTTCGTTTACGCTATCTTTCATGATTAATTTACCAATCCGATTTCGTTCGGCAACTGGGTTCCAGCCGAAATCTATATCCCAAACGGCTTCTCTCTCACAAGCAGATCAGGATACTAAAAATCACCGCCGGTCACAGCTCATTAACTGGGCATTAGGTCTGGTTTGCATAGGCTGGGCCAGCGCACTTATCGGTTGCTCCAGCTCCGACACGGCATCAACGCTAGGCGACTGGAGACACCGTTCCGATTTTGAAGGTGTGGCTCGTGCCTCTTCTTCCGGTTTCGTTATCGGTAATTTTGCCTACCTGGGTACAGGATACGATGCTTCCAATAATCGCCTGAAAGATTTCTGGGCTTATGATCAGACGAAAAACACTTGGGTACAGCTGGCCGATTTTGGCGGAGTTGCCCGGACAAATGCTGTTGGTTTTTCGGTCGGTACCAAAGGCTATATCGGAACCGGTCTGAATGCCAATAATGACAAACTGAAAGACTTCTGGGAATACGATCAGGCAACCAATAAGTGGAAAGCTGTATCCGATTTTGGTGGTACGGCCCGTTACGCTGCTGTCGCCTTTTCGATTGGTAACAAAGGCTACGTGGGTACTGGTAATGATGGCAACTATTTGAAAGATATATGGTCGTTTGATCCAGCTCAAAACGCCTGGGCAAAAGTTAGCAGCTACAGCGGATCGAAGCGGGTTGGTGCCGTAGCCATCGTGCTCAACGGACTGGCTTATGTTGGAACGGGCAACAACAACGGAAGCACCCTGAGAGATTGGTATGCTTATGATCCGGCGCAGGATTTATGGGTTGAAAAAGCTCAGTTTACGACTGATCAGTCGACCATTGCCCGGAGCTATGCTGTTGGATTTGCCATTAACAACCTGGGCTATATTACATCCGGTGATGCCAGCAGCACAACCGTTTGGCAATACAATCCGGCTACTGACATCTGGGCAACGCTCGGAACATTTGAAGGATCGGGAAGAACCTACGCGATTGGTTTTGCAATCGGCGGTAAAGGGTACGTTACAACAGGTCTGAGTGGTACAGCTCGTTTTGATGACCTGTGGGAGTTCGACCCAACCATAGCACAGGACCTTGACACCAACTAAAACCATAGAGCCACAGAAGAAACGACGTTCCCGGCCAGAGCTGATCCGCAAAGGGTTGTTACTGGTAATGGCGGGCCTTGCAATCCTGACTGGCTACCTGTTCTACAGTTGGCAGCCTCACTACAAGGTTCAGGTCTTTAACACATCTAGTGGCTGGGGTTACGATATACTGGATAACGGCAAGCCGTTTATTCACCAGCCTACCATACCGGGCGTACCTGGTGTGGTAGGCTTTACCAACAGTGAGCAGGCCCAACGGGTCGGTGAGCGGGTTGTCGAGAAATTACAGGAGGAACAGGCAATGCCTACTCTGACACATGACGAATTGCGCCAGTTAGGCGTAACAATTCCCTGATCTGTTTTTATGATGCGTACTTTCTGGTACGCCGGTTTGCTGTTGCTGACCGGTATTGTACTTTTCGCCTGTCAATCAGGCGATCTTAACGTGGGGCAATCGGTCATCAACCCGCAGGAGTTGTTGGTTCAATCCATTGATTCTGTTACAATTCAGACATCAACGGTGTTGAAGACTGACTCATTCCCAACGTCTCCCGACCAAAATATTCTGATTGGGCAGTGGACTGATGCAAAAACGGGTCGGTTAACGGCACGAGGAATCGCGGCACTTGATTATGCGTCGAACTCGTTTACGACTCAAACGACATTGCGTTTAGATTCTTTAGTGCTTGAATTAGGCTATGCCTATACTTATGGTGATACTGCTTCAGTATTTAATATGAGTGTGTACCGCCTGAATCGGCCGTTGACTCCTCAACTCTTTTATAATACCACGCCTGCCAGCTACGAAACGAAGCCCTTTTTACAACAGGCAATTATACCCAGGCCGGTAACCGGTACAAGGCCCGTTCGTATGCGGATTCCAGCCGACATCGCACAGGCATTCTACGCAAAGCTGGTTAATGGAGAAATTAACAACTCAACTACATTAGAAGAGTTTTTTCCTGGCTTTGCCTTTGTGAGTCAATCAACAGCCAATAATACATTTCTGGCGTTTGCAACGGGTTCAACAAGCGGTTTACGGCTCTATTATCACGATACTGATATTAATCAGACAGCCTCGAACGTGCTGTTCCCGCTCAGCAGTCTGCACTTTACCCAATTGCAGAACGACCGGAGCGGCACAGTCTTAAGTTCGTTAAAGACCCGTTCAGATGCGGTAAACAGCCGTCAAACTGACAACACGACATCTATCTCCTGGGGAGCCGGTCTGCAAACCCGCATCGAATTTCCGTTTCTGGGTGCGTTTGCGCGCCCCGATCAGTTTGTCGACCTGAACAGTGCCTTACTGGTCATAAAACCGGTTCGACAAAGCATTCTGGATAATGCGGCTCCAGTACTAAACCTGGCTATTTATGAAGTCAACGGTCAGAATGATATTATAGCAACCGTACCGGGTACGTCATCAGGGTCAACACAAGCGATTGCGCAGTATTACCTAAATCCATATACACCGCTACTGGATGATACGTACACGTTTGATTTGACCTATTACATTGGTCAGATTATCAAGCGGAAAATTCCGAATCGTGCACTATTGCTGACCACGTATCCAAACCCACAAAACGGGACGCCTACGTTGCGGGAATTGATTCAGCGGGTAACGCTCGGTAACCAGCTACGGCAAAACGACCCGATGAAATTGCAGCTGTATATGACGTCCAGTCTATAAGCTGCTTGCAAGGCATTTCGGTTTTTGACTACAACTTTATTCAGCAGGCCAGCAAAATTCTATTTTGCTGGCCTTTATAATTCTATACATACCACTCTCTGGCTACTTACTACTCTTCCTTTTTTATAGCTATAACTCCCAGGTTGAACCAGTAAAAGCCCATTGTTTTTCTGGACACAGCAGCTCGTTTTTTTCTCTACCGATGGCTTTCTACTTGCAATGGGGTCAGCAGCCAATAGGCAGAGGTCTACCTTGGACTGATGTTAAAAGAGCTTAAAAACCGCGTTAAAAGGCCAGAAATCAAATATCAGATGCCCAAGATGTACGTTACCTTCTTAAACCGTGAGACAGCGGCCAAACTGAATAAGTCAGAAGATGCAACGTACATTCATGAAATCGGAAGTAAATCGGGCAACTCCAACACCGCAGCCAGCCCTACAGGCGCTCCTGTCGCAGTCAGAAGATGAGTTTTACGGAAGTCTCCAACGTATCTGGAATAACGTTGTGCAACTCGAAGATATGGGCCTAATTCATAACGAAAACGACAAGTTCATCTATGCTTACCGGTTTGCTGAAGCCGAATTACAGCGGGCCTATTCTGAAAAAGAAGTAGTCGTTATAGCTCCCCATAAATTTTAGTCGATTCCGCTCTTCAGTAACTATGAAAACGTACCGGAATGAGCACGTCACAGTGATTGTCGATTGTGGAGTGCACTTCATCCAGCAAACATGGACGGGCTTGCCCACCAGCGAAAGCTTCCAGAATGGCTCACTGGCCATACTGGCACTGGCCAGAAAACACCAGCCTAAACGGTGGCTGATCGACCTCCAGGCGCTCCGATTATTTAATCCAATCGATTTACAGTGGTTCATACAGGAATGGCTACCCCGAGCGACTCTTTATTTGCCGCATAACATCCGGGTAGCCATTATTCTGAATGACCTCAATCAGTTCGGGAAGCTGGGTGCCGATATGATCCTGAGAGCCTCCGCCCGACAGAATGATGCAGTAGTCAGCCGCTATTTTGTTGGCAACGAAGAGGCTCGCCAATGGCTGATGCTATGGGATAAATGATCTGAAAATAGCCGCAATAGGAATCGCTCCTGCAAGAGTTTTAGTAGCTAGTTAGCTGATTATAAGTTGATCGTGCCGATTGCTGGCCATCTGCTTCCTCAGTGTTTATAATCGACGTCTGCTGTAACTCGCTCATAATAAACGATGTGTTATACGACCTGGAAATCGCACAGTCAATTTGAGTAATTTCTGCAACAGTTTCGAACGAGTTCGCGTATTGGTCAATAATCTCCAGTACTTGCAGTTTATCACCTATGACTCGTTACGATTTTCTGAAATCAATGGGATTCACAGGGGCAGCGCTGATGGCAGCGCTTACGTCCTGTGTCCATGAAGGAGACTCTGTCGTTAATGCATTGACGCTTACGCCAACGGGCACCGTTACATCGCCCGTAACCACTACAACCAGCAGTGGCACCACAACACAACCGGTAACCACTACAACCAGCAGCTCAACCGACCTGAGCACAATTACCAATCGCCTGCTAACCATTGACCTGACCAGTTCGACAGCTTCGGCGCTGAAAAGCATCGGAGGTTACCTTGCGCAGAGTGGAATTGTAGTGGCCCAGGTTAGCGCAGGCACCTATGTTGCTGTCACGCAAACGTGTAGCCATGAGCCGAAGAAAGCCATTATCTTCAATAAAACAGAATTCTACTGCACCCAGCACGGCGCACGCTTTGACCTGACTGGCAAAGGCAAAAACAGCTTTGGAAGTCGGGGAATAACCGTTTATAAGGTAGCCACCGATGGCAAAACCCTTGTCGTTTACAGTTAATCATCACCGGTTAGCCCCAACATCTGTATGAAACTGCTACTCATATCTCTTCTAACATCATTTGTTATCACGACTACCGGCTGGCAACTCGATTTTGAGCACGCTAAAGCTGAAGCCAGCCAAAGTCATAAATTGATTCTGCTTAATTTTTCGGGCTCCGATTGGTGCGGCCCATGTATTAAGCTCAAAAAAGACGTTTTTGAATCTCCCGCTTTTCAGGAATTCGCAACGGATCGCTTAATACTCGTACGTGCCGATTTCCCCCGTCTATCGAAGAATCAGTTAGAGACCAAACAGGTTGCCCATAACGAAGCACTGGCCGAAAAATACAACCGGCAGGGTAAGTTTCCGTTTACGCTGTTGCTCGACGCCAATGGTAAAGTCCTGAAAGAATGGGATGGCTATCCGCAATCGCTGACGCCATCGTCGTTTATGGAAACCATTCAGTCCCTGACACCTTCGGCCAAATGAAATCGGACATGCGTATCCACCAACGAGTCCAGCGGCTGATGGGCAATCGCTTCGAAATCAGCGTCGTTGGCGAGGATGCAGCCTGGGCCAACGCTCGAATCGATGAAGCCATTCAGGAAATCAGTCGAATTGAGGCATTGCTGACTACCTATAACGAGCTCAGTCAGACCAATCAGATCAATGCGAATGCAGGCATCAGACCCGTTCAGGTCGATGCAGAAGTATTTGCGCTGATTCAGCGCTCGCTACGGCTGTCGGAGCTAACGCAGGGCGCATTTGATATTACCTACGGGTCGATTGATAAACGGCTCTGGAATTTTGACACCACGCTGACATCCTTGCCAGACCCCAAAACGGCCCGGCGGCTGGTAAGGCTCATCGACTATCGGAACGTACAACTTAATGCGGCTGTGCGTAGTGTATTCCTGAAAGAAAAAGGAATGCGGATTGGTTTCGGTGGTATTGGCAAAGGATATGCTGCCGAACGGGCTAAACAGCTCCTGCGTGAGCGCGGGGTCGAAAGTGGTATCGTAAACGCAGCGGGTGATCTGACAACCTGGGGAAACCAGCCAACTGGCAATCCCTGGACGATCGGTATCGCGGATCCGGATTCGCACCTTCTGGCCGGAACCAGACAGGCATTTTCTTATCTGACCATCAGCAATGCGGCTGTAGCCACTTCAGGCACTTACGAAAAGTATGCGCTAATTGGCGGGAAACGGTATTCGCACACAATAGATCCCAAAACCGGCTACCCAGTATCGGGAATCAAAAGCGTGACGATCATTGCGCCAAATGCTGAACTGGCCGATGCGCTCGCTACCCCTGTTATGGTAATGGGTGTTCGGGTAGGGCTCGATTTGATCAATCAGATGAAAAATATTGCCTGCGTCATTATCGACGATACCGATGTGATTTACACCTCAAAAACTATTCGATTGCATTCACCAGACATGGTCAGCTAAAGCCAATGCCCTGTAAATCACCGTATCGATGACTATACGAACCTCATTCAAGGCTATTCTATCGGCCAGTATCCTAGTACTGGGCACGACCTCCTGCGTTACGGTCAAAGAGTACCAGAAAAGCCGTATCAACGACGCCGAAATGGAATTATCGGCGCGCAAATCCGAGAAATTCGAACAGAACTTTTATCTCTACCGCGAAGGAGCGGCCGGTGCCAATGGTGGCAAAAGTGGCGGTGGTTGTGGCTGTAATTAATCCCCGAAATTCATGAAAAAGATTTGTATTTCTGTTGGATTACTGCTCAGTCTGATGAAGTTTGGCTATGCCCAATCCAGTGAAAAACCGGCTTACGAAAAGCGAAAACTTAAGGTTGAAGAAATTAATCTGGTATCAAGCTATTACCAGCAGGACGGTAATAATTCGGCAGTTACCGGCGGCATTGGATCTGAAAAGCTAACCGATCTGGCCCAGTCATTCGATCTGGTGTTGAAAACCACAGATCGCCGAAACCGGCAACATACGCTTGCCTTCGATTTTAACATTGATCACTACACATCAGCCTCTTCCGACAAGATCGATCCGTTAACCGTTTCGTCGGCCTCCCGAAGCGATACCCATGTTTACCCGTCCATATCCTGGACTGTCCATAACGACGAGAATCGAACGACAAAAGGGATTTCACTGGCCTATTCAACGGAATACGATTACAAATCCTATGGTATAAACCTGAACTGGGCTAAAGCCTCAGCGGATAACAACCGCGAAGTAAGTCTGAAAGCAGGCGCGTTTTTTGATACTTGGACGGTGATTCTGCCAGCCGAGCTCCGGCCGGATGGCTACGGTTCCGGCGCACATGGCGACACCGATCCTGTTGATCATAAGCCCCGAAATTCGTACAACTTTAGCCTGTCGCTATCACAGGTGATCAATAAGCGTTTACAAGTGCTGTTTACCATCGAACCGGCAGTTCAGCAGGGTTTGTTGAGCACTCCGTTTCATCGCATTTACTCTAAAGATGGCTCCGAAACCGTGGAGCGATTGCCCGGCTCCCGGCTAAAGTTACCCATTGGCCTGCGGCTCCATTATTTTGCCGGAGACCGGGTTATTCTGCGAACGTTCTACCGCTATTATATCGACGACTGGGGAATGCAGGCCCATACCATCAATCTGGAGGCCCCTATCAAGCTAACCTCGTTCGTATCGGTCAGCCCATTTTATCGCTTTAGCCACCAGACAGCCGTGCGGTATTTTGCTCCGTATGGCCAGCATGCGCTAACAGAACGCTATTTTACCAGCGACTATGATATCTCGGGATTTAACAGCCAATTTCTGGGTACAGGGCTACGAATGGCCCCTCCTGGAGGTCTGTTTGGTATTAGTCACTGGCAGAGCATTGAATTACGGTATGGGCATTACATCCGAAGTACCGGTATGGTGGCTAACAACATTACCTTATTAGCAAAATTGAAGTAATTACCACAGTAGCCAGAGCAGGGTTATGCTCTTTTTGACTTGTGTTAATAATGATGCCATTGGCTAAGGGCCCAGCTGCTTTTTTTAAAATAACTTGTTATAGAGAACAGCCCGGCTTATAGCAAAATCAAAAACTATTGAGTTGATTGCCAGATAAGTGTGTATTTTTATCTCTAATAGATTCAAATATACAGATTAACAAGATAAGACACATTTCGTGTATTCATAAAAACTGGTCAAACGGGTAGAATAAATGCCTATTCCCCAACGTCGACCGGGTAGAATTCCCTACTAGTGCATAGCAGTGACGAGTATGAGTGCAGGTGATTTTAGAGCAACTAGTTTATGCGTACATCTACTTTCCGGATTATACTTAGTCTTATGGCATTGGGGTATTCATTTACCGCAAGGGCTACTCATCAGGTGGGTGGACAGCTGGAAATGCGGGCCCTTGGCGATGTACCTGGCCACTACCGAATCATTGTAACGAACTATCTCGAAGATGGCACTCCCGGCATAGCCCGGCAGGCCAATACGGGCAATCTGGGTGTTTTCCGGAAGCGGGATAATATGCTGATGCTAACCTTTACCGTTCGCGAAACGGCAGCGCGCCAGCCCATTATATTCAGCAATGAATACTGCGCCGAATTGCGTAACCTGAGATTTGTGGTGCTTACCTACGAGGCCGATATTCAACTTACACCTTCTGCTTATTCTGACGCGGGCGGGTATTATATTTCGTATCAAACCCGCAATCGTAATGCGGGTATCAATAACATTAATGATCCATCACAAACTGGTTTTACCTTTTATCTGGAATTCCCGGCGTTACAGCAGAACGGGAAAGTCTTCGATAACTCTTCACCCCGATTTGCACCCATCAATGGCGAATACATCTGCCTCGGCGACCCCTTTACATTTCCCTTTGGAGCAACCGATCCCGATAGCGACGACCTCCGCTACTCGCTCGTCACACCGCTCAATCAGAAAGGAACCGGAAATACCCAGAATGCCGTTTCGCCAGCGCCCTACCCCGACGTAAACTGGCTATCGGGTTTCAATGCCAATAATGCCATACCGGGCAGCCCGACGTTATCTATTAATGAACAAACCGGGCAACTTTCGGTAACGGCTACTCAATTGGGATTGTTTGTGTTTGCCGTAAAAGTTGAAGAGTACCGAAACGGCACAAAAATTGGTGAGGTCCGGCGGGATTTTCAATTCCTGGTTATCGATTGCCCGCCTACCACAACACCCGATCCGGCCGTTCAGATCAAAAACCAAGCCCTGGGAATCCGTAATGCGACCATCTGTCGGGGCGATTCGGCGGTAATTCAGGCCACCGCCAATTCAAACTGGAACTATCAATGGCGCCGGGATGGAATTAATCTGGCCAATGCAACCGGCACATCGATAACGGTGCGGGACGCAGGCGAATATACCCTTGTTGTTTCGCAGAAAGCAGCCTGTAGCAAAACGGGAAATTCAGAGAGCGTAATCATCACCGTGGCTGGAGCCGATGGCAAACTAAGCCCAACCGGGCACTTATGCGCTACGACTGGCTCAGTTCGAATGCAGGTTGTGGGAAGCACGGATGTTACGTACCAATGGTATCAAAATGGACAATCTCTTTCTGGCCAAACTACCGACTCCATGACAATCAGTCAGCCCGGTAAATACTGGACCGTGCTGACACTGCAACCATTAGGATGTATTTCACGCACCGATACGCTTTCGATTGAGCGCTCACCGGCGGTGCAGGCTGTCATCCAATCGGCAACCGGCTCCCACCGGCTCTGCCCGCAGGAATCTCTGGCCTTGGTTGGCAGTGGCGGTGTGAGTTACAGCTGGCAAAAAGACGGGCAGATTCTTACGGGTACAACCGACCCAAATTATAAAGCAATAGCCGCTGGCATTTATAGCCTCACGGCAACGGACACCTACGGCTGCACAGGCGTATCGGCCAACTTTGTGGTTGAACAAATTCCGCCTATAACCGTCAAGCTGGATACGATTCCGGATATGTGCGGCACCAATGTACCTGTAGTTACGCTACAGGGTAGCCCACCAGGGGGAGAATATAACGGGCCAGGGGTAACCGAAGCCGCATTTGATGCCCGAACGGCTGGCGTTGGTGAACATGTCGTAACCTACACCGTCAAAGCAGCGCCTGAATGTACCGGTATTGTAGCCAGCCGCACGGCTATTGTAGCACCCATACCAACGATCCAGCTCATCGACTCGCTGATTACCTACAAAGGGAATACATTCAATCTCAACCCGGTTTACACGGGAAATCCAAACCAGTTTCAATGGGTTTCTTCTACCTATCTGGATAACGATACCACTGCCAATCCGACCATAACCGCTATTCAGGATGATATAACATATACAATCGATGTCAAAAACAAGAGTGGCTGCGAGGTAAAAGACACCATTCATATCACCGTCTATGAACGTGTTTACGTACCCGATGCCTTCACGCCCAACGGCGATGGTATGAACGATTTTTTACGCTTACCCGGTATTGAAGCTTTTCCTGATGCTGTAGTAACCATTTTCAACCGCTGGGGCGAGGTGGTCTATTTATCCAGAAATGGCTATGCGACACCATTCGACGGTATGTTTAATGGCAGTGAATTGCCAACGGGTGTTTATCCATACAGTCTGCGCCCCATTCCCGGTAAGCCGCCGATTCAGGGCCGATTGGTCCTTATCCGGGATCATCCCTGATGATAAAACAGGCGGATTACTCCTGACAAGTGTAGTCGTCATGATACTGGGCGATCATGACGACTACACTTGTACCAACTGAATATTATTACCACAGGTGTCATCGAAGACAGCCAGCGTAACAGGTCCCATTTGCGTCGGTTTCATACTAAAGACGACGCCTAAATTCACCAATCGTTCATATTCTCGCTGAACATCTTCGACGTGAAAAGCCGTTAGCGGAATGCCTGCCTCGAACAGAGCTCGCTGATATACTTTAGCCGGTTCAAAACCCATTGGTTCCAGAACTACTTCAACCCCATCTTGTTCCTCCGCAGAAACAACGGTGAGCCATTTATGCTCGCCCATTGGTATTTCCGTCTTTTTAAGGAAGCCCAACACATTGGTATAAAATTTTAACGCTTTCTCCTGGTCATCGACCAATATACTGGTTAGCTTTATTTTCATCGTATTTGCCTATTGTCCAATCGATGCAAGAATACGCTACGCTTTCAGGAGTCACTTCTTCAAAATTGCTTTTTTTGCCTGATAAGCCGCGGGCGTAGTGCCGGTAATTCGTTTAAACAGGCTGGTAAACGAACTAACACTATTAAAACCAACCGCAAAGCAAACATCCATCACCGTACTATCTGTTATCAAAAGTTTTTTAGCCTTCTCAATCCGAATAGCGGTTAGGTACTGATGGGGTGTTCGGCCGTACGCATTTCTGAAAAGCCGGGCAAAATGGTATTTCGACAGGAAGGCTTTTTCTGCTATGTCGGTCAGTTTGAGCGATTGAGCATAGTTCAGGTCAATAAATTGCTTGGCCTGAATGAGCTGATCGTAGATATAGTCCTTAAGAAAGCACGCTTCCCTGATTTTCACCAATTGCTGCTGATAGTACGTCAAGGGGTAATTCTGGTTAGTGGGTGTCTTTTGCCAAAGTAACTAAAGGAATCGAAAATTGATGGTTTATTTAGGCTTTTCTTCCTTCGGTTTGAGTGTACCTCGGGCAATGGGTTCCGGCTTCGATTTAGGTGTGATGAAGCGAAGCAAGGTTGCCGTTGGAAACTCAGCCTTGGGCGATTTGGTGATGAGCAGTTGGTAGGACCGTGTGCCAATGACCAGATTATAGTAGGTCATATTCTGTCCCGATTCCTGAGCCAGTCCCCAATTGGCGATGGGCTCCTTCTCCAGCAAGGTTTCGTCTTCCTCCGATAGAGCGGTGAAGACCGTATCGGGCTGGAAACGTTTGCCCGTGATGTCCTGTATGGTCGAAACGATAGCGGATGGTGCTGGCGACGTCGATGATGCTGGCTTTGTTTGAGCCATCGCAAACACGGTTATCAGCCATAAGGGGAATATGTTGAGTACTATTTTCATGTTTTTTACAAAGGCTATGTTAGTCAATAAAAGCACGATCCAATGGCTTTCAATTTGTTAGCCTTTCCATACAAATACTTCTGATTAGCAGAAGTTGTTTTAGTCTTACGTTGTTTTACGCCCATAAACTCCAGCAAATCAATACTATAGCCTGATTTGGCCATGTGTTTTGAAATCATGCCTTTACGTTAAACTCCTCACCCCTATGAATAACCCAGGCCGAAGAACTTTTCTTAAAACCGCCGGTGCCAGTTTACCTCTCATCGCAACAACGGCGCAAACACTAGCCTCGGCACAGGAAGCAATAGCTGGTACAAAAACGGGTAAATCAGGACCCATCCGATTAAGCTGTAATCTCTATTCGTTCAACGAACCGCTCATGAGCGGCCAGATGACACTCGAAGATGTACTGACATTTTGTTCTGAGCTTGGTTTCGACGCCGTTGATCCCACCGGGTATTACTTCCCCAAATACCCGGCGCTACCCGATGATGGTTATCTCTACCAGATCAAGCGAAAAGCGTTTCGGCTAGGGCTCGACATAAGCGGGACCGGCGTACGCAATGATTTTACGCTACCCGATCCGGCCCGCCGAAAAGCGGAGGTAGAGCTGGTCAAAAAATGGACTGGGGCGGCTGCCCGGTTGGGAGCGCCCGTTATACGCGTATTTTCGGGTACAGGAAAGGAACTCCCGACAGGATACAACCGGCAGGAAGTCACGACCAGGGTCGTCGATGCCATTCGCGAATGCACAGATTATGCCGCCACGCAGGGCGTCATGATCGTGTTACAGAATCATGCCGATTTTATTGAAACGGCTGATCATGTTTTGGATATTGTGCGCCGGGTTAATTCGGAATGGCTGGCCGTAAACCTGGACATTGGTAGCTTTAAAATCGGTGATCCTTACCAGCAGATTGCCAGCGTAGCGCCCTATGCTGCCACCTGGCAGGTCAAAGAAAAACTGTTTGTGAACGGTCAGGAACAGGAAACCGATCTGAATAAAATTATGCAAATTGTTCGCGAAGCTGGCTACAAAGGTTACCTCCCCATCGAAACGCTTGGCAAGGGCGATCCGCGCGTAAAAGTGCCTGCCTTTTACGAAAAGGTGAAGAAAGCGTTAACGGCTGCAGGCTAAGAAAAGTCAATTCTGGCCAAGTATACAATAAACTCACTTCTACTTTTAGTTGACTACGAAGCCCAACAATGGCGATCATGAGCCGTATGAGCACATTTTTGACCCGAACCATGGTGTTAATCAGAAATTCGGCAATTATCTTTCGTCTTTCCTGAAACGTTAATGATTATTTACGACGCGAAAGATTGGGGTGAGGCAATCAAGCATTTCCACACAAGTTATGTTATTCAGGTTCTTCTGCGACGAGTTGCCTACGTTGGCGGCTATGGCGTAGTTGTTACGCTGGTCGATCAATACGTGGTCAACGTTGAGGTACCCATCGACGGCATTTTCTTTTCATTATTAGGCATCCTTTTAAGCTTGCTGCTGGTTTTTCGAACGAACACCGCCTACGACCGCTTCTGGGAAGGGCGTCGCCAATGGGGTTCGCTCGTCAACACAAGTCGCAATATGGCGGTTTTGCTCGATGCGTTGCTGCCGGACAGTGACAAGACAAACCGGCTTTTCTTTGCCCGTACTTTATCCAACTTTGCCCTGGTACTCAAAGGGCATTTACGAACGGGCGTAGACATGAGTGAACTGGCAAAAACCGACGATCAGGACCCTGATGCCCTGAAACAGTACACACACATTCCGAGCCGAATTGCTGCTTTGTTGATGCGTCGGTTTCAGGTGCTGAAACAAGAAGGCATTGTCGGGGATGCAGATTTGATTACCATCCGGCTTTATCACCAGGCATTCCTTGACATAACGGGGTCGTGTGAGCGGATCAGGAAAACGCCAATTCCTTTTTCTTACAGCTTTTTTATCAAACTATTTATCAGTCTTTACCTGCTGTTGTTGCCACTGGTACTGGTCGATAAGTACGAATATTTTATCATCGTGGCCACTATCCTGGCGGCCTATGCCCTACTGGGTGTCGAAATGATCGGCGACGAAATTGAAGATCCGTTTGGCCTGGACTGTAATGATTTACCACTCAACCAGATTGCCCAAACGATCCAGCGGAATATGCACGAAATCCTGGCAGTCCCGTCAACGACCAGTGTCAGTCCCAAACCAGAAATTAACTTCATGAAAGTAAATTAACGGGAAAACGTTAATCCTGAAGAACCGGGGCTGCCGACATAATAATGGACTCAAACGGCCTGTCTCCGGCAAAATGAGTCAAGGGAGCCATGTATCACAGCCTGTTCATTTCGCACTGGAAATGTCTCCTACCACAATTCCGCCAATCGGAGATTATTGGTTCTCTGTAATGTTCAGGCTCCACTCCTGATACGTACTCGTATTTGGGCTTCACTCAATCCAAAAAATCGCGGCCTCGCTGGATTCCGTGATGGGCATCCCCATCACTCAACGTCCAAACGCAAGTGACACACCAATTTATCGGGATCGGCTAACAGCATTTTTGCTTCTGCCCTATTAATCCCCTATTTTAATAGTGCGGTCAATTTTCTAGTTGCTTCGACGTAATTCACAGCCATACTGTACTAGAACCTTTTGCGGGTTTAGCACCAATTGAATTTTTCTATTTTCTATTCGTCTATAAAAACCGGGCATTCATCGAAGGTTGCTAACTCACCGGTCTAAATTAGTTGATTACCCCCACTTCAGGCTATTACATTTGAATCATCAACCAAGCCGGTAGATAACCAACCAGTTAACTAATCTATTTCTAACTCTTAACTTTTTGTGTCATGCAAGCTCCAGCTCAAAACAACCGTCTGTCAGTTAAAGTGCAACGCGTAGTCAACCTGAATGCGATAGGCACAAATACCGCATCGACCAAATCGGGTCAAATCTGCGATTGGTTCACTATTGGCACGGCTCGCTAATGATCAATACTATTCGCTGCTCACTGGTCAATTACGACGGGGGTAGCCAGGCGCTGCTTCAGCAGTATATTCGTCGGGCTGGTTGTCAGGAATTAACCCTGACAACCAGTCTGATGGCATACCCAGAGGAAATCAGCCCCGTTACCGAATCAGATTTAATTTTCCTGCATCTGGCCTCACCCGAAGAGTTGGTGCAAAACGACTTGGCGGCCCAGTTGAAACAGCATCAGGGTGTGGTGATCACATCGCCGTTTCCCAGGCAGCAATTTCCTGATTTGTTTACCCAACCCTTTGCCTTTCTGACCGAACCTTTCTCGTTTGCTCAGTTCAGCAAATGTTTAACCGCTTATTGTCAGGCGACTAGTTAATTCCAACTAGTTTAATTTTTTATTAACAAAGTGCGTTTTTATTAAACTCTTAAAGCAGAAAGAAATATATTAGAGGGTAATACCAGACCGTCTAGTATATGATCCAACGTTTAGATTTTTTTGTCCTACGACGCCCGGTTTTTTCTGTCGACTCCCTGCATTCCCGTTACCAACTACTCCGGGACAATCCTGCTGCTCTACCCGACATACTTCGTGACTGGTTTAGCACTCCGCTTCAGCAGCAAGCTTTAGAAACAGCTTCTCCCCAATTGTTTGCCCGAGTCCAGCGATGGCTGGCGGGTGAGTCGCTATCTGACGAAGCAAAAATTATCAGTACGCTCCATAAGTATTTAATCCGAATGACTACCCGCAGTACGCCCTATGGCTTATTTGCCGGGTGTACAATCGGCTCGATTGGTAGTACCACTCAGTTTCAGGCAGGATCACCAGCCACCATTGCCCCCCACGTTCGTTTAGACATCGACTATTTACAATCCATTAAAGACTGGCTTCTGGCTCAGCCTGATATCCGGCGACAGCTTCGGCTTTTTACTAATTCAACGCTTTATCTGGCAGGCAATTACTTTCGCTTTATCGAGCAACAGCAGGAAACGACCGGCCGGACTTACTTTATCAGCGCCGTTGGCCGGGATGACTTACTGGCTGACCTGTTTTCATTTGCCCAGCAGGGTGTAACGGGCGATGACATTGTCGATTTTCTGAATACCCGCTACCAGGTTACACCCGACGATGCGGCTCATTATGTCAGTGAACTAATTGACAGTCAACTTCTTGTTTTCGAACTGGAGCCATCGCTCACCGGCGATCCCTACCTGACTGCGATGCAAAATCGGTTAGCCACGCTTTCCCAATCGCTCTCTGTCTTATATAGCCAACAGGTTATTGAGGAAGTGACCAGCCTGTTAACGACCCCACCTCTTCAACTGCCTGCCTTACTAAATTACCTCGATGAACAGGGTATCAACAAGCCGGGCAGCGACCTGATTCAGATTGACACAGCCTTCGCTGGCGACCAGTACCAGGTAAGCGAACGCTGGCTCAATAACCTTCAACGCCAGTTAAACGTATTGCTGGTTCTAAACCAGCCCTTTCATAGTAACGATCTCGATGACTTCCGGCATCGTTTTTATACCCGTTACGAAGAAGAAGAAGTGCCACTGGCCCTGGCCCTGGACCATGAGATGGGAATAGGCTATGGCAACAGCTCGACCTTAGGCGTAGGCAGTGCCCCGATGATCGATAGCCTGTCGTTACCCGGTAGCGCGATTCATCAGGCCACCTCCCTAACCGACTGGCAGTCATTCGTTTTAACTCGTTATACAGAAGTGCTTCGTTATGGGCATGGAGAGATCGTATTAACCGACTCCGACCTTCAGAAAGTTGGCGATCAGGGCAGCAAGCATCAGACGCTTCCTTCGAGCTGTTATGCGTTTGGTACTTTGGTAGCACCCTCGGCTCAGGCAATCGATAACGACGATTATTTATTTGTTTTATCGGGTTTTAGAGGCCCATCGGCCGTCAATCTAATGAGCCGGTTTAGTGAGTCAGATCCTGACCTGGCCGAGTGTATCCGAAACTGCGCACGACAGGAAGAAGACCATCATCCGGATGTAATTCTGGCCGAAATTGTTCATTTCCCAGAATCCAGAGCTGGTAATATTCTGGTGCGCCCGGCGCTGCACCGGTATGAGATTCCTTACTTAGGCCGGGCTTCGGTTGATGCCGACCACCAGATTCCGCTGTCGGATCTCTATGTATCCGTTCGCAATAACCGGCTGATTCTCCGGTCAAAGCGGCTCAATAAACGAGTCATTCCTCGTTTGTCTAACGCCCATAATTACCAGGGCGGCCTGCCGGTTTATCAATTTCTCTGCAATCTTCAATACCAGGATGCTTATCTGGATCTGCACTGGAACTGGGGCTTGCTGGCCCAACAGGCTTACCTGCCTCGTGTACGGTATAACCACATTGTGCTGAGCCGAGCAACCTGGCAAGTAATGGCCAAACAATTCACACTCAACGACCCAACCCGACTACGCGAACAACTGAACGATATTGGTTTGCCACAGGAGTTTATGATTGTCAGTGGCGACAATGAACTACGTATCGATCTTCGGGTGGACGCCTGCGTTCAACTGTTAATTCAGGAGTTAAGACGGGGAATTACACTTCGTCTGGTCGAGTGTTTGACCACGCCCGAAAGCTGCCCTGTACGCGATTCCGACAATCTGGCCTTTACCCATGAACTGGTTCTCCCCTTTCGGAATTCATCGGCATTGCCCTATGCACCAATCGATGCGGCAACGGCCGACATACCCCAGCGCCGATTCTCGGTGGGTAGTGAATGGCTCTATCTAAAAATTTACGCAGGAGAAAAAGCGTCTGATATTCTGCTGGTTGATGCCCTCTACCCGGCTATTCAGGAGCTGATTGAGCAGCAAATTGTAACAAAGTTCTTTTTTATCCGCTATAAAGACCAGGACCCTCACCTGCGTCTGCGGTTCCACGGCAACCCGTTTATTGAGTTTTACCATTACGTAATCCGACGTATCGAGAAAGCATTACAACCTTACGTACAAAGTGGTATTGTTCACAAAATTCAGACTGATACCTACCAGCGGGAACTGGAACGGTATGGTATGAAAACGATTGCTACCTGCGAACACGTTTTCCACCACGACAGCCTGAGTACTCTTCAGTTTATGAGCCAGACCGGCGATAGCTTCGACGAAAATCTGCGTTTTGCTTTTGCTGCCCACAAAGTAGACCGGCTACTCAAAGGCATGAACACCACAATTGACGATTGTCATTCCCTTCTCAACCACCTGAAGGAGCGGTTTTTCGTGGAATTTAATGGTGATGCCAATCTACGCCAGCAACTAAACGAACGGTATCGAACGTATAAGCCACTTCTTGAACAGGCATTGAGCCGCCCATTTCCGCTAGCGAACGGCCTGGAAGACTGGGCCGATCAACAGCAGCCTTTATTAGCTACGCTGGGTCAGACGAATCAGTCCAGCTCTCATTTTCAGACACTGGCCGGAAGCCTGATCCACATGACAATCAATCGGTTGTTTCCTTCCAAACAACGGGCTTACGAACTGGTTCTTTACCATTGTCTGGCTAAATTCTACGATTCGCAACGAGCCCGACAACAAACCGCAACGCGCCAGTTGACAGACTCCTAAATTATTCGGGCAGCGAATGAGTTAGTCACGGAGCTTATTGAACAGACACCGTTTAAGGGCGAAATTTGGCTATACATAAACCCCTGATAGCCATGAAAACTGTAATCCTTAACAAGCAGAAAAATAATGCGTCCCGGTCTAGTGATTTCCTGTTTATCGACGAGAGTGACGGCATTTTCGACGACAACTGGATCGTTTCGGCGAACGATCTTTTTGGTTCCTTTAACCCGATCGGCGAAGGCCCTGATATGATAACCTTCTACGATCAGGCCGCATGACTACCAATCACTTTACGAACAAAAAGCTCCTCAATTGTATACTGAGGAGCTTTTTCACTGGAATACGATGACGTGAATCGCCTACGAGTATTGAACAGGCGCGAGCTGAATAAAGAGCGAAATGGAGTAACTATCCTCTGATTGTTCCGTTTCGATCCGATGGGACTCTGGATAAAGAAGAGCAAGCCGTTGGCGTACATTGGGTAGATCTACACCACTTGGCTGACGATCGAATGCCGATCGATTCCCAGACGTTATTAAGGTATTTTGCACCGTAAAAACCAGTGTGTCTGACTGGTCGAGGTGGGCTTCGACCCAAACGTAAGCTCCCTGCTGTGTTCCACCAATTCCGTATTTAAAAGCATTTTCGACAAAAGCCAGCAAAATCAGGGGCGCAATGGTCAACCCACTAAAATCCCCTTCACTACTAAAGAGGATTTCAATGCGCTCTCCATGCCGGGTCTGTTCCAACTGAAGGTAGTTTTCGATGTATTCCAGTTCCTGGTCCAGCGTTACGGTCTGGGCATCAGCCTCATAAAGGTTGTAGCGCATCAACTCGGCCAGACGCAATACCAGATCGGCAGCTTCTTCGTCTACGTCGATAATCCGAACGTAGATGCTATTCAGCGAATTGAATAGAAAATGCGGATTGAGCTGAGCTTTTAGTAATTCCAGTTCAAGGAGTTTATTTTCATTATTGATACGCAGGTTATCCAACTCCGTCTGCTGGCTGTTCTGCCGCTGGTTTAGGTAGTAACGAATCAGCTGAATAAACAGGAACGGGCTTGCAAAAAAGTAGGGTGTTCCCAAAACGATAGCAATCGTCCTGGGTGTATGAAGCCAGCCAACCAGACCTGCTTTATATATTGAAAACCAATAGTTTAACTGAGGATATATGCCCTTTGTCAGTATAGTTTCGGGTATTCGGGCCGTCTGCTGAATAAGGGGATAACTCATATACATCAGGCAGTAAATCAGTGCAAAAACAACGATCGATAAACCCGTTAGCCATAACAGTCGGCCACGATACAGGTATCGGGGAAATAGCCAGTGGGCATAGAGTTCATAAGTCAGTATCGTTAAGCAGGAAGTCAATAAGGATATGATCCAGAAATAAGGCTTCTCGGCGGGTTTAAAGGTTGGTGCTTCTATGATTGGCGTCAACCCTAGCATGAGCAGCCAGACTAATCCGCGACGGGCTGTCTGGCGTAGCCAGGAACGATAGGCTGCTCTGTTCATTGAACGGTTGATTGGGCTAAGGTACGAGGGGCTCCTACCCGAGTCAGATCGATACGTAAGGTGACCCGGTAATACTGATCCGTAATATCGTGCTCAATGCTATGATGGTCTGGGTATAACAGGGCCAGCCGTTTCTTAACATTTGGCAAACCGACTCCGCCCGCCTTTCTGGCAACGACAACCGTTGGCCCCTGGCTGATGCTGTTCTCGACAATAAAGAGTAGCGTATCCGCTTCTAACGCAACTTTCACCAGTACATAGGACCCTTCGGTTCCCGATCGGATTCCATGCTTAAAGGCGTTTTCTACGTACGTACCTAATAGCAATGGAGCAATCAGATAGTCGGTCAGATTCCCGCTCACATCGACTTCTACGAAGAGTCGATCGCCATGCCGGGCCTGCTCAAGCACAATATAGCTTTGCAGATAATCTATTTCCTGTTGTACTAATACCTGTGCTGCGCTGGCAGTATCGAGGTTATAGCGCATGAGTTCTGCCAGGCGCAGTACCATATCGGCCGCCCCGTCGTCAGTACCTACCACATGCGAATAAATGCTGTTGAGGGTGTTAAACAGGAAGTGAGGACTAACCTGTGCTTTCAGAAAATCCTGTTTTAGAACGGCATTATCACGATCGAGCAATAATCGATTCCGCGTCAACTGGAATTGTTGTTGCCGTAAAACAATCGTGTCTTTAATGACTTTGAGCGTTAGAAAAATAAACGGAGAGAAAATACTAAAAACAAAATTCCACAGAAATACGCGTAAGGACAGAAACGGCCCGAACCAGCCGCGACCATCGAGAAACGTTCGAATTTGACTAACATAATGAATGGCTTTGGGCTGCGTTGGCTCAACAGCAAGTACAACAGCCCGATTAATGAGGTAGGCACCCCAGAAACCCAGCACGATCCAGAGCAGCAGCCACCCGAGTCGACGTTTATACAGCAGCCGAGGCAGCAGCCAGTACCCCATCAAATAGTAAATAAGCAGGTGTTGCGTAAGCAGGTTAACGCTGAACCATGTAAACGTTGGCCAGTCATTACCGACTGATAATGAGGCCATACTCAGGGCAACGGCAACGATTAAGCTAACGATCAGAATCCGACCGACGCTACGAAAAAAGCGTTGATGTCGAATAAACGTGGCAATCGCCCGGTCGAGTAGATTTTTCACATAAGATTCTCTTTCATGGCTTTCCATACAGACTCCCGGTAGGTGACACCAATTGGCACGCGTTTCCCATCAGTTGTTGTGATCAGATTTCCATCTATTTCCCGAATGGCCCCTTTTCGGACAATGTAAGATCGGTTTACCCGCAGAAACTGGGCAGATGGCAACATCTCCTCAATTTTTGTCATGGTCATGTGCGTGACAATGGTGCGGGTGGGCAGGTGAATGGTAAGGTAATCCTTCATGGCCTCCACAAACACAATTTCTTCCGGCAAGACCTTAATCAGCTTTTTGTCTTCTTTGACCAGAAAGAAATTGGCCGGTGCCGGTTGATTAGTAGCTGTTTCTGCGGTTCGGCTGGCCGGTTGCGGGTTCAATGATGGCAGACTGACCATTGGTGCGGCCGAGGGCTGTAGTTTAGTAACGGCTTTATTGATGGCTCTTAAAAAGCGGTCGAAAGCAACGGGTTTCAGCAAATAATCCAGCACCTCAAGCTCGAAACCCTCTACGGCATATTGCGGAGAGGCCGTTACCATGATAACCTGGGGGCGGGGCAAACTAAGGGATCGCAGAAATTCAATTCCTGTCATTTCGGGCATTTCCACATCGAGCAGGATCAGATCGGGTTGCACCTGTTGTATTTCCCAGAGCGCGTCAACGGCATTGTAACTTTGGCCAACCAGTTCTAGAAATGGAACGCGCTGAATGAATTTTTCCAGTACAGCCCGTGCTGGTTGTTCATCATCAATAATAAAGCATTTCAGGGTCAATGCCATAGAATTAGTAGCCAGGTAGCAAGGTAATTCTTAATACTATAAAAAGAAAGGATACAAAATTCAGGCTTATTACAAAAAGAGAACAGCTAAACTAGCTATAAGTAACTAAATAGTTCACCATGGGAATAGTGATCCGTATTCGATCCTAAACCGCTGGTATTCAGCTTTTACCAAGTGCATTTATTCCGTAGCCCATACACCCTGTTCCCTCAATAGAGTGTATGGACTACCGGTCACCAAACAGGTTCGATTTCACAAATAAAGGATCTATTCTAGATTACATTCATTGTCTGTTCCTTTATTTTCTCCAGTTCATCTTTCATCTGTACCACAAATCGCTGAATGGCCGCGTCATTGGCTTTAGAGCCTATCGTGTTGATTTCGCGGCCAATTTCCTGCGAAATGAAATTCAACTTTTTGCCATTTGCCTCTTCGGTAGAAAGCACTTCCAGAAAATAGGCAAGGTGATTCTTGAGCCGGACTTTCTCTTCTGAAATATCGAACTTTTCAACGTAGTAGACCAGTTCCTGCTCAAAGCGGTTATGGTCAAATGTTTCGCTGTCCAGAAGCTCTTTCACCGAATTACGCATCCGGTCACGTACCGCCGGAATCCGTCGAACGTCCTGCTGTTCAATATCGGCCAGCCGGTCGCTAATGGTTTGAATGTATTCCTGAAATTTACTTTCCAGCACAGCGCCATCCTGCCGGCGGAATTCATCGCATCGACGAATAGCTCCCTGCACTGCGGCCAGCACAGTATTCCAGTCCGATACATCAGCCGTTGGATCGGCCGACTCGGTCATGTAAGCATTTGGTTGTTGCAACGCCAATTGAAGCACATCACTGTCAGAAACGCTCATCAGCATGCCGTTGGCGGTTTCTTTTATGTCATGAACGTATGCCGTTACCAATGGCCGGTTAATTGTCACACCCGGTCGTAATCCACTTGTGCGGGTGAGATTAAGCGATAACTCAACTTTGCCACGCTCCAGCTGTTGGGTCAGCAAGGCCCGCAAGTCAATTTCTTTATCGGAGAACTGCCGGGGAAGGCGGCAATAAATATCTAAAAATTTAGAATTCAGTGTTTTAACTTCAGCCGTTACAGATAAGCTACCAGCTTCTACTGTTGCGTTGCCAAAGCCGGTCATGGATTTAAGCATTTGGAAAGAGTTTAGTACGTGCAGTAGTTGATTTTACAATCTCCGGTTTTATAGTAAGCCGACGCAGGCGATAAGCGGTGCGCCAGTCTGCCGTAAATTCAAACCTGTAAACCAATTACCGTAAACCAACAATTATTTTTCTACGGGTTGCTTTTTAAGTGCATTTTCCTCTAAATCAGCAAACTCCTTTCGCTGACGGGCTACGTCAACAGCCGTGTAAATAGCCTGTAACATCGATGTTTCATCAGCCAGGTTTTTACCGGCAATATCATAGGCGGTTCCATGGTCGGGTGAGGTTCTAACAACGGGCATACCAGCCGTAAAATTTACGCCATCCTCAAAGGCAATAGCCTTGAACGGAATTAATCCCTGATCATGATACATGGCCAATACGGCGTCGAACTTGGTATAGCCTCTTGTTCCGAAGAAACCATCGGCTGGATAAGGGCCAAACACCAGCTGGCCTTTATTACGCCATTCGGCAATGAGTGGCTTGATCACTTCCTGTTCTTCATTACCCAGCAAACCTTCCTCCCCTGCATGCGGATTGAGGCCAAGTACCGCAATTTTTGGTTTTTCAATGCCAAAATCCTGTTTGAGTGATTGCATCATCAGGGTTAACTTTTGCGCAATTCGCTCCCTTGTTACGTTCTGCCGAACACGCCCAAGGGGAACATGCCCCGTTACAACACCTACCCGAAGCCGTTCGCTGACCAGAAACATCAGATTGTCCTGAACACCAAATTCCTGCGCCAGATATTCAGTATGGCCCGGAAATTTAAATTCTTCCGACTGGATGTTGTATTTATTGATCGGCGCGGTTACGAGGGCATCCAGCTTGCCATCTTTCAGGTCATCGACGGCGCGTTGCAGACAGGCCAGCGCGGCTTGTCCGGCGTCTGCCGTTACCTGACCGGGCTGAATGTCCTGATTCTGGTCGGGCCAGCACGTAATGACGTTCGTCATTTTGTGGCTGATTTGCCCAATAGTCGGTGCTCCGTTCAGGTTCCAGTCTTTCAGATTCAGCAGATTACGGTAGCGATTCAAAACCCGCATCGACCCGTAGATAACGGGTGTACAGATTTTTTGCAGCCGATTGTATTGCAGGGCTTTCAGAATTACCTCCGGACCAATGCCATTGTAATCCCCCAGGCTGATGCCGATAACCAGACGGTCCTCACGGCCGACGGCACTACCATCGCGGGGTGTACGATCCTGCGATCCTCCATCCCGGTCCGTACGCCCTGTGTTTTCGGGCTGATGGCTTTCCTGATTCACTGATTCACGGGGTTCTGACGCATTTCGGTCACGATTTCCATTGGCACGGTCTCTGTCGTTTGGGCGAGAATTGTTACGAGGATTTTGGCCTTCCTCGCGCGATACCCGTTCCTGCGCTCCCGCATCACGTGGCCCTCGGTCTGGTGGTCCAGCATCCCGCTCGTTGCGGTTGTTCTTTGGATTTTCGTCCCGCTGTCCGCCTGTACGGCCATTTTGCTGGCGATTCTCCCGCTGGTTCTGGTTACGCTGATTCGCATCCCGCTGATTTGCTGAACGTTGGGGCGTTTCACGCTGATCGGCCGATGGCTTTGCATTGGCTGATGGGGGGGTATTGGCTGGTCGATCACCCGATTTCGGGCCGGTCGACTGGGGTGTACGAGCTTCGTTTGGATCGTCGGATTGGCGTTGTTCCATCTACTTTTGTTAGTTTCGCCAACTAGTTTGAAAGGACGTTGGAAACTTGATCTTGATTACTGGACTCGTTCAATCCATTCGTTAAGATTCAGCGTCCAATGTCTGTAATTGACGCAAGTTACGAAAACCCCACGGATGTCCCAGAATCAGCGTTCTATTCTCATTGCCGACGAAATGCACCCGTCGCTCTTTGCCATGCTCGATGAGGCAGGCTTTATGTATGACTATCAACCAAAAATTACGAGAGAAGGGCTACTTAACCAGATAGCTCCCTTCAATGGACTTATTATCCGGAGTAAAACAACGGTAGACGAAGAGATTTTCAGTAAAGCTCCGAATCTGCAATTTATTGGACGGGCAGGTGCCGGTCTGGATTTAATTGACCTCGACGCAGCTGAACGCCGGAATATTCGCGTGTTTCATGCAGGTGCCGGGAATCGGGATGCCGTGGCCGAACATACGGTTGGTATGCTACTCGGTTTACTGGCCAACATTCTGAAAGCGGACCATGAAGTTCGGCAGGGCATCTGGGACCGCGAAGGTAATCGGGGTTACGAGTTGGGGAACCTTACCGTTGGCCTGGTTGGCTATGGTAATAATGGAAGTGCAACGGCCCGTCGGCTCAGCGGCTTCGGATGCCGGGTGCTGGCTTATGACAAATACCTGACAAATTATGGCGATGCGTTTGCTCAGGAAGCTACGCTGGAGCAAATTATAGCCGAGGCCGATGTGCTCAGCCTACATGTGCCATTAACCGACGACACGCGGATGATGATCAACGATACGTTCATCGACCGTTTTGCCAAACCATTTTACCTCATCAACATTGCACGGGGCGAAATCACCTCCCTATCAGCGCTGGTTCGCGGCCTGGAAAGCGGTAAAGTGCGGGGAGTCTGTCTGGACGTGCTGGAGAATGAAAAATTAGCGAAGCTCACCCCCGAGCAGCAGGCTTCGTTCGATTACCTGCGTCAGTCGAACCGGGTCGTTCTGACCCCTCACATTGCCGGGTGGACACACGAAAGCTATGTCCGAATCAATGAAGTTCTGGTTAAAGACTTGATGAATGTGTAAAACTGAGCGGGGTAGTGTCGATTTTAGAATCGACACTACCCCATTGCTTATCTATTTTTCGGGCGTAAAATTCGCACTCGTGCAGGATGCCCCCGCTTCCGTAGTCAGGCAAATCTGCCCCGCAACAGCCCCTGTTGGAACAGTTACCACTAAAGAGCTTCCCGAAAGCTTGAAGGTAGCGGGTAAGACACCGCCATTGAATTTTACGGCTGTCACATTCGCCAGATTCTGACCCGTAATGGTTATTTCTTCACCTGCTTTAGCCGTTTTGGGCGTAAAGTCGGTAATAGTTGCCAGTCGAAGAATGGTAAATGTATCCGTAAGCACAGATTCATTGGTTGCATTGAGCACTCGAATCGGGCCGGTCTGAGCATCCGATGGCACCAGAATCCATCGCTCCGTATCCTCATTTTTGCCCCCGTCAGCAGCGGGGGTAGTTGTGCCGGTAAAGTAAAACTGAGCATTCAGCAGGAAATTACCCCGCACAACGACGCGTTCGCCGGAACGCGCCTTGGCCGGAAGAAAGTCGGTAATAAGCGCCTTTTGCACCACAACCAGAGGCTGGCTGGTGGCGGTTCCGGCCCGGTTCGTGACCGTAACCACACCACTAACCGCATTGGCCGGTATGCTGACAATAATCTGTGAGCCTTCAATACTACTGTTAATGGAAACGACCTGTCCACTAACCCGAACTTCTGTTGTCCTGTATAAATTCTGCCCTGTTATCGTAATGGGTTGCAGACGCAGCTGGCGGACGGGCGTTATGACCAGATTGGAGGGAGCCACGTAAAAGAAGAATGGATCGGCTGCACTGGCGTTCCCGCCAACACTGGTCACCGAAACCGTTACCTGCCCCGGCGATCCCAGATTAGGCACCGTTGCTTCAAGCTGCGTATCACTGATGACGCGGAAGGGAACGGATGCGGTCCCAAACAACACGCTTGATACATCACGTAAATTAAGCCCGGTCAGAATAATTTTATCGCCTGTAATGCCGTCTCGTGCGCTCAGGTTAGCAACAGCAGGCTGCAACACAATTTGTAGACTATCGGCGCTGGTAGCCACCAGCTTTTCAAATACCGTTACGGTGACTTTACCGGATGTAGCATTTGTCGGGATTACCGTACGGATTTCGGTGTCTTTAATACTTGTTTGATTGCGGTCGGTCGTCAATCCGTTGATACGCACCAGACCATCCAGAAGGTTTTGCCCCTGAATTATAAGTTCAGAACCAGGTTTCGCCCTTTTCGTGGAGATACTGGTGATTTGTGGTGTCCCGGCTACAATAAATCCAGTGAAAGTTTCTCCTCCTTTGGTGGTAATGACAATGTTGAGTGGTCCATGTGGTATTTTTTCCGGCACTACCAGTGTCAGTTTGTTGGCCGTACTGTCTTTAACGATGGGCGGAGTCTGTTCGAATCGAAGTGACTGAATCTGATTTAAATAGCTGCCGGTTATGACTACTTCTGTTCCCGGCAAACCGTTACTTGGCGTTATCGACGTGATCACAGGAGGTGGTTGCAACACATTGAGTGGCAGAGGGTCCGATATTCCTTCGCTGGTTTGTACCCTGACCTGGGTAACGCCCGGCGCAATCAGCGGCACCGTTACCCGAATGCTTTGTTCCGATGAGCCCAGAATCTGACCAACAACCGCCGAACCGGCTCCCCCAAATGTGACAACGGGTTCATCGCCGAACTGATAACCTCCCAGCGTAATCTCCTGACCAACATAGGCTTCCTTGGGCAACAATGTCGCTAGTTCTGGTGGAGCATTTTTGACGCGACAAGCCGATATCCCGAGTACTAAAAAAAGGAAGGCAAAAACAACGGAAACTAACTTCATAACTGGCAGAGGGCTCTTTCGCCCGGAGCAAACATTCGTTGCGGTGTAGTAAAAGTAGCCAATTTTAGTGTCTAAAAACCATTTCTCGCGAAAGCCTGTTAGGAATAGTGTACAGCAAATACGCTAGCTTTGGCAAGCTAAAAACTCATAAATCGCTAATCCATCGTTAGTTGTACAGTATCCGTTATCCATAAAAACGCGAATGAACTACCGCAGCCTGAAGTCATCAAATTTATTGAAAATTACTACACTCGGCGAACTGAAAGCCGCAGGGTATATTCCCCGACCTATTAAACAGGAATTACGAGAAAATCTGATCGAACGGATACGGGATAAAGAAGTTGTTTTCCCCGGTATCTGGGGCTATGAAGATACCGTCATTCCGGATGTGGAACGCGCTATTCTGTCCATGCACCACATAAACCTACTGGGGTTGCGCGGGCAGGCCAAAACCCGGATCGCCCGCCTGATGGTCAATCTCTTGGATGAGTATATTCCAGTGGTTGCCGGTTCTGAACTCAACGACGATCCGCTCCAGCCCCTATCTCGTTTTGCACTGGACCTTATTGCCGAAAAAGGTGATCAGACCCCCGTAGCCTGGATGCATCGGAATGATCGATACACCGAAAAACTCGCTACGCCCGACGTGTCGGTGGCCGACCTTATTGGGGATGTAGATCCGATCAAGGCTGCGACGCTTAAATTGCCGTACTCGGATGAACGCACCATTCACTTTGGTCTGATTCCCCGCTCCCATCGCTGCATTTTCGTCATCAACGAATTGCCTGATCTTCAGGCCCGTATTCAGGTATCACTCTTCAATATTTTGCAGGAAGGTGATATTCAGATTCGGGGTTTCAAACTCCGTTTGCCGCTCGATATTCAGTTTGTCTTTACGGCCAATCCGGAAGATTATACCAATCGGGGTAGCATCGTAACACCCCTGAAAGACCGGATTGATTCGCAGATTGTGACACACTATCCGAAATCAATTGAAATCGGAAAAAAAATCACCATGCAGGAAGCCGTCGTTAAGACCGAGCAGAAGGGAATGGTGAAAACCAACGACCTCATTGCCGACCTTATCGAACAGGTTGCGCTCGAAGCCCGCGAAAGTGAATATGTTGATTCGAAGAGTGGGGTATCGGCCCGGATGACCATTTCGGCTTACGAAAATCTCCTGTCTTCGGCCGAACGGCGGGCATTGCTGAACGGTGAAAAAGACACCCACGTCCGCATCGCGGATCTATACGGTGTTGTACCCGCCATTTGTGGTAAAGTTGAGCTGGTCTATGAAGGCGAAGTGGAAGGGCCGGTTATTGTGGCGCAGAATTTGATTGGGAAAGCAGTTCGGAATCAGTTTTTGCAATATTTCCCGAATCCGGAAAAAGCCAAAAAAGACAAACGCGGCAATCCATACAAGAAGATTACCGATTGGTTTGGGGATGGAAACATCATGGAAATTCTGAGCGATCTAACCAATCGTGACTACGAAGCCCGTCTGCGCACCATTGATGGACTGGATGATGTAGTCGATCTGTTCCACGCGCGACTCAGTAAGCCCGAAAAATTATTCATGATGGAATTCGCGCTACATGGTCTGGCCGAACATTCACTGATCGGCAAAAAAGCGCTCGACACAGGTCAGCAGTTTAAAGATCTGTTAGGCTCCATGTTCAACCCCGGCAGCAATTTTGGGGGAGAGGATGAAGACGAGGAAGACGACGATAGCCGGTATTAACTAGTAAGCAATAGGCATTCTACAGTAGGCAGGTTTGGTTAACTGCCTACTGTAGAATGCCTATTAGTCTCTAAGTAGTAGAATACTTCCTTCCTTTTGTGGCTTGCCGGAGCCCGTCTGCAATCTGTAGGAATAAACGCCTATGGGCAACTCATGGCCATTTAGCGTACCGTCGAAGGGCGTTGGATAGCCTTTGGCGGATTGATAAATCACCTCGCCCCACCGGTTGTAAATTGTAATGACTGCATCAGGAAAGGCTTCGATGCCAGGCAGGGCCAGTACATCGTTCATACCGTCGCCATTGGGCGTAAAGGCATCCGGCACCCAGATCTGATCGATGATCTTAATTCGTACGGAATCTTCGCTAGCGCATCCTAAACTGTCTGATGCCTTAACGGTGTATGTAATAGTATTCAGGACCGATACGGCTAAGGGGGTCGCAATGGTCGGATTATCCAGATACGTACTGGGCGTCCATTGAAAAAAAACGGCATTAGTGCTGATTGAAGGCGTAAGCTGAATTGTATTCCCCTTATTCGTGACGATGCTATCGGGCAATTCAATACTGGGCGATTTCCCAACAACAACAGTTCGGGTAACGACTACATCAGCGCATTCGGGCGACGGCTTAATTGCATACGACAGACGGTGATTACCAATTCCGGCGAGTCGCGGATCGAATTCATTTCCACCAACACCATTGCCGGAAAACGTTCCGCCAGGGGGACTGGCGTTTAGAGTGATTATTGTCGCATTGGCTTCACAAATGGCTGGTATTGAATCAAAGAGAACCGTCAGCGGAGGAATGGCCTCCACAAGAAAGGGTTCTGAAACGTGCGAACAACCACTATCGTCGGTAATCCTGACAACATAACTTCCCGACGTTTTCGCCTGATACTGCGCACCCGTTGCGCCCTGAATCGGCTGACCGTCTCGTTGCCATGTGTAACTTTTCCCCCTACTGCTCTCTAATAATAATGAATCTTCCGGGCATAATCGCGGTGAACCTCTAACCGATCGAATGGACGCGGGTAAGGCTGGCAAGCGCGAAATGGAGAGCGTATCGGTCCGGAAAACACAACCAAAAGCAGTATCCGTTAATACCGCCCAATACGTTCCTTCCTGGCTAACTCGCACTGTATCGGCAGTTTGGTGCGTCAACGGCTGGCCATTGTGGTACCACTCATAGCGCACAGCCAGATTTGCCGACGCCTGAAGCCGAACAGAACCATCTACTGCGCAGAGCGATCCGCTTGCCTTTATTGAGCTGGTTAACGTGGCGGTTTTGACAATAATATTCTTTGACGTTCCGGGTTTTAAACACTCGTTTTTCGAATAAACAATAACATTATAACTACCAGGCTCATAAATCGTTAGCGAGGGTTTGTTAGCCGCCGAGATGCTGCTACCATTCCGATACCATTGGTAGTTCCAGTTCGAATCAACTGTTGTTTGAAGAACGATTGAGCCTCCCTGACAGATCGTTGCTTCAGGTGCTGTCGATGATTGATTCTCAGCATGAACGACTGGACTTGGTATGGTTTCGGATGCACAGTCGATCACCAAGAACTGAAAATCCCGTCTGACTTCGCCGAGCTTCCTGCCATTCCGGTATTTCTCGACTTTAACCCCAAAAACAAATAAGCCCGCTTGCGTAGCGGTTACCGATAATTCGCCCGTTTTTGCATTAATAGCAAGTGGAGGTGAGCCATGTATGGCATTGGCAGGCCCATAACCCGGCACCCAGGCAACGCCCGGATAAGGTCCGGGAGAAATAGCCTGTGTATAAATTTTCTGGTCGAGGGGTGTTACGAGTGAATAGGTTAATTGATCGCCATCGGGATCTGTTGCGCCAAAGGGAAATCGGAACGGTTCACCGATACAGATGTATTCCCCGGTCATGGGCGGGAAATGGGGAGAAGAATACTTAATGGGCTTGCCACTCTGTTGCAGGGGAGGAAATTCCAGGTAATAGGTGAAGCCCGTATCGTATGATTTTTTAATGTTGTTAATGCTAACGTTTCGGTTCCGGCCCTGATACGAGATATAATAACCCTGGCTGTCACTATATTCGGATGGGTCGAGTTGAATTTCCGCTTCAAAATTTACCGTAATAAAATTGAGGTTTCGGAGTTTGGCGCAAAACTCATTGCTAAACACGATTGGTTCACCTGGCCCGGTTCGTTTCGCGTAAAAAGCGAACAACATGACATTGTCTCTTTTCCTGAACACGCCCAATCCGCCACCTGCCTGGGCATCAGCGCGTGGCCCGGCTTCAAAGTAATTGGTTAGGACAATCCGATAATGGCCGGGTATATCGCCAATCGCCTGCATTTCCAGTTGCCCTCCTACCTGATGGGCACCCAGCGCTTGCAGGGATGTTCCGATCAGGGTTAGCCATAGTATGACCCGAAAAATAGATAGACACATAAACTAGTCGTTCCAGATTTTCTGTCCAGTCACTCATTGCCATACAGGTGTGTTTTTAAGCGGATTCATCTCTGAAGACTCCCCACTTCTCAGACCGCTAAATAGGGCCTTATTAGCCACAAATCATAGGAATTTTGTTACCGATTCATCAAATAACCGCATTAATATTTAATCTTATTTATGTTTATTGATTTATTATAACTATTTTAACCTGTAAAAATAGGCGTGTTTATTAGGTCTCAATAGAACTAACCTTTCTACGGTTTCGATTCCATCATCAATGCACTGGACTATTGCCATGATCGCCCCGGCTGAGGTTCATTAAAATGACCTGGGTCCGGAAAATCTCGTTTTCCGGACCCAGGTCATTTTAGCTTTTTTAGCTACGAATTAGCCGTTCAATAACCGACTGAGTTAGTCTGCAACAATTTCCAGCACGAGCTTGCCCGTATTTTGCCCGCCGAACAACTGGCCCAGGAGCGTGACAAATGTATCGACCGGACCCGAAACCAGATGAACGTCGGATCGAATAGTGCCTTCACGAATCCAGCCCGCTATTTCGGCACGTGCCTCCGCAAACTCATCGTAAAAATCGATGCCGACAAAGCCCTCCATACGCGCACGGGTCGAGATGAGCGTCAGGTAATTGGCCGGGCCACGCATAAATTGCATGTTATTGTATTGCGAAACGGCCCCCGACAAAATCACCCGGCCTCCTCTGGCCATCAGCGGTAATGCCCCGTTGAGCACATCACCGCCAACATTGTCGAAGAATACGTGAACACCGTCGGGACAAAGAGCCGCTAACTCGTCGCGCCAGGTTGGCGATTTATACGACAGGCAGGCATCGAATCCGAACTCCTTTTCAACAATCCGGCATTTTTCCGGGCTACTGGTAATTCCCACAACAAAGCACCCCTGCCGTTTGGCAATCTGTCCGGCCAGGCTTCCCACACCACCCGCAGCAGCCGAAATCAGGACCGTTTCCCCCGCCCGGATCTGACCCACCCGTAACAGTCCGAAGTAGGCGGTCATACCCGGAAGCCCTAATGCGCCAAGGTAGGCTGGCAGTGGAGCCCCGGCTGGATCGACCCGATACGGTTTATTTCCGTAATCGGGTTTCGTGAGGTGTTCTTCAGTCAGCAAGGCATACTCCTGAATGCCGAGATTCGTATAGAGGTAATCGCCTGTTTTGTAGTCAGGATGGCGCGATTCCACGACCATACCCGTTCCCAACGCCCGCATTACGGCCCCAACAGGTACGGGGTTTATGTAAGATCGGCCTCCTGCCATCCAGCTGCGCATGGCCGGATCAATGGATACGTACCGATTCTGAACCCGTATTTCATTGATGCCAAGTGGCTGCAAAGGCTGTGTTTCTACCGAGAAATCAGTTGCTTTAGGCAAACCAAGCGGCCGGTTGATGAGTCGAACTTGCGTGTTTTGCATAATCTTTGATCGTAATTAATTCTGTAACAGATCGTTAAGAGTTTTACTACGCTTATCAATTCCCCAGTTTATAAACAGACCCAGGTAATAGAAGCGATTGGCCAGCGGCATCGACGCTTCCCTGTTTGTGAGTGAGCTGTATTGATAACCGAATATCTGCTGATTACCCAGCAAGTTGTTGGCCGAAAAGGCAAGCGTTGAATTAGCCTTACCGATGCGGGTCAAATAAGCCACCGTGGCTCCTACGTTATGATAGGCTGGTGTATGATCGGTCATAAACTGGTCCTTCGACCGATTGGGATTATAATAAGGCCGTCCTGATGCAAAGGTGTAGGTCAGACCGATGTTGAGCGGAATCGACGGAATCAGCACATTGACAACGGTAGCCAGCGTATGCGTGGCCGCAAAACTGGGTTGCACCAGCATCGGATAGTCGAGATATTGCCGTTTTGTATCCAGGTATGAGTACGATACCCAATAGTTTACGTTCGGAAGACGGTTTTCTTCTTTCCAGAGTACCTCAAACCCACGGGCATAGCCTTTGCCGGTCGAACTGGTATCGGGGCTTGTCCGAAGCAGCCGGTTATACGTTTTTTGATACAACTCCACCCGCAGCAACTGATTGGTCCGTACCATCTGATAACTCGCGATGTAGTGGGTAGCTTCCTGAAAACGCAGCGAGTTGCGGTTTGTATTGCTGATCAGGTAATCGTAGGTCGGTTGTTGGTAAAATTGCCCATAGCTAAGGGTCAGCTTATGAACCTTTCCCGGTGCATAGCTCAGCGACATACGCGGTGCCACAGCCAGCCGACTGATTGCCGATGCCCCCTCGGCCCGCAGACCAAGCCGGGTGCTCAGCGTCCGACTCAGCGACACGTTACTTTCAGCAAAAACGGCGCCATATTGTTCGTTCAGATGCTGGGTTGGCGCAATCAGATGCTGTTGAGCCAGTTGCATGTCGGTTCCGGTCATGACATGGTCCATACCCAGGTACAGATCCGATCCTTTCCCGATCGACCGCCGAAAGACAACCCGCGTATTATAGACCTGCTGGGCAACCTGGCGCGACCGACGCAGCGATACCTGTCCATCGATCATCGGCAAAGAGTCAATTGACGCGGTATTATTGGATAAACTGGCGCCAAATCCGGCATTCATCGTCCATTCCTTACCCACACTGCCTGCATACGAAACGCTCACAAAACCATTGCTACTTACCAACCCATACTGGGCGGTTCGGCCGGTGGTATTCTGCAAAAACTGGACGTTGTTGCGGCCAACCGTTCCAAGAATTTTCAGTACTCCTTTATCGCCAGCCCGATATTTGAGGTGAAACAGGCCGTCGAGGTATTCCGGGCCAGCGGTAAACGTGCGACGCTGCGGAACAATGTGATAATAGGGACTCATGTTCGTGTAGGTGATCGACCCACCTGCCGACAGCCGCTCAGGGCGGATCACGCGGTTCATTTCGAGCATGGCACCCGTTGTGCTGATGTTGCCGCCTATCGATGAACGGTCGGCCACATCGTTGGTTTCCAGAATCAAAGCCGATGACAACGCCTGACCGTACAGGGCCGAATAACCACCACTACTAAAGAAATTTCCCGAAAATAGCTCTGGCGCAAACCGACCCCGCTGCGACACACCCGGACTACCGTTGTAGAAAAAATTATTGGCCAGCAGTCCATCCACATACACCTTCGTTTCATCGCTGGTGCCGCCCCTGACAAACAACCCGGTAGCATCCGAAGTGGCCTGTACACCGGGCATTGTCCGAATGCCATTCGCAATATCGGCATTGCTGCCACCCATTGCCCGAACCTCCAGCGCTTTCAGGCTGGGGAGCCCGCCCCGGCCCAGAAAATCAGTTTTTCGGGTTTTAACGGTGACACCATCCAGATTGATCGACTCTTCATTGAGCACGAACTTTAGTGTTACCTGCCGTGTCGTGTCGCTGATGGTAATCGTCATCGGCAGATGAGCATAACCCAACATCTGCGCCACCACCTGAACGGTTCCCCGACCATCGGTCGTGAACGAGAAGGAGCCATCGGCGTCGGTGGTGGCTCCGGCATACGAATTCAGGATACCAATATTAGCACTGGCTAGTGGCTTCATCTGTGCATTGAACACCTTACCCTGCACAACAACCTGACTCCAGGCAGGACTACTCAGAAGCAGCCCTAAAATGAATGTCTGTAGACGTGTTTTCATGTCTTTACGAAATAGTTAGATAGCTCATTAGGCGAAGCAAGATTTCCATAGCCACCTGCGTGGTCAGATCCGTTGAATCGAAGTCGGGATTGGCTTCTACCAGATCGAAGCCTACTAGTTGACGTCCTGGCAGGAGCTGGCTAAAAAGCTGTTTGATCTCCTCCAGCGAAAAGCCTCCCGGTATCGGCGTTGCGGTGCCAGGCAGAACGGTCGGGTCCAGAACATCGACATCGAACGTCACGTAATAAGGAACATCGTCGGGCAAATCGAATCGTTTTCCCTGCCGTAACTGCTCGCTCACCTGATGACACCAGTGAATGTGCTGTTTCGGGCGCGGCCTGGTTCCGGCATTGGCAAATCCGCGAATGCCAAACTGATAGACTTGCTGTACGTTGCTCAATTCCAGGCACTTCGTCATAAAATTACCGTAATGATGCACTTTCCCCCAGTGATTTATACTGTCGTACCGCGAGCCGTAGGTATCGGTGTGGGCATCGAAATGAATGACGTGTAAATTGGGATAAGTCTCAGCGGCTGCCTTAATAAGCGGATAGCTGATGGAGTGGTCGCCCCCGATAAAGGCCGGAATTTTACCGGCTTTAAACAATTGGCTCGCCATGTGGTGAATTTTGGCGTATACAAAAGCCGTCGACTCATTGGCGTTCACAAACAGATTACCGTAATCAACCAGCTTGCTGTTCTGAAACAGGGGCTGAAGACGCGTGGCGGTCAGCTCATCAAAAAGCAGAAAATCAGCCCCTTTCAACAGAAGATTGTTATTCTGGCTAAACTCCCGGATGTGAAACGGGAACTTCGCCCCGCCCATCGACTTCCCATTTCCCTTGCCAAACGGAATACCGACAATAACGACTTCGGCCCGCTCGTGATAGGCATCTACCCCAAAGATCCGGTTCTTTACCGCCATCACATCGGCCGTAAAACGCTCCCACCCTTCTGTGCTGGGATCGAGTAGCAATCCATTTCGTTGCAGATAGGCGATAGCCAGCTCAAGCTGATCATTCTCTATGTCCATTTCGTCAAACAGCGCGTCGGTCGTGGCAGGCTGTCTAAAGAAATCAAGGATCGAAACAATGGCCGGGCTAACTTCGTAGCTCTTTCCACTGATCATGTTGAAGATGGTGCCTTTACCCGTTTGATTCGACAGGGTAATGTCAAGATAAGGCGACTTTAACAACAGGGGCGAAACAGAAACGTCGGTTATCATGGCGATGGAGTTTAGTTAGTGAGCGAATCGACTACGGATAGCCGTTCGGATAGCTTGTCGGCTCTGGCGGGCATACCCCAGCGAGAAGTAAGCAAACAACCCGACCGTTAGTGACGATTTCAGAAACGGCTCAGCCGAGCAGACCGAGAAATCCATGAAGAATTGATAGGTGGTCTGTGGATAATGCAGCACGACCTCAAAGAATGTTTTGAAAGCGAACACGAAAAAATAGGCCAGAAACCACAACCGCCCCAGGCTATATACCAGCAGAAACGGATTTTTCAGGTCTACTTCCGGATCGTTCGCCCTGGCCGGTTTCCGAAGTGACGGAAGCACTTTACCCGCCAGATTACGAACATACAGGACTGACTGACGACGCAGATTAGGCAGCGAGAACAGGTCGCTGTAGATCCAGTACCCGTCGAATTTGAGGAATGGAATGGCGTTGATAATGATCGTCGCCACATTGAGCTGAATAAGATAGCGGGTTGTATTGATCTGGCCGAAATCGCCGAAGTGACTGACCAGATACCCGATCAGGATCAGGTTGATGAGAAGCTGAAAATAAATACCCCCCAGGTTAACGATGGTTCGTTTGAGTTTCCCGAGCCGCCAGACCTCCGTAACATCGGTATAGAGTACCGGAAAAATCAGGTATAAGCCCGCTCCAATTTCTTTAGGTTTGATACCGAACCGGTAGCCCGCAGCGGCATGGCCCAGTTCGTGAATTAATAGAATACCAAGTACGACGGGATAAAAAACGAGCATATGCCACAGCCCCCGGTCGCAATCACCCGTGGCCAGGGTAGCCGCGTTGTGATTTTGCACATAATGATCGAGGGCCAGCAATTCACGCATCAGGTACGTATTAGCGGCCAGCGCCACCACGAAGGTAATGCCAAAGAATACGGGCGAAAAAACGTACTGAATGATACGAAGCAACCAGGCATACTGGTTAAACCGAAGCAGTGTATACCGGGCATATATATTGCCGAGGGCCGGATTGCTGGCCTGGCTTGTTTCTGCCTGAGGAGCGTCGAAAACGCCCATTGGCCGGAGTTTATCCTCTACCAGCCGGGCCACATCGTCGGCCCCGAAATGCGTTTCGCTCTGGCGGGCGTTGAGTGTTTCGCTGATTTGCTGATAGGTAAGCTTCCGGCTGACACCATCCAAAATGAGGTACACAAATTCCCCGACTTTATAAGGCCGCCCACTTACGGTCAGCAAAAACTGTCGGTTGGAGTCCGAGCGCTCCATCTCTTCTATTCGGAACGAGTCGGTTTCTAAGGCGATCATGGTCAAGTCGGTTTAGGAAAGTTATGGGGAGAGAAAAAGCCGACGCCCCCACAAACGGGGCGGGAACGTCGGCATGTGCATCAGCGAGATCGACTAAACGCTAACACTATTGTCGCTGCAACGGGCTGAATCGGCGGCTGCTACGGTCGTTTCAAAGCGATCTTCGAGTTCAACGATCGTCAGTACTTCTGGAGTTGTGTTATTCATGACTGGTTTGATTTGAAAAGTGAAAATTGAAAAAGGGAAATCAACTGATAATTGCCTTAGGCTATACTTCGACCGTGTTGCCACTGCAACGGCCAGCATCGGCAGCAGCTGCTGTGGTTTCGAAACGCTCTTCGAGTTCAACGATTGTCAGAGATTTGGCTGGAGAAGTTGTGTTGTTCATGATTGATTTGAATTTGAAAAGTGAAAAAATTGTAGTTGAAAATCAGTTGACCCAATAACCCTATACCTGGACGTTGTTGTCGCTGCAACGAGCTGAATCAGCGGCTGCTACAGTGGTTTCGAAACGCTCTTCGAGTTCAACAATTGTCAATGATTCGGCTTGGGGTGCTGTGTTGTTCATGATTGATTTAATTTGAAAAGTGAAAAAATTGAAAGTGAATTATAGCGGTAAATACGTCCTAAAGGGACCGGAGACTGTTGTTGCTGCACCGGGCTGAATCGAGTGCGGCAACGGTCATTTCGAAGCGATCTTCGAGCTCAACAATCGTTAGCGATTCGTCGTGATAAACGGGTAAATTCTCCATGATTTTCCGATAAATCGTACGGATTAGGGAGTCTGTCTTAGTAGACTACACCATCGGGCGGGACTGGCGCATTTACCTTAACGGTATTGCCACTGCAACGATCGGTATCGGCGGCCGCAACGGTCGTTTCGAAACGCTCTTCGAGTTCAACAATCGAGAGAGCCGGGGCGAAGATTTTCGTGTTCATAGTTTTGTTCTTTACGAAAGTTTGGCAACTCGGTATCTGAAAAAATCCAGTGCAGGCAGCCTAAAGGGGTAATAGCTTGCTCAGAATGTATGCTAACAGACAAGTCCAGAGTGGCACTACGTTCGTTGGAGAGTGCCAGGCCAGTTGATGGATGAACCGCTGATAGCTGTCTATCTGGCGTAATTACCCGCCTGGCGATCAGGCAGCTACAACGGGAACTTTAACCGTGTTATTGCTGCAACGCTCGCTGTCAGCAGCGGCAACGGTCGTTTCAAAACGCTCTTCGAGTTCAACGATTGACAGAGCTGAGGTAGAAAGTTGTGAGTTCATGACAGAGTTTGATTTAGGGAGAAACTGTTCGATTGATACTGATTAAAGACCATTGAAACGCAGATTTCATTTGCTGGCAGATTCGAAAAACAAGTCCCGAAGTGCACGACTAGGCGTTGGTTAAGTCGGTGCGGACTGTGCATGGATCGTTTTTGGAATGCCTCCCAGGGCAGATCTGCTACACGAACTAAACTGCTGAAACAGTGACCGTGTTGCCGCTGCAACGGGCTGAATCGGCGGCTGCTACGGTGGTTTCGAAACGCTCTTCGAGTTCAACAATTGACAGGGCTGGGGTAGAAACTTGTGCGCTCATGATAATAAGTGAAACAGGGTGATAAAATGAAAAATATATAGATAACTAAATGAAAGGTTCGCGACTGCCTTCCCGCCGTGCACAGCGTCTTTTTTTAGTTCTTCGATTAACGAACGGATACCGCTATACGATAAGTCCGTTCGGGCTTAAACTGGTCGCGTAAACTAGACGACGGCCAGTGCATTCTCCTGAACTTTGCGAGCAACCTGCTCACTCAGCGTATCCAGGTTTTGGAAAGCTTCTTCACCTAAATCAGAAGGCATCAGGCCAAATTCTTCGGCCAGGCGGGAGGCAATCTCCAGAATAGCCAGTGAGTCCTGAATAACGCCCGGATGATCTTCAGTGCCGAAGAAAGGGGTTTCGTTGGTTAGTTCGACAAGCTCACCATCGGCTTGTAATACATCGATTACGATTTCACGGATACGGCCCTGGATGTTTGCTAAAGCTGACATAATTGAAAAGAGTTAAAGGGGTGAAACAATATGTTTTGGCTTGTTTGTGAATTAATTACTGAGACAAAGTTGGCGGCTAAATGGCTCCGAATCAAAAACCTAATGGACTGCTTTAATTGCGTAGGTTATAAGCTATAACAGCAAGCAAAATCAAAATACAATCCGCTGATTAACAACAAAATAACGACCCATTTGCAACGAATACGCCAATGAATTCAACTGGCTACTGTAAAGCATCTGGTAAGCATTCGAATGGTTAAATGCATTCTGTATATCAATCGACCATTCGAAGGTGGCCCTGGGCTTGTTACGCCGGTACGTAAGCTTGATATCTGTTCGACTGTAGACCGGCAATTGTCCGGCAAAGGGTCGCTGTTCGTCAAAAACGGTCGTGTTCATTTCCTGCGAACGGGCCAGATCGATCGGGGTGTACCGTCGGCCGCCAGCCAGGGTATTTCGAATATCGATAGCCAGCGAATTGCGGGAGCCAACCGTCCATTCATAACCTCCCAGCGCATTCCAGACAAACCGATTGGCAAAAGCCGTCGAATTCCATTCACCCAGCAAGGTTCGATATTGACTGTTGAACATGGATAGTGTCGAGAGCAGGTAATACTGTTTGCTAAAAGGCTTTTCGACGGTTAGCTCAGCGCCATAATTTCGTCCGGTTCCGGCGTTGATCAGGCCCGTTCGGTTGGTTGTAAAAAACGAGGCCCCTTCGTTCAGCGCAGAATAATACGATGGCTTCTGGTCGATCGGGATGTCGTATAAATATTGGTAATATGTCTCTGCTTTCAGGAGCCAGTCGGTGCCTATGCGTTGGGTCCAGCCCAGTACGGCCTGCCGACTTTTTGAGAACCCAAGCGACTGATTCGGCAAACGACCCACCTGATTATCGGCGGTTGGTTCGTTAAAATACAGCATCCAGTCCTGCATCCGGCTGAAATTGCCCACACCAGCACTGAGCGTTGTTTTAGGCGTAAGTTGATACTGAAGCCCCGCTCTTGGTTCAACAACTCCGTGCTGATTCAGGCTCAGGTGCGTAGCATGCAGCCCTACATTAAGCGTCAGTCGATCGGTAGGCGTATATTGCCACTGAAGGTAGCCCTGGTAGGTCTGTGCCGACGCATCGGCATTACGTAGTGACTTCATACCCGACGCCAGCTGGGTGCTGTCGTGAAACGAAAACCAGTAGTTGGAAGCAATCACGCCAGCCAGCAGGCTACTCTGCATCGAATACCGGTGCGTCAGTTGAGCATGAGCCGTGGCTTTTGTGTAGTGCGACCGATCGCGGTAGTTTGCGTGCAGGGCATCATCCCGACCGAGCGTGTCATAGCGATTCGCGACCTGTGTCCCTGTAAAAGCAGTTGCCAGACGAAACGTTGTCTGGGTGGTTAGCTGGCTGTTATAGGTTGCTCCTATCACGCCCATTGCCGTTCGATAGTCGTTATAGGTACCTGCATCGCTGTAGGCGCTAACCGTATTATCGAAGACTGTTCCGTTTTTCCCACCGACACCAAAAATGCTGAGTGTATGACCTTTAGCTATCGAAAAGTTCAGTTTAACAGTCAGATCCTGGTATTGAGGAGCCGACGTACCCGTTCCGAACCGAACCCCGATTTTACTGAGTAGCCCCAGCACACTGTACCGGTAATGAACCAGGTAACTCGACTTGTTCTTTCTGGAAAGCGGCCCTTCAGCACCAGCTTCAAAGCCCGTAAAACCAGCCTGAAAGGTATATTCCCGTTTGCGCTCGTTTCCATTGCGCAGCTGAAGATCAAACACGCCAGATAAGGCATTCCCGTAAGCGGCCGGAAAGGCTCCGGTCAGAAACGACGATGTCTGGAGTGTCTGACTATTCAGGATCGGAACGGGCCCGCCCGTTGCGCCCATGGCACCAAAGTGGTTCGGGTTCGGCACGTCGACACCTTCGATTCGCCATAAAAGACCATTCGGCGCATTTCCCCGGACGACAATATCGTTTCGTGTGTCGTTATTACCGACCACACCGGCAAAATTCATGGCCATTCGCGACGGGTCATTGCGGCTTCCGGCAAAACGCGTCGTTTGCTCCAGATCAACTATCTGCCCGCTCACCGACACATAACCATTCGCAATGGCCGTTGCTGGCCGGCTGCCCCGCACGTTTACCTCCCCTAACTGCTGAGTCGATTCGGTCAGTACAACGTCGGCCACGGTTTCCTTGCCGGTAGTTACCAGCACATTGTCGATCAGTTGAAGATGGTATCCTTCGGCTTTGATCAACAACCGATAGCGACCCGGTTCGGGCACTGCCATTACGTAGTGACCCGTGCTGTCGGAGAAGACATGCTGGTCTGATCCGTTGGCCAGCAATACTTCGGCATGGGCAATGGGCCGCTGAGTTCGTTCCTGAAACAACGTTCCCTGAATTGTCTGGGCACAAACGCTCACGAGCGAGGCATAGAGCAGACATAGGTTAAGGAGAAAGGGTTTCATGTCGCTGCATTGGATAAAGTGAAAAAGGGACAAGCGCATCGTGTACGCACCGATGGATAAACGGCGCATTGTCGAAGAGAAAAAAATGGCCGCCTGGCAGAATATGTAAATCAATCGGTGCGGTAAACTCTTCCTGCCAGCGGGCGGCCTCCGCCAGTGTATAAATGTCGTTTTCGCCGATAAATACAGTTGCCGGAATGGTCAGACTGGCGGGGCCAGTTTGTGCATAATCGTAGCTTTCAAGCGCCATCATATCGGCCCGCAACACTTTCTCGTACAGATCGAACGAGCGTGGATTTTTCAGTAAAGCCGACACATCACCATCCATATCCTGCACTTCCTGAATGATCTCCTGGCGGGTCATGTTCTTTGCGTTTCGTTGTTTTTCGGGAATGCTGGCCCCACCCCGCCCCGACAGAAAGAGATGCAGGGGCGGGGTCATTCCTTCGGCCCGAAGCCGACAGCTGAGTCGATAGGCGATTAAACTGCCCATACTGTGCCCAAAAAAGGCAAACGGGCCTGTCAGTTGTGTTTTGAGTCGCCGAAACAGATCATCGGCTACGGCATCGAGCGTATCCAGCGAGGATTCAAACAACCGACGACCCCGACCCGGATAATCAAGCGGTATCCATACGATACCCGGCGGAGCCTGCCGGATCAGGGGTTGGTACGAATAGCAGCTGCCGGCCGCAAACGGAAAGCAGAACAGACGAAGGGCTTCCATAATCAACGGGGTATAAAATCAGAGGCTTTCGAGTTGTACGGTCACGTGGTCGTTCGTATCGCTGGCTTCGTAGGCAACGTAGCCAATGTAGTTTGGCTGAATCAGCAACGGGGTCAGTCGTACGATTACATCACGACACCGAAGCTGTTGAATATGCTCAAATTGAAAGTCGGTCAGTCGTGCATCCAGTTCATGCCCAAGCGCCTTGTAGGCGGCCTCTTTCTGCGACCACAGGGCCAGTACGTCCTCGCCAGTCATCAGCTCCCGCTCGGCCATTGACAGAAATAATCCTTCGACCCCAGGGCGTAACCGAACCCGTTTCTGAATGTCGATTCCTACGGCTCGGCGGGGGGCAATGACGCAGGCAGCCAATTGCCCCGAATGCGACAGACTGAATGCATAGCGGCTATCTGACAGATAAGGTTTTCCATTCACATGGTAGCGTAAACTGACCAGCGGTTCATCGGGATGGGGCGGGTGATGGTGAAGCGCGTAATGCAATAGCCACTTACTCAACATCGACAATTGCCGGGACTGAGCCGTGCGATAGGGTCGCACGGGGACCGGTAATCGGGCTAAGTCAGCCTCAGACCGATGTTCAGCCGCAAGGTCAGCCCAATAGACAGAGAGAGTAGATAACGGCATAGCTTATTTTTCGTTTAAAAGCGTGTTGGTACGCATTAACGTGAACACAAACAGTTGATCACAGGGTGACCCAAAAGCGTCGCGGAGTCGTTGATAGACATCGGTTTCCTGTACGGGATAATCCCGCATGGCAATGGCGCCAATATGAATCTGCTGGTCGGTATGCCGCAACGCTACTTTCAGGAACGCAAAGTGGGCATACAGCACATTTTCGACTTCACGGAACCAGTAGATTTGCTCATTGATCCGAAACTGATCGCCTTTTCGTCCCAGCACAAACAATCGGCCCTGCGAATCGAGGTAACCCACGTCCTTCGTGGTAATGGTCGAATGGGGGCGATGTGAAGGGCAGGCGGGTGCATTAAAATACCCCATCATGACCGATGGACTATGAATTCGAACCGTACCGATGTTACCGGGCAACAACTCACCTCCTTCGTCATCAATGATCTGCACACGCACGCCCTGATTGGGTCGTCCAACTGATTCCACGTCCGGGTCGGCCGGATGGTGAACAGGATGCGTGGCAACGCGAGGGCCAGCCTCGGCCAGGCCATACGTTTTTACAACCGGACAACCAAAAACCTGCATCGCTTTATGAATTGCCGTCGTTTCGATGCGATTACCACCCACCGCCACGAATCGCAGGGTCGAGAAATCGGCGGGCAACAGTTTCCGGTCATGGAGGTAATTCAACTGGCGAACCATCGGCGGCACCAGGAACAGGGTCGTAACCCGATGGCGTCCAAAGAGCCAGACCATCTGGTGCAGAAAAAACAGTGTATCAAGCAGCAGAATGGTCGCTCCAACGTACAAATGGCTTAAAAACTGGCCGATAAGTCCGTACGAATACCCCATGGGCAAGGCAATGGCGGTTACATCGTCCGAACGTAGCTTTAGCGCATCCACATTAGCCCGAATGTTGAAAAGCGTTCCGGCATTGGTGAGCTGCACGACTTTGGCGGCTCCGCTGCTACCCGAGCTGGTCACTAACAGGGCCGTATCGCCATGCGTTGAACTCGTGGCACAATTATTACTGAACAAATCGAATCCCGCATCGAACGGCCGTTGCGTCATATAGGACTCACTAGCCAGTTGTTTTCGGATAGCAAGGCTACTACGAGGTACGGCAAACCAGGCGATGTTTAACTGGCTCAAATCGCCCAGCACCTCAATTCGATAGTTAATCACGAACGGCACTGCCCCCAGCGACAAAACAGCCAGAAACAACGTACTCATATCGAGGCTATTCGGCGAACAGATAGCCACCACATCGGCGGGCTGAACACCAGCCCGTTTTAGCATTCGCTGCTGGTAGCTAACCTGCTGCCACATGTCGGCATACGTCAGGCTGCGCTTTCCTTCGATAAGAGCCGTTTTGTCGGGATGTCGCTCGTGTCGCCTTCGCAGCACGTTGGCCAGCGTCTCCCCGCCTACCCCGCTCCTGGTCGAAGCGGGATTAGGCATGAGGGGGGAGATCGGCAGAGAGTCTGTCAGCGAATAAGCAGACATAGGAGTGAAATTAGTTGATATGGATGGTAATGGACTTGTCGCTATTGACCGTAAAAAGCATAGCGTCAAATTTGGGAGGGCCAAAAGAGGCCTTTACATTGTTTGAAACACCCCAGCCTTCTTTCGGAATACCGAAAATACCCGTATCCATTTTCTTGTTATCGTTCTCATCGTGAAACAACCGTACGGCATAGGTTCCCGGCGGAACGTTCTGGAAAACGAGTTGGGCGTTGTTTTTCTGAACCAGCGCGGTCTGTTTCTGAACAGCCTTCTGGCCAGGGTCCTGAAGCGACGCATACACAGCTCCACTCTCCGTTTTGAGGTCGGTCACGTTGACCGTCACGGTGTGTGCATTAGCCTGATGTTGCGCTTTTGCGGCAAATGAGCCAGCCAGCAGTGTGGCGGCAAGGAGTACATTTTTCATACTAAACAGGGATTAAAGGATTAAAAAATAAAACAGGGTTACGTTTGTATTCAATTATTCACTGTTACTAAAGGCTGATTGATAGCCGCTCCGGGCAACGGTTCTACAACAGAGCTGACAGGCTTCGGAGCATACCATTGCGGCACGGCTTCTACCGCATAGCGTTTCCCTTCGATACGGATTAGCTCATCGGATGTCGGTCGCATTTCCACCACTTTCAGGAGGGCTCCTACCGTAACGGCTTTCCGCACTAATCGCCGAAACAGATCCACCAGCAAGGCATTGTCGAAGCGGATGTACTGGGGTTTGTGGTCATCGGGATTGGGTGCATCGGGTAAACTGACAAATACTTCATCGGGTAACTGATATCGTTGTTGCCAGCTATGGGCGGCTCGAAAAAAAGTAAACGAATCACCTTCGATGGGCAGCGCGGCCTCCGCCCCAACGGGTAACCACCACGTCTTTCGCTGAATGATCAACCGGCGGTCCAGCACGATGCGCGGTCCTATCCGTATCGTTCCGGCAGGTTTTTGCTCAGCGTACCACGCATTGATAACCGAGTTAAACACTGTCAGACTCAGCTCCGGCAACGGAGCAAACTGACACAGAAACGTATATAAGCGAGACCGATCTGCCTGAAAGCCCATATCCACAACCTGCACCCGCTTATGGCCTGGTGCATGCCAGAGATCAACCCGCTGGCCGTCGTCCGATAAGCGTACCGATAAGTCGCTGAGCGGAATGGCTTGTACCGATGAAGGTGGTACATGACCCGCCGGTGTCAAAATAGATCCCTCAACCAGTGCCGGATGGAAGTTTGCGTTATGATAATGGTCGTCGGTAGCTTCTACAAGCAAACAATCGGCAGGAGTGGCACTGTGGTTTGTCTTGACAAGTTCGTGCGTCAGACTATGGTTAAAGTAAGGCAGGAATCGCCCATAAAGGCGCCCAAAGCCGCCAGCTAATTCATTCAGTGCGGCACAAAGTCGCCCTCGACTATCGGTCCACGATTGCCAGAAAACAGCCTGGCTGAGTAGGGTATCCGACGAATCAGGAATCCATTCACTTCGTAGCTGTATTGTGTCAGCACGAAGCCCTTCAGCAGCCCAGTGCTCCCATTGCTGTCGAATATCAGGGGCAATTACTGAGCTCTTCTGGAACGATTCCGGTTGGCTCAGGTAATGCGCAAAGAACGTAGTTACGGGTACAGATTCGGTTGTCGGATAGGTAGTTTTGAACAGGTTTGCCAAGGAATAAGCAGGCGGTGTGCAAACCTCCACCATATGCCTCGTCAACCTATCAACACTGGTAATCAGGCGTTTTACATCAGGCTTGGGTAAATGCCCCTGAAGCGAACGGGTAACGTCTTCAAAAAATAACTGTTCGGCTCGCAGCGGCCAGAAATCAGGAGCTGGTGGAGCTGGAAGTTGCCCAATATGCTCTGCCAGCACACCCTGTGCTTTCGATAACAGCGAAAGTCGCTGACCGGGCGTAGCCATTGGCAACATTGTGGCCGTGGCCAGCAGGGCATGGATCAAACTAAGCTGACTATCGACAAACCTGGGTGCCATCCATCGGTACTGAGTCAGCCAGTCCTGCAACCGTATCGCCCAGTCAGCATCAGCCGCCGACACAGGCAATGGATGCTGCAAAAGGCCCAGTTCAATCAGTTTGTCAATGTATTGATGTGCTTCCAGGCTTGTTGATCGAAATTTTTGTTGAATCCGATCGACCCAATCCTTGTACGTTCGCGCCGGGCGACGCATCGACGTTACCCACCGGAGAACGGGGTTAAGGGAAATTTTAACGCAGGCTACCTGACCATTCGTCTGACGGATGTAGCTAAGGCCCTCTCCCGAAATCAACACACTCGGGTTCACCATTACAGGCCATTGTTCATATAACCGCCGGTTTGTTCGTAGCATAGCGTCGAATACGCCCAACAACCGAACCGACAGTCGCACATGCGAACGGGGTGAGCCCGCTTTCCAGTCCAGCGATTCGCCAGCATGTACGGGTATTGTGGCCAGATGGGTTAGGGTGCTGTAGGGTGTGGTTTTGGTAGCCGCCCGCGAGAGATAGCGCAACAGCCCGTTTTCAACCTGAAAATCATCCTTCCGAAAACTGGCCGGATTCGTCTGTTGATAAGCCACTACCTGACGGAGCAATGATAAGCTCGACAAAGCCAGCCCCCGCTGAAAAGCTGCATTTCCGACGAGTTGCTGAAAACGCTGCCGACCCTGAATCGCCTGCAGACGATAGAGTTTCGCGGTTGTGTTCATGTAGCGTTCCAGCGCCTTACGATCATCGATATACGTTATCAATTGATTCAGTAACGATTCGGATAGCCAGTGTTGGGCCTGCGTTATGTCTTTAGGGCGAATTGCCCGATCATTGTGCAGATCACGACGTAATTGCTGTAGTTGCTGCTGCGGTTTTCCGGGCGGACAATGCTTCTCGATCACCGCAAACAAAGCAGCCAGTAAGGGTTCTTTGCGGCTTTCTACCCGCCGACGCCAATGTTCATACTGATGCAGCCGATGGGTGATTACGGGTGCTCGCAGCCCGTCGAGCACATCGATAGACAGTCCGGCTACGCGCAGCAGCACCGGCGACAGGAGCTTGGGCTTGTTCGGAGTAGGCATAGTTCGGGTCATGAGCGATGAGAGGATATGGGTACGATTGAGTTAGGCTTTACTCGGCCGATTGCAGCACGCCCTGGCTCCACCAGTGATCGATAAACGCACCGTCTGATGCTGAATCGCCCTCGGCGGAGGTTGAATCGCTGGACTGTTCCAATTGGTGCAACCAGTCAAACGCATCGTCGGTCAGCGGAAAGGCCTGATAGGTCTGTCGGTCGAAGAGGTAGCCAGTCTGTTCTATTTTGAAAAGACTGTACCGTTCTTCGTTGAATCGGAAGGCCGTAACCGGAGCATCCGCGACGGGTTCATCGTCCGACGAGGTAGCCGTCAGCGCATCAAAATCAAGGAATTTGTGAAAGTAAAACCAGCTTTCCCACTGATCGACATACCGCCGGACATAGCCGGCCAGCAGGTCATACAGTTGCTGGGTTGTTTCGCGTACAAACACCTCGGCCTGAACAGCTTTAGGTGCTATGGCGGGCAGGCAGTCATAATATGGGATCTCGACACCATCCACCGTTTTGTAATACGAGATAATCGGAATGATAGGCGTTCGGGTCGCATGGGCCAGCGTGGCAATTCCGCTTCGTGACACGATGGTCTTATTCAGGAATGAAACCCGCAGCTGCCGGTTATTGCGCTGATAAATGCCCCCAACACCCGTATTACCATCCAGAAAAATCAGAATTGATCGGCCTTTGTGCAAAGCTCCGGCCATCTGCCGGCCAATGGCCGGACTCTCGGCATCCAGCATGTCGATTGAGGCCGACGCCTGGTTGTATTGATTCAGCTGAGCCGAAATGTTTTCGATGTACTCCTTCTGACTTCTCAGCGTGCGGTTATCGATCACCAGCGTGAGCGGATAACCCGCGTTCAGCAGCATGGCCAGAACGGCCCGATAGCCCCCCAGATGATACGTACAGAAGATGCGCGAAGGTCGGGGCGAATCGGTCGGCTTCAGGAAATCGGTATCACCGTTTATACCCATGTGAGCCAGCGAACCAAAATCGACGTAGCGAAAACTGCGGGCGCTCAGCCAGTGATTCGTCAGCAGTCGGAAATAAATCGCTTCATGTCGCTCGGCGGGAACATCGGGGCAGAAATGGCTCAGATTGGCCCGCAGGAAATGCAGATCTTTTTGCTGGTGTGCTTTTTTCTTCTGCTTTTCGCGTTCGCTTACCTCCTGATAAGCCCGTTCGTAGGTCTGCCGAAATGCGGTGCCGTAGGTTTCCCAAAAAGACGATTGCATGGTCATAACAAGTGGACGATTTAGGGTTTACGAATTGCCAGCGTCACGGCATTACCGCCTACGTGCAGCGAATGAACAAAGGCCGTTGCGCCAGCGCCAAAAACCCGGTCGGTTGTGCGTTTTGGAGCCACGGTAGGCAATCCAACCTGCGCCGGTTCGTAACCTGTTCCAATAACCACATTGTCGCGCAGACACAAGGCCCCGGCCAGCAATGACATAATCGGCGAAGCACTGAAGGTTTCGCCCGTTTGCCCTTTGATGTTGGCATAAGCGGGCAAGCTGCTATCGGCCCACAGATCCTGAATAGCGGGCGTTTCGTAGTCGCGAATATGCCAGGGCAGTCCTCCCCCACCCACGAACAAATCGACGCCCGATGGGTCAATCTGGCTGTTTTGGCAGAATTCGGTCAGGTGATCGAGCAGATCGTCGGCACTGCGTTCGTAGATAAAATCCCGGTAGGACGTATCGCCCGACACCTGGTAATTAACGATTTCAGCCAGTACAGCAGCCTGCCGACGCAGGGCGTGTTCGGCTGATTCGAGCACCGCAAACGCAGCCCCTTCGCCGTAGACAATGATGCCCTGTTCATCGCGGAGACTCTCGGCAAACGTCCGGCGCTGGCCCGACGAGTCGGTTACTGAAGGCAGGTAGCCCCGATACAGATTCGCCAGCAGCGTAGTCTCCCTGATTTCGTCGAAACCACCGCAGATAACCACATCGGCTTTTCCATCCCGAATGAGATCATACCCATAGCAAACGCTGTTCTCACCGAGCAGGATCGAGCTGGGCCCTTTGAGTTTAAAAGCACGGGCTACGTCGCCGAGGGCACAATTGGTCGTTGTTTTGGTGAATACGAAAGGGCTTACCTTAGACGGGCCGTCGGTATAGAGTTTATACAAAAAGGCTTCGGCCGCGGCATTGGCGCTGAGCGTTGTATCCAGGATCAAACCTAGTTGCTCGGGTACGAGTCCGGTCAGATCCAGCCCGGCATTGTCGATGGCCAGTCGACAGCCGACCATGGCCAGTTGCGAATAGCGAAGCGGAAATGGCGGGCGTAAATTACCGACATGATCGGTCAGTGAAAAATCGGCGCAGGGTGCGTAGAAAATGGCTTCATTAGTGGCCAGATCGGGAACATTCCAGGTATCTTTCACCGTGACAGCCGACTCATTCCGGCGCAGAGCGTCCCAGAATGGCTCCAGACCTACACCCAGACCGGACAGGACTCCACCCCCGGTCAGCACTACAGATGGTTTGGTTTTCATGATCAGGGTTGGAGTTAAGAGTTGATGAGTACCGTAACGATTCCCTTGGCGGCCAGGCCACGGCCATCGATGTCGACGCGCGCTTTAAAGACCGAGAAATTGAGCATTTTATGATCGAATACGGACTGGATACGTACTGTATCATTGGGCAACACGGGCTTGTTGAACGTCATGTTGTCAATTTTTATGGCTCGTCCGGAGCGGGGCCGATAGTCTTTTTGTATCGAACTCAAATCCACGGCGTTGAGCGCTTCGAGCCGCCCGAAAATCCCGCACGCCTGAAACATCATTTCGACCAGCACCACCCCAGGCAGAATAGGCTCTCCCGGAAAATGACCCTGAAAAAACATCGTATCGGGTTTTACGAACGTTTCGGCCAGCACCGACACACCGGGTGAGTAATCGATCAACCGATCGATGAGCAGCATGGGTGGCCGGTGTGGCAGCAGATCCTGCGGACGAATCTGATCGACCTGTATCTGATTAAATAGCGTTACTGAAGTCATAAGGAAAAGGGTCTTGGCGTACGTAATCAGTTATCGAAGCGTCGGAGTGCGATGGAGGCCATACAGCCGCCAAAGCCAAAGGAATTGGAAAGAGCAGCTCGAATTGGCTGATCGATAGCACGGTTCTGTACAAGCCGGATTGGCCCTTCATCGGCGACCATTGTGGTTTGTACGTTGCAGGAAGGGGGCACGAAACTATGGTAGATTCCCAGCGCCGTAGTGATGAATTCGATGCTCCCGGCCGCTCCCAGTGTATGACCGATCATCGACTTGGTCGAACTGATATAAACAGGCCGGTCATTCATCAATCGTCCGATACCGTTCAGTTCCATGCTGTCGTTGACGCCGGTTGCCGTACCATGCGCATTGATATAATCCAATTCGTCGGCGGTCATGTTGCCATGCTGAAGTGCCTGTTTCATGGTCAGGAACGCCGTGCTGCCATCGGGTGTTGGGGCCGTTGGATGGTGTGCTTCATTATTGGCCGAATACCCTTTTAGTTCGCAGTAGATACGGGCGCCCCGTTCCTGAGCATGAGTCAGGCTTTCGAGTACGACAAAGGCACTCGCATCGCCCAGGGTCAGGCCGTCCCGGTTTTTATCGAACGGCTGGCAAATGGACTTCGACAGCGATTGAAGCGAATTGAAACCCGCAAAACTCAGTTCGGTAAAAATGTCGATTCCACCCGCAACGGCTACATCTACCCGGCCTCCAGCCACAAAATCAAATCCCCGGCCAATTGAGTTTGTACCTGCCGCACAGGCCGTTGATATGGTCGATGATGGCCCTCGCCAGCCTAAGGCCCGCATGAAAGAGCCCGTTATGTTGGGGGTCGATGCCTTGAAGAGCAGTTCATAATCAGCAACCTCAATCCCTTCCTGGATTCGCTTTTTGGTAAAATCCATGAACGCATACGAACCGCCGATTGTGGTAGCTACAAACAGCCCCGCCCGGTGAGGATTAAGCTCCTGTGGCACCAGACTTGCGTCATTCAGCGCTTCGGCAATAACGCGATTGCCCAGGTAGGTTAGCACGGTTTCATCAGATGCTTCAATATCGGCATACAGGTCCTGGTCGAGTACACAAGCCTGCTTGTTGGCATAGCATGCACTATCTGTCGGGAAGCGTTTCGGATCGATGGGTTTGAGCCCCAGTCGTCCGTTGTAGACACTATCCTTGAATTCATCTTTTGTCTGGCCAATAGAGCAGCATACGCCAATGCCAGTAACAACAACTCGTTCCATAAAAGTAAGGGTTTAGGAAAATGAAGTGATCAGAACGATGTAGCTTAGGATACACCCAGTCCACCGTCGATGGTGAGTTCCTGACCGATAATATAGCTGGGCGCATCGCAGAGCATGTAGGTTACCAGATTAGCAACTTCATCGGCACCACCTTTGCGTTTCAACGGAGACCACACCAGGCGATTGGCCACGTATTCGTTGCTGATGTCGCGGGTCATGTCGGTATCGATAAGTCCCGGCGAAATACAGTTAACCGTAATGCCGAACCGCCCTACTTCTTTGGCTAACGACCGGGAAAATGTCACCACTGCGGCTTTCGAGGCCGAATAAGCGGACTGACCTGCATTGCCTTTCTGGCCCGACAGTGACGTGATGTTGATAATCCGGCCCGCTTTGCGGGCAATCATCATGGGCAGCAGAACCCGGCAGGTATTTGTCACGCTGCCCACGTTCGTCCGAATCACATCCCACCAGTGTTCGTCGGTAGCAAACAGGAAGGGTTTTCCGTCGCCAACGATACCCGCATTGTTGACAATAGCGTCCAGATAGCTAACGTCCTGCCGTATACGTTTCGCTAAAGCCAGCACTTCGGGTAAGCTGCTCATGTCGCAGCGGTAGGCAAAGGCCCCACCCGTTCCGATCTGATTAATCTCTGTGATGAGTTCTCCAGCTTTCACGTCATTGCTGAGGTAAGTGAAGAGAACAGTGCAACCACGCTCAGCGAGCGCAAGGCATATAGAGCGGCCAATCCCGCGCGAGCCGCCGGTGACCAGAATAATGGATTTTTTCATGAAACAGAAAGGAAAAAGGATTTGGGGAAGATTAGTTTTTATCGGTTTACAGCCCGTTACGAACAAGCGTAACAAGTAGTCATGCATACACCCCCGTAGAGGTATTATTTAGCCGCAAGCTGGAGAAGTTTCCGGCAGTTGGCGGCCTGGCGTTCGGCTGGTTTACGCCCCCAGTTTACCTCGATCGTGTTAGCACGGTCCTTCTGTTTTTCGGCCAGTTCAACCGCTTTTTCAAAAAATGCTAGGGCTTCTTTCTTGCTACCGCCAAATTTCTCAGGTGTGTTATAGGACTGCTGACCCATTAAATAATAAGCGCGGGGGTTTTCGGCATCCAGTTGAACGGCTTTTTCAAGATTGGCCTGTGCCTTCATGATTCCCTGCATGCCCCGCTGCATCATGTTCACTTTGATTCCAGCCAATACGATCATGGCTTTGACACAATACACTTCCGAATTATTGGGTGAAATACGGTCGGCCTCATCGAGCAATTGCGTAGCCTGTTGACAGAGCGGATCTATTTTTTCAATGCTTGGCTCACTGAAGGCAGCCGTAACCGTGCAGAGCGCACCGTAGTAATACGGCAACCACTTGTCTTTTTCGGCGTTGGCAACGCGGGAGAAAGCATTGGCCGTTTGTAGGTTCCCATCAACGCTTTGGGTTGTATCCATCCGGGTTATCAGTCCAGTCATTGCGGTTTTGTACTGATCGGTCGTTTGAGCTACTGCCATTGAGCCGGTAAGTAGCGTAGCGGCCACAAGAGAGCCGATGTGTTGTTTGGTTTTCATTGGAAATCGGTCGGTTATAAGTGAAAAATTGACAAGAGACGTTTCTGATAGCTTAAGAGCTGGCGTTGGTGGTTTTCTGAACCGCCATAATGAGCAGGTCCGACAGACTAAGTGCAATCAGATCGAGCATCGAAATCTGATATAGGCTGGCCAGTTGTTCCAGCACGGTTAGCGACAATTCAGTTTTACCATTTTCTTTTTTACTATAGGCTGCCTGGCTGATGCCCATCTGATAGGCAACGTACTCTTGTGGGTAGCCGTAGATTTCACGGAGTTTGCGGAGTTTGATGGCAATGGCGCTCATGGTGTATGATTTGTTTTGTTTTTTCGTTTGAACAATACAAATGTGGGGCATCAGCGGGGGTCATTTCAACTTATTTCGACCGATGCCCACTATCTGTCGACCAATGAAAAAGCCAGCTTGTCGAATGTAATCCGGCAGTTGGGCGTCAAAACGAAATTTTTGCCGTTCGTACAGGTTTGACACCCTGTTGCAGGGCATTTTGCCGATCAGCTTATTGAGATAGTTATCGAAAAGAAGACCTGAAATGGCTCTGTTTTTAAGACTTTGGGGTGATTATAAGGCAAAAAATATAGCTTTGTAATGGCTTTTTTTGCTAGCTCATCATGCAATCCTCCTCCTCCCTCGCGACTACATTAATCACCTATCGGAAACGCCGGGGCATTTCCCAGGAGGAGTTAGCTGACCTGGCCAGGCTTAGTTTACGAACCGTACAACGACTGGAAAAAGGCGAAACACTACCACGCGGATTCACCTTGCAGGCCCTGGCTAAGGCACTTGACCTTCCGGTCGATGCCCTGACAATGGTTGAGAATGAATCGCTGATCGACCAGCTCGAATCAGCGCCTTCCGATAGTAAGCCTGATGAAACACCAGCCTATGTTGCTTTGATGTATCTATCCGCTTTCACTTACCTGATTTTACCGGGGGTCAACATTCTGCTACCGTTGTTTATGCGATACCGTAAACGCCATAATCCTCAAATTCAGGAGGCTGGTAGTCGGCTGCTCAATTTTGAGCTGGGATGGACACTGGTAACCTATGGCGGGTATCTACTCCTATTAGCCGTTCAGATCGGGTTGATCCTGAATTTCCAGGTTGTTATTGTCTGGACTCCCCTGGTCTTCCTCTTTCTACTAAATGCCATTCACGCTCCCCTACTCCTGATTGGTGCCTGGCGAGCCCGAAAAGGTCGATATGGCGGGTATCCAGTCGGGTTACGGCTGTTTTAAACTGCCCGACTATCACCTTATTGACGGTTAATTACCAAAGCATAAAAGCTGCCTTATTAGACCCGATTAAGCGCTGCGCTCTGAATAAAGCCTTCCAGCAAGCGCGTTGTCAGACAGTATTCAACGTTGGTTGTCAGCAATACACCGTTGGCTTTCCCGAATCTATTTCGCTTCATACCCGCCTGATGAGCAGAGAGGTGACCGAGCAAAGTAATTACGTATCAGACACTTAGCACGAATGTCATAACAATGTCGTCTTAATGTCGTGGGTTTGGCAGAAGGCTAGCGATGCGGAAGCGCTATGTTTGCTCACCCAAACAGTTATCAGGGGCTATACTCTTTTTTTTCTTCGTCTATGAAATCTTGGTTGTTAGTCAATCTGTTTTTTCTCCTGACGCTGGTTGTCCATGCACAGGCTCCATCGTTCCGGTCTTATCAGAAACTTCAGGAATATCAGGGACTTTATGAGTACACCAATCGAACCACACTGAAACTGGCGGCCTCTCCTAAAGACTCGCTTTTATATGCCCTCATTGCCGATGGTCGCTACCCGCTCTATCCGGTTGGCCCCGATCTGTTTCTGAATCAAAGCAAGGATACAGTGCGTTTTCAGCGCGATACACAAAAAAAAATAGTGTCTTATTCGGTTAAACAGCAGCGATTTCAGCGGCTCAACAGCACGCTGACTTTTCCACGGCAAATGTGGTATCCCCGATTAAGCCCCTTCACCTATCGCTACAACGTACCCACTCAGGCCAGTGATGGCTTACTGGTAGGGAGCCTCCAGCATTCGGGGCTGGATTCGACCTTACTGGCTACAATGGTCAACAAAATTGCGGATGGAACCTATCCAAATATCCATAGTATCTTAATCATTAAGGACGGTCGGCTGGTGTTTGAAGAATACTTTTTTGACTACACGCAGGATAGCCTACACCAGCTAAGGTCGGCCACCAAAAGCTTCATTTCGGCACTAACCGGCATTGCCATCGACAAAGGACTCATCAAAAGTGTACATGAGCCGGTGTTACCCTTTTTCCCTGAATATACCCTACAAAATCAGTCAGAACTGAAGCAGCAACTGACCATTGAACATTTACTGACCAATCAAAGTGGTTTGGATTGTGACATTACCAATGAGCAGTCGGCGGGCAATGAAGAGAAGATGGATTACTCGCCTGACTGGGTCAAATTCACGCTGGATTTACCAATGATCGATAAGCCCGGCGGAAAAGGCATGTACTGTTCGGGCAATCCGATTACAGCAGGTCGGATTATTGAAAAACAGGCCCATATGTCATTACCCGATTTTGCCCGACAAACCCTGTTCGACCCATTGGGCATCACGCAGTTTAACTGGCACTTTCAGCCCGACTTGACCAGCGCTGAATCCTACTGTCAGCTTTATCTCCGGCCGCGGGATATGGCCAAGTTTGGCCTGTTATATTTGAATAAGGGGCAGTGGCAGGGAAAGCAAATCATTTCTCAGGATTGGGTCACGGCCTCTATGGCGAAGCACTCTGTGGTGCAGAATACCAATTATGGCTATCTGTGGTGGCTAAAGTATTTAAATGCGGCCGGAACCCGCTACGATGGTGTAACGGCCCAGGGCAACGGTGGCCAGCGGATCTATATCTGGCCAGCCCAAAATATGGTCACGGTTATTACGGGGGGCAATTTTAACCAGCAGTCGCCCTCCGACGGATTGATGGCTACGTACATTTTAGCAGCGTTCAATAAAAAATAACCAGAGGTCGCTCAGGGCAACCGTTCCGAGGGGAATTACGAATCAATTGTGATTTGATCCGTTTTTTACATCCGGGCTAAATCAGGTAACCGGCTCATTCAGTTTGTCGATCAGGTGATCTTTCTGTAGTAAGTCGGGGTAAATTATAACCGTATCGCATCGTTTATAACCACCCATTATTGTAGCGGGAAGAGGATCATTCTAGGTTTGTCTATTCATTCAACCTAAAGCCTTAAAGCCCGCAAAGCCATGTCTCTTGCCTTATTTATCAAGCTATTCATCATTGTACACGCTACGGCGGGTACAGTTGCCCTGCTAGCTGGTCCCGTGGCCATGCTTACAAAAAAGGGCGGACCAGTGCACCGTCGGGCAGGCCGCTATTACACCTACAGCATGGCGGGTGTTTTTGTAACGGCGGTCGTTGTCGCTTACCTGAAAGACCTGACCTTTCTGTTTATGGTTGCTTTTTTTAGTTTCTACCTGGTCCTTTCCGGCTATCGCGCCCTTCGCTGGAAACGTTTATCCATAGATGGCCGGGTAGTTCGATTGGACTGGGCTATCCAGATCGGGGCAGGCATTACAGCGATTGTGCTGCTAAGCTGGGGTATCTGGCAGGTAATCAATTCGTATTATTTTGGCGCTGTTGGCATTGTGTTCGGCGGTATTGCCCTGATACGCGTGAAGCAGACAATCGATCGTTTTCGGACCCCTCCCGACGATAAAGCATACTGGCTTTATTCGCATATTATTGGCATGTCGGCAGGCTATATTGCCACCCTAACGGCGTTTCTGGTTGTCAATGTGCATTTTTTACCGTCTATGGCCGTCTGGTTAACCCCTACCCTGGTTGGAGCCCCGCTGATTGTTCGGGTGGTTCGCCAACTCCGAACAAGAAATGAACAGAAAGTGAAAACGGCGGTTATGCAATCAGTAATTAGTTAGTACCGCGTTATCAACGTTAGTATCCGGCTAGCGATTTTCTGGACATAAAACGATCAGGGATAACATAAAACCATTGACATAACCGACGTAGCAGTATTGGAAAAGTTGCCTCTGGATTTTTATCAATCCCACGATACACTCAGGCTCGCCCAGCTTCTGCTTGGTTGCGAGCTTGTGCATGAGAACCTCGAAGGCATAACCGCAGGGGTTATCGTTGAAACAGAAGCTTACCTCACCGACGACCCGGCCTGCCATGCTTATCGACGGCAAACAACACGCAATGCGGCCATGTTTGGCCCCGCCGGAACGTTGTACGTTTATCAGATCTACAATCACTACAATTGCATAAACGTCGTTACCGGGCCAGAGGGAGTCGGCGAAGCTGTGCTAATTCGCGCTTTGGAGCCCACAGAAGGCATTGAATTGATGGGCTTTCGACGCAATGACGCGTTTAAGACGGGTTTTGAACGATACCGAAATAATACAATAGATTCCTCAAGTGCCAATGGTCAGCGTAATCTCTGCAATGGCCCCGGAAAGCTGACAATCGCGATGGGCATTGATCGGCAGAAACATAATTCCTCCTCGCTAACAACGGGCGAACTGTTCATTCGTGGGCCGGTATTTCATGATTTCGATATGGTAACAACCACCCGAATTGGCCTCACTCGCGGAGCCGATTTGCCGTATCGGTTTTACATAAGCGGGAATCGGTATATCAGTAAAAAGTGAGCTTAGTCAACTAGCCGCAACAGGCGGTTCCAGCGAATTTTTTGCCAGAAAGAGGCCGGATCGGGATCTATCGACATCCAGACCAAAACCGCTTTGCCTACAATGTGGTCCTCCGGTACAAAGCCCCAAAACCGCGAATCTTCTGAATTATGGCGGTTATCGCCCATCATAAAATAGTAATCCTGGCTGAATGTATAGGCGGTAATTAGCTGATCGTCAACCTTGATGCTTGCCGGTGTCAGGGCTACTTTATGGTTTCCTTCATATCGCTCAATCAGGGTTCCATATAAAGCAATCGTTTGCGGGTTAATGGGTATAGTCATGCCTTTTTTCGGAACTGTTATAGGGCCATAATTATCCCGATTCCATGGATGCGCCGAGCCTCCATAAATACCCGGCATTAACTCTCCCGGATGATCCATCATGGGTTCGATGCTTTTTACCCAGTCGAACTCCTTAAACCTGGCAATGATGGCTGCCGTTGTGTTTACACTATAGCCAACGAGCGAATTCGTCTTTGTTGAGTCGTTATACTGCTCAAGCGGTTGCCAGTTGATAAACGGCCCCTCTGGTGATTTGAAATCGTTAACAATATCATATCTGCGAAAAAACCGCTCATCGAGTACTTCGGTCGTTTTGACGAAATAATTGGTTTCGGCGTGTGCGGGAGTCGGAAACAGCTTCCCGTTAATGTATACCTGTTGCTGGCGTATATCTATCCTGTCGCCGGGAACCCCGATACACCGCTTGATGAAATTCGTCTTTAAATCAACCGGATAATCAGGTTCTCCACTTTTGGGAGGAGGATAGTTAAAAACCACGACATCGCCATTTTTCACCTGGGTAAAACCGGGTAACCGAAACGTTGGCAATTGAATGGCCGTACTGTAGGATGGAATGTTCGTGCCCCAGATTTTCTGATGGGTAAGCGGGACTTGTAAGGGCGTTTTAAACGTACGCGCGCCATAATGAAGCTTGCTGACAAACAAAAAATCGCCTACCAGCAAACTATTTTCCATAGACGGCGTCGGAATGACAAACGGCTCCATGAATAACCAGCGGATAAGTGAAGCGGCAACAACAGCAAACAGGATCGAATCGAACCACTCCCGAAGGAATGATTTTTTTCGTTTGACCGGCTTGCTGGCAGTTTTTAGTTGAGCATCGAGCATAAACGAATGGGATCAGCGCAGAGATGGTATTAGGGAGAGGCTAACCGTACTCCATTTCCCATTCGACGAAAAACATTTTGGGGAAAGGTAGGAACCAGGGATATGGAACAGGCTAAATTTTACACTGACGGTCAAACTGCGCGTCGAAGGGAGGCTGCTTTACTTTTTATCAAGAAATTTCACTAAATCCTCAATCGATCGAATACCCAGCTGTTGTGCCTGTTCCCGGCGCATCATCAGGCAATAGCTATTGTTAAAACCCAATGGCTTTAACCAATCCAGTTGGTATTTCTCACGAAATTGCTGGCGAACGAACTGATATACAGAATCCGGCTGCATTGGCAACGATTTCAGACGCGTGGCCGCCGGTTGCAGAATAACCAGCAAACCGGTACCCGTGTATTCGGGATAAAAATCAATAGCCCCCGTTCGTAAGGCGTCGAAGCAGATTTGTGTTCCTCCCAGACCCGTGCGCGTCGCAACACGCAACCGTGTATGGCCTTCAATTAGCTGCCGGTAAATCTCAGCTAAAATGTATTGCTCCGTAAACACTTTTGATCCCATGACGATCGTCTCTGTCCGTTCTGTCGATTCAGGCGTTTTATACAAACCCGTTTGTTTCAAAAAATAATGTGCTATGGCTTCCGGGGACTGTTTTTTGTAGTCGGCCTGATAATTCAGGGCGGTCATAACCGAGTCGGTCAGTTTTCCGGCCAACAGATCAAGCGTTGGGCCGAGATCAGGAAAACGATCCAGCGTGGTTTGCCGCACAATCGGAGCGGCATCGTAGGGAGGGAACGCATGATGATTGTCCTCAAGCACAAGCAGATCATAGGCTTTGATCCGTCCATCCGTCGAGTAACCGCTGATGATGTCTACCTGTTTTCGATGAATCGCTTCATACATCAGGCTCTGGTCAATCAGCCGGGGGCGCAGGTTCAGACCATATGTTTTTGTCAAGCCAGGATAGCCATCGGCCCGACCGTAAAACTCATGTGCAAAGCCAGCAATCAGTTTATCCTGCCGACCCGGCACCAGGTAAAACGCCGACAGGAAAGGAACCAGTATCAGAAAAGCCAGCGCTCCTAGCCGCAGTTTCTCCCCTGATAATCGCTGTAATCGGGCCAATCCTACATCAAAGCCCACGGCCAGCAGCGCGGCAGGAATGGCACCCGCCAGCATCATATTGACGTTACTGAGGGCGATACCACTAAAAATAAATTCGCCCAGTCCACCCGCAGCAACATAGGCGGCAAGAGTGGCTACGCCCACGTTGATGACCGTTGCCGTACGAACACCCGCAAAAATAACGGGCAATGCTAACGGCAATTCTACCTTCGTCAGCACCTGCTTATCGGTCATTCCTACGCCCCGCGCTGCTTCCTTTACCGATGGATTGACTTCGATAATGCCCACATAGGTATTCCGAATAATCGGCAGGAGCGCATACAGAAACAGAGCAACCAGAGCAGGACCGACACCGATACCCAGCAATGGAATCAGAAATCCCAGCAGGGCAACGCTTGGAATAGTCTGCAACACACCGGCGATACCTAAAACACTACTTGCCAGCTTCGGCCGACGGGCAATCACAATACCCAACGGCACCCCAATCAGCAAGGCAACCAGTAGCGAGACAAAGGTTAGCCCAATATGCGTCAGGGTTTGCTCCAGCAGTTTATCGGCATGGTCACGAATAAAAGCAAAGAAGTCGGTCATTAGTTGACACCGGATTGGCGTTCCAGCCTGACAAAAGCAGGCTTAGTCTATATTTCCATAAAATCACGGACGAAATCAGTGGCCGGATGGTTCAGCAATTCGCCGGGCGGCCCAAGCTGAACAATTCGTCCTTTATCCATAAGCGCAACGCGATCGGCCAGTTCGAGGGCTTCACGTACATCGTGCGTCACCAAAACGACGGTGGTTTCCTGTAACTCATTCAGCCCGAACAGTTCGCGCCGAACGTGCTTACGTGTAAAGGGGTCCAAGGCACCAAAAGGCTCATCCATCAGCACTACGGGTGGGCGAGCCGCCAGAGCCCGCGCTAAACCTACACGCTGCCGCTGTCCGCTACTTAATTCAGCCGGATACCGGGTCAACAAGGATTCGGGCAATTGAAGTTTGTCGATCAGTTCGCGTATTCGCTGCTGCGTTGCAGCCAGATCCCAGCCGAGCAGTTTAGGCACAGTAGCAATTGCCTCGGCAACGGTGTAATGCGGAAACAGGCCACCGTCCTGAATGACATAACCAATGCGTCGACGGAGTTCAGGGCCGGGTTGTTGCCGCACATCCACGCCATCGACACTGATCGAACCCGTTGTGGGTTCGATCAGCCGGTTAATCATCTTTAGGGTAGTCGTTTTCCCGCAACCACTTGTACCAAGCAAAACCAGATTTTCGCCCCGTCCAATTGATAATGATACATCATTAACCGCCGTATGTGACGCAAACTGTTTCGTCAGATTTATTATCTTGATCATTCAACCACCCGAACGCCTTTCCAGAATGCGACCCGGTCTTTAATCTGGCTGGCGGCCGGTTTTGGATCGGGGTAATACCAGACCGCATCCGTATTGTTTTTACCATCTACTGTCAGCGAATAATAGGATGCCAGCCCTTTCCAGGGACAGGTGGTGTGCGTTGAGCTAGCCAGCAAAAAGTCAGTATTGACCGAGCCTTTCGGGAAGTAATGATTATTTTCAACAACGACCGTGTCGTTGCTTTCAGCGATGATTTTACCGTTCCAGATTGCTTTCATTCGTGGTGAAGTTATAGCGTTGAATACTTCAGGGCATTCGCAGAAACCGTGTCATGATTTTCTGCGAATGTCCCGTTCTTATGCATTTACTGCCCGTACTTTTTTATAAACTATATAATCCAGGACTTTGGCTTCGAGCCGTGCCACCTCGGCCGCGGACGGTGGTTAACCACGACAGTCTAAAATAACCGTGGCACAGCTCGAAGCGAAAAGCCTGTAATCGTAACAACGAACGATTTGTGTTCATTTCACTACCTGCACCTCGATTATCGAATTGTCATATATCCGGTGCGTGGCCTTCTGAAAATCATCAGCGTTCGCTTTAAAAATGTTTTCTACATATTTCTGGGGATTACGATCGATGAGCGGGAACCAGGTACTTTGCACCTGAATCATCATCCGATGGCCTTTTTTGAAGGTATGGAGCACATCCTGCAAACGGAATGTCACATCAGTAACCTCGCCCGATTTGAATGGCTCGGGTTTCTCGAACGAGTTGCGGAACCGCCCACGCATGGCTTCCGAACGCACCATCTGCTGGTAGTTGCCAAGGGTAATGTTCTTGTTCGGCATATACGGATGGTTCGGCTCATTAGCCGGATAAACATCAATCAGTTTCACTACCCAGTCGGCATCGGTGCCGGTCGTGCTGACCTTCAGTTTGGCAGTTATTTCACCACCAAGTGTCATATCTTCGGTTAAAACATCCGTCTGAAACGTTAGTACATCGGGCCGTCGGCTGGCAAACCGCTGATCTTCCGACATGTAGTTGAAGGGTGTGAATCCCTGCGTCGTTGTGATGTCTTCGGTATACGGCACGGGCTTCATGGGATCACTGATAAATTCCGAGAACCGGAGCGTCGGACCGCTGCCCGCATCGGTCGAACCCATAACCCGGTTCGTGGCCAACTGACCGCCCGACATCAGGTAATATTGCTTCGTTTGCGCATCGGCAGCGGGCCATTTATCAAACGCTTTCCACTCATTGCGGCCCGTATTGAACAGGTACGCTTCAGGCAGGCCAGTTTTACCGTCGCCCGTTCCCTTCAGAAAATGATTGAAGAATTTGGCTTCGATATTCCGCTGGTAGAACGTTGCGATGCTATCACCAAAATAGATATTACTATGCAGTGTATGTCCTGTCTCGCGCGACCAGCGGCCATGCCCAAACGGCCCCATCACCAGCGTGTTGTAGGTGCCGGGATTGTTTTTCTCAACCGTCTTGTAGATGTTCAGCGGACCGTATAAATCTTCGGCATCGAACCAACCGCCTACGGTCATCAGGGCGTGTTTTACGTTTTTGAGGTGTGGAATAATACTACGCTTCTGCCAGAATTCGTCGTAGTTTGGATGCTCAACCGTTTCCTGCCAGTAGAAATTATCCTTGTAATATTTATCCACATTTTTCAACGGGCCAAGATCGTACTGCCACTGAAACCCATCGTTGCTCCCCGTTTGAATAAACCCGTTGTTATACCAGGCTTCCGTCGTTGGTTGTGGGTGCTGAATACCAAATACGGGATAGGTGAACAGATAAGCCTGAATAAAGGCACCATTATGGTGAAAATCGTCGAAGAAAAAGTCCGATACGGGTGCCTGGGGCGACGACGCTTTCAGGGCAGGGTGAGCCGCAACGGCCCCGGCAATGGTATAGAAACCAGGGTAACTAATGCCCCACTGCCCAACGCGTCCGGTGTTATTGGTTACGTTTTTAAGCAGCCAGTCTATCGTATCATACGTGTCCGAGCTTTCGTCAACCGCCAGCGCCGACTGACGGGCGGGTGCTTTTCCTTTCTTCTTTGCATTGGCCTCAACCGCCGGTTGCTGGTCGGTTACGGTCGGCGTCATGTTGGTCCAGGTCCCCTCCGAAGCCCAGCGTCCACGCACATCCTGATACACAAAAATGTATTTGTCACGCATCAGCGTTCCCGATGGTCCTACCTGATTCGGGTACGTGTCGGGGCCATAGGGCGCTACACTGTAGCACGTCCGCTGCATCATAAACGGGTATTTATTCGTTGGCGAAGCATCCTTAGGCACATAGACAGTTGTATGCAACTTCGTCCCGTCGCGCATGGGGATTTTGTACTCAACTTTCTGGTAATTATCGCGAACGTAGTTAGCGGCAGGGGTTGTTTGCGCCCTGACGAGTGAAGACAACGCAGGGATAAGCAGGCAATATAGCCACTTCTTCATGGAGCTGATGGAGTTAAGAAAACGAAACTACTGTAAATATACTAGTCTGATCCGTATTGCCTTCTGCCCAAAACGACCGTTGCAAATGGGGATTCAGGCATACTGATCGTCCACCAGGCCTGTCATCTTATCATAGAAAAGCTACGTTCTGACTCTACGTTTAATTTTATGAACCCTGCTTCCTATTCCAAGCAGGTAGTATAGCCAGCCTAATAAAACCACACCAATGACAACGACAACGACCCAGATTTTACCATCCGCCCTAAGAATTTCTGTTAACTGCCTCATTTTTAATTTTTTATAAACATGATTTTGAACTTAGGCATGCGTACTGGCCGATTTTTTAGACTCTTCCTGCTCGTCTAAATCGATTTCTAACCGACGTAATCTGACCCGAAGCTGCGTAATCCAAAACCCCAATAAGGTAAACCCAACAAAAGCGGGTCTGATTATCATTTTTATCGAATTGTCCGAATCGTATTGATTAAATCCAGGATTACCGCCGTTACCGGGATGTAGCGAATCGGTAAATCGGGGCAAAATGAGAATAAGCGGAATAAAAATAGCAAAGGCAAAGATGTTGTAAACCGACGAAATGCGGGCTCGACGCATTTCGTCATCAAATGACCGGCGTAAGACAAAATAGGCCAGATACATCAACATACCAACAGCGACTCCATTGGTTTTTGGGTCATTTGGCCACAGATCGCCCCAGGCAAAGTAAGCCCATACCGACCCGGTAATACAGCCTAAAACGCCAAAGAGAAGTGCTGTATTAGCCAGTTCTACGGCGATTAAATCATCATCAGGTTTACCTTTTCTTAGATAACGGATCGAAAAGATGGCGGACGAAAGCAACATGACCATCATCGCAATCCAAAGGGGCGGATGAAAGAATGTATTGCGGATGGCCTCGTGTAAAATAGGCAATTTAGGGACAGGGTTAATCAGGCCTGCAACAAAGACATACGCCAAAATAAGTACGGTTAAAGCTTTCCACCACTGTTTAAGCATAGGTCGACAGGTTCTTGTAAATAAGGATTAACGATAGATAGCGCGTTGTGTAAAGGGTTGTTTTCTAGCTTTACTATTGAAACCGTTGGTTAGCCATACTTGCTGATTTGGGTTCTGTGCAAAAAAGCCAGCATTCAATCCCAACGAAAAAGCCTTTTTCGACTAATGTCTACCGTTGGCCTGTTTGATGGCTGAATGTCAATCCAAATCGATCAGGAAACTTATGAAAAAAAGCATTCGATCAGTCGCTCCTAGACGCCTATTTCTTTACAGGATCAGCTTATTCAACGAAGGTATTATTGATCTGAACTTAGTCTGTAAAGCGGCTGATGTGGTGTTCGTTTGTTAACGATGTGTTGTCGGTTTCTCAAAACCGACACCGCGAGGAGGGTTCGCCGATGCGACGGCGAACCCTCCGCAAAGGTCAGGTTGAAGAACCTGACCTCACGTCGATACCCACAGCAACTTTACGGATTGAATCACAGATGCTTAAACTGAAAAATGGACTACCGTAGCAGTCCATTTTTCAGTTTAAGTCTTCGTCGGGAAATTAAAAATTAGGGTTTTTGGTGGCAACGCTACCTGTCGATGGATTTAATACCGATTCATCGGCAGGTACATCCCAGTAATCCAGAAAGTTATAGTTGATCGTAACGTTCTTGTTGACGACACCAGCCGTTGTCACAACCGTATTCCCATAACTTCCCCCACCATTGGCTATATCATAGGTCCATCCCCAGCGCCGACTATCATAGAATGACAGTCCGCGGCCGATAAGGGCCACCCGTCTTTCTTTTGTCAGTTCGGTAAGAGCGCCTGCTAACGTCAGTTTAGTGCCTGCCACCGCCGGAACGCCAGCTCCCATATAATTCCGTACTGCATCGATCGAAGCCAGACCCGCTTCGATATTACCCAGGCGGATGTTCGCTTCGGCCAGCATTAACGCGTTTTCTTCGTAGCTACCAGCAATAAAGAGTTCATATTCGCCAACCGACTTACTGCCGTACATATACACTCCGGGCATGCTGTTACCGCCATCCGTTATGCTATAGCGTGTGGTAAATGTATAGTTGTTTTTGTAGGTGGTAGCCGTGTTAAAATTATTGGCCAGTCGTTTGTCTCCGGCCCCAAAATTCTGAATAAACCGTTCACTGATTTTAAACGTTGTGGCCGTATTTACACCCGTCGTTAAGGACGTAACCGTTCCCCCCGAAGCTGAAAAGAAATAATTGGAAGCCGTACTTCTTCCTGTAAAAACGAAATCTCCTTTCTGAATACCGTTTGTCACCAGCGTTAATACACTGTTCCAGTCGGCGGCCGTCATTGCCGTTGTCGAAGACTTGGCGATTGTGGCATTTGGGTTTCCGTTTACAAAGGGAGCCAGTTTATTCAGCAGAATATTCCGGGCCAGCATGGTATTGATATTCCGTTTCCACATCTCAACGGTAAGAACACCACCATTGCCCACCTGCGTAAAAGCAGGAATCAACTGCCCCAAAACTGCCTGATAATCGGCCTGACTGGTAATGCTCCCCAAGGTAGTAACGGCCATAGTCAGGTAATTATTCGACTGTTTGATCAGCTCATCATGCAGCACATATTTGTTGTTCGTAGCACTAGCATCATCAATAATAAGACCCGAATAATACATCGAACCAATCGACGCGTAGGCATACCCCTTCCACCAGTAACACCAGGCTTTAACTGTATTAGCCTTTGTCGCTGCGTCGCCCGTGAACTTAATACCGTCAACCAGACTCAACACGTTATTGCAGGCATTATTCATCGCATACATGTTTAGCCACTGGTAGTAAATAGCATTATTGCCCGCACCCGTTGATGCACGGTTATTGTACGACCGGATAATGCCTATCGACGGGGACTTGTTTGTTAGTTTTGTCCCATCATCCAGAATAATGTAATCCGGCACCCCAATTGTTGTAATCTGATTGTTAGAAGCATCAGCGCCCAGTACATCAGCCATCAATTCGTTATACCCCCAGGGCAACGAAAAGTGACTGTTTCCCAGCCAGTTATCGCCATTCAGAAAGCCATTGATATACACTCCGCCCTGAGCCAGTGAGATAAGGCCGGTTTCTGTATTGACATTGGCGGTAACGGTCGGCGAGTTTGGATTGCCAACATCCAATTGTTCTTTGCAGGAAACCGTTCCAAGGAAAATTGCCGTGAGACAAATCGTATAAAGAAAGTTATGTTTTTTAATAAGTTTCATCTTGAAGGGAAGTTAAAAATTAGAAACCTATATTCAGTCCAACCTGATACGACTTTGTATTAGGCAACGTACTGTGGTCAATACCTCTGTCAAACGATGAGTTAGAAGACCCTGAACTGATTTCAGGATCGAGCCCGGTATAATTGGTGACCGTCAGGATATTTCGGCCAGTCAGGACCAGCTGGCACCTGTTGAGATAAGGTAATTTGACAACTTTTGCCAGATCAAAGGCCAGTGAAACGTTCCGAAGCCGTAAAAAGGAAGCATCCTCAACGAAATAGTCTTTAGTCGCATTGTTTCCGGCTCCCGATAAGCTACCCCAAAGTGCATAGTAAGCACTGGCGTAATAAGCCGAATAAGCCCCGGTTTGCCCATCAATGGTTACCGGTTTGGCAAAATCGCCACTGATCCCATCCCGGTACATCCATTCTTTCGTCTGGTTGTATAAGTGGCTGCCATATACCCAGTCGAACTGGAAAGACAACGTCAGAAAATCCCTGAATCCCAGACTATTAATGAACGACATGTTAAACTTTGGATTAGGATTGGCCAGCGGATATTTTTCATCCGTAAACTGGATCGCTTTCGTTGTTTTATCGACAACACGTCCATCAACCATTGCATACTTCGACGCATCGCCTTCTGCTATGTACCGAGTGCCATCCATCCGGGTAAATGCGGTGCTGGTCAAGGCTTTATAGCCATATATCTGACCTATTTGCTGCCCTGGTGTCAACACCAGTGAGGCATCGCCTGCGCCCGATGTCAGGATAATATCGGCTCCACCAGAAATTTTATCGATCCTGGATATCTGATGACCAAAGTTGGTGGTGAAATCCCATTTCAGATTTTTGGAACTATAAACCGGGATGTTCAGGGAGAATTGAACCCCGTTAGACGACATGTCTATGGCGTTGGTCTTTTGGCCTGTTGAGCCAAGCGAAGGCGGAACGCTAACGGTATAAATCACATTGGCGCTCTTCCGTCTCCAATAGGTAAACGAACCATTGATTGAGTTAAACCACGAGCTATTCTGATTAGCGCTAATCGTAAAATCGGTACCTGCTTCAAATTCTTTCGATACTTCTACTTTTAAGTTCGCATTGTTGCTGGTGGTAGGTATCGTGTATACTAATGACGACCCCAGATTTTGCTGGCTCAATACTGGATAACGATCGAAGGCTCCGGGTTGGATACCAGCTTCACCATAAGCCGCCCTTAACTTAAAATACGAGATCGTATTAGCCACACCGCTGTTTTTCATGAACGAGAACGGTAAAATGTGCCCATCGAAGTGCGGGAAGGTGAACGGTGTAGAACCAGCCCCGAATGCCGAAGACCAATCGGTTCGGAAACCGGCTGTCACTCCACCATAATCGCCAAAATCGATTTTCTGATTAACCAGATACCCATAGGTCACAAAGGGTTCTACGTAATCACCGTTATGATTGGCGGCCGTATTATACGAAGCAACGCCCTGCGATGATGTAGACGATATGTTGAAAGGCGGGGCCAGCCCTAACCCTAAACCATAGGTATCATATTCATTGTATTTCTTCTTTCGGTAGTCGAAGGATATCTGCGTACTGGTTTGAATTGGCAATTTGATATGAAAGTCATTTTCAAAATCAGTCCGGATATAGGCAGTTCCCAAAAAATTCTGGAACGTCGTGTTATACTGCCAGTTGTCAATCTCACCTTTATCGTCGGGGGCGAAATTACTGATCCAGGTGGGGTAATACGTGGCGTTTATATTTTGTGACTGATTCGCATAGGTCCATCTGGCGTTTTCGGTCCGGTAATTGATCCCGTATTTGGCATCCAGTTCCAAAAATTTATTGACGTTGTAGTTGACGTCAAAATTCTGGATAACGTCTATTTTGTTGTCCAGACCCGTCGTATATTCCTGAGTATAGTATGGGTTTCCGGCATTAACACTCAGGAAATCAGCTGTCTGATAAAGCGGAGAAGTGCCATCGGCTAATTTATACCTCAGATCAAAGAATGGAGATGTATTTAAAAAGCTGTAAACCGAGCCAACATTTCCCAACGAATTACCTTTGCCATAATCATAACCGCCAGCCGCTCCTAATCCTGGATGAAGTGTATTTTTGGTATAGACTAACTGGGTGGTTGATCGTATCGTAAATCCTTTGAACAACTCCGTTCCCAGATTAGCCGACAGGTTGCTTCGGTCGATATAACCGTTTTTCATGATGGAAGAAACGGTATGATTATTCGCAAACGCCAGGGAGAAATCGCTTTTTTCCGATGCTCCTGAAATATTCAGGTTGTTGTTGGTCGTTCCTCCCGTTTGAAACACCTGCTTGAAGTGGTCGTAATATTGCAGATTAGCACCATAGGGTTTATCGGCAACATTTCGGGTATCGAGGATGGCATAACGAGTTGCCCCGCCATATCTGTAGGATATACCTTCAATAGAGCCAACCTCATTATAGGCCAATGGTTTCCCTGAAGGATCGATCAGATTATTATTTGCATCTGTCAGATAAGGATGCAACTCTGCCTTGTGGACATTGCCACTGTTAATGAATTGGTTAGCCGAATAACTGCTGGAAAAATTGACCGCTACCCGGCCTTTCTTGCCTTTTTTGGTAAAAACCTGAATAACCCCATTGGCCCCCTGTGCTCCATAAATAGAAGCTGAAGCTGCTCCCTGAACCACTTCGACCCGATCGACATTACTCAAATCGAGCGAGTTAATATCAGTTGCCGCCACCTGAACGCCATCTACCATGATCAGCGGTTTGGTCCCCCCCTGAACGGAATTGATGCCTCGAAGCAATATATTGACCGGGTCGCCGGGGTTACCACTGACCGAAGAAATTTGTGCACCCGGTATTTTACCGATCAATGCCTGATCGATTGACGCTGTAGGCGTTTGGGGCAGATTCTTCGCCGTCACACTTTCAACAGCAATGCCTAGCTTGGCCTTGCTCGTTGCTACCCCGCTACCCGTTACAACGACTTCAGTAAGTATTCGCGAATCGGATACGAGACTCACGTTCAATTCAGACTGATTGCCAATTGGAATTTCCTGAGTGGTAACACCGACGAAGCTAAATACTAATACACTTCCTTTAGCTGATGGTACTGAGATGTCAAAAATTCCACCTGCGTCGGTACTGGTACCTTTAGTTGTCCCTTTCAAGACAACCGAAACCCCTGGGAGGGGTGAACCATCTTCAGCCGATGTTACCTTACCGACTACTCTTCGCTCCTGAGCCCATGCCATGGTCCAGAGTGAGCATACCAATAGCATGCTCACATATAGAGATTTGCTCATAACTGATTTTAGTTTGGTTAAGAAAGTATTCCTGCGAGCAAATCTATATAAGGCAAAAAATCAATACAAACTTTTTGTACAATTTTAATATTATGATCTTTAATTCTATTTTAATGTATTAAATCAAAATATTATTTTGTTTACAAGCATTTCATCGTTTCTATATTTCTTACTACAATTACTTAGTTTTGCTTAACAATATATTATACTTATAAGTATTTTTACCTATAATACCTATCTATCCATAAATAATACAACTAGTAAGCGTATGTTTATTAAGTACCTTTTTACGTCAATGGCCAACGATGAAAGTCCGAAATTTTAATTTGGTTCGAGTGAATTACGAAACAATAAGGCAAAGAAAACCCGTCAAAGTCTTAGCTTATGGCAAGTAAACCGTACCTGTTGGTTGGTTTCAGGATGACCCAGGTGATAGGTTAAGGGGCTGGCTTAGTTCGTTTCGTGCTTATCGTATTGTCACGGCCAATAGGAGTCGAGTTACCCGTATAGGAAAGATGGTTGCCACTATCCGTAAAATAGTACAACTGGTCGTCATGAAACACGACCCAATGATGAAGGAAGTACCTGCCCGACTTGACCTAACGTTCGCTTATCTGTAGTCGCGACGCACAATTGGTCAAAGGAGGGGCTACAACTTAGTTAGCTATAGGAAATCGTGAGGTAAAGGGAAGATGGCTAATAGTGAGTCGATGAGATCTCTCCGTGAGAACCGATGGTAAACTCATCATCAAATTTGACGCTGACAACAGTTGCATCCCTTACACCGGGGTGCTCCTTTATAAATCGTTGACGAGCATTATCCTCGCTAATATTCAAATAAGCTGTCTTCCATGGCCTGGGTGTGATAGACCCGTATCCGGTGACAATTACTAATATGTTGGCTGCCATGAGTGAAATTTGGTTGAATGTAAGCATTTTGAACTTGTAACCGTAAATTGCTTTCAAGCAATTTCGTTCAACTAAATCAGTTCAGGCTTTACTTGCCTGATAATTGACGCGGTCGTTTTCAAAACCAGCTACTTCAATAAACAAAGTGATGTAACAAAACTACCCCATCTTATCGGTTTCAGTACTAAAAGCGTAGCTTTATTGCATGCAAGACGATGACCTGGAATTAATTAACTATTTCGAGAATCGGCACTTACCAAAGCCTCCCTTTAGACTGAGTGCCAGTGAAATTATCAACGACCTACCCGGCTATATAGCCGTTCAGTTTAGCCACCTGCGCAGTGGAATGAGTGCTGGCTCTGCCAGAGATAAATTAAAAAGATTGAAAGAGCGACTAGAGGAGCAACAAAATAACCAACTCACCTAGAGAGCCATTTGTTCTAGTTAACAAGCAAAACAACCAGTCTCCACTGGCGGGGGCTGGCTGTCGATGACCTCTCCTAATTAAGCTTACTATAAATAGAACGAACGCCGAAAGTTTATATTCGCAACGACAGAGACAATCTACATTTTAGGCTTGCCCATTTATTGGCAAACCGCCATTTATTTTTATCAGGATGTGCCTTAAGCCCTGGTGCCTGTTTATCGCGACCCTAACTCAACGGTCAGGTTAGGATTACCCCTCTTTATTAGTTATATTTGAGAGAATCGGCTCTACAATAGCCTGTCCTTACCTGCCTTTCGAGTCTAAAATGCCAACCGGCTCCATTACCTGTCGGATCAGTGCAGCTATGCGCTGTCTAATGAGCAGTACTGCCATTACCCTTCTTTTAATTGCCAGATGCATACCTCAACGGTCAACGCGTTACGACTTTATTATACGTTCACTATAGCAATTGATAAAAATGCATAACGACCAAATCACCGCTCTGGATTTCGAATTAAACCGTTACAATTCCCGGTTAGTGGACGATGAAAGCAATGGTAAGAATATTCTCACTGCGGATGTTGATGGAACGTTAATTAGCGAATCGAAGCTTTTGGACTTCCTGAACCGTTATAGTATCCCTTTTCAGGAAATAACATTTCGATATAGAATAAAAAAAATGGGATCAGCCTTACAGGGCCGCTATTGGGCCTACTTTCATAAATAACTTTCTAATTCCTAAACAGCTCTACTTGTTCTTTAACAAAATAAGTCGCGGCTTTCACCGCGACTTATTTCTTTTAGGCCTTTTGCTGAGAAGCGTGCCACCGTTCAAAACCGTGGCACGCTTCTCAGCAAAAGGCCTATTCTTTTTTTTTATACCGTCAGTTTTTTCATGTATTCAGCATCGTTTTTCATGCTGACCATTGGTGATTCCGGATACTCTTCCTGCTCGACAATGAAGTAGCTGATACCGCTGTCCATAGCCACTCGCAACGTCGTTTTGAAATCAACACTTCCCTTGCCAAGGTCATTCTGGACAGGCTTGCCGCCTTCCTTTTTGTAATCCTTTATGTGGCAGAGTTCATACCGTTTGCCGTATTTTTTGAGGTGGTCAGTTGTATCGACCCCAGCCACGTCGATCCAGCATAGGTCTAACTCAAACATGACGTTTTTAGGGTCAGTGTTTGCTAACAGATACTCCTGAGGGAGTTTACCGTCGAGGGGTTTAAACGAGTAATCGTGGTTATGATAGCCAAATTTCAAGCCCGCCTTGTTTACTTGTTCGCCAACTGTATTGAATTGGTCGGCTATTTTTTTCCAGTCGTCAAACGATTTCTGTGGGCCAATGTAGGGGCAAAGCAGGTAAGACAATCCCGCATCATGGGCCATTTCAATGCTTTTTTTGAGCAGATCTGGCTTATCGGCCTGTCCCCGGTAATCAAAGTGCGTGCTGATCATTTTCACGCCAAGATCACCGAGAAACGACTTGATTTCTTTAGGCTCCATTCCCCATAAAAAACCCTTCGCTCCGCCGAAGCTCTCGAACTGTTTATAGCCCATTTTCGCTAACTCGGTCATAACGCCTTTGGGGTCTTTAGGCAGTACATCACGCACGCTGTAAAGCTGTACACCAAAGGGATTGATGGCCTTAGCAGGCGCACCAGCGAGTAAATCAGCTTGGGTAAAGGCAAAAGCTCCGGCCGTGAGCAGGCCAGACTGTTTAAGAAAACTCCGTCTTTGCATGATAGAATATTGTTTGCGGCTTTAGAACGCAAAGATGGGGTGGTTTTATAAAAATATATCAGGAAATATTTTTAGCTTCCATACGTATCGGCTCTACAGTTCCCAAATGACACGCACCACTTTGCCGTGCACACCGATAGTCTGAAAAAATTCCAGCCAGTGAAGCTGTTGTGGACCCAGATGGTCAGTGGGCGATTTTACTTCAACGAAATCATATTGCCCCTGTTCATTCCAGACCAGTAGGTCCGGAAAACCGCGCGTATGTTCACGAACGTTACGGGCCATCTCAAGTAAAATCAGTCTGAGCTGGTCAACATCGAGCAAATCGATCATCCGTTTTACCAGCGTCATGAGTTCATCGGACCAATCAACCAATACATTGGTAATGCCATATTTAGCGTTGAACATTCGGCCCGTATGCCGTCGCCAATCGTCTTTTGTTTCGAGTTCCCAGAGTCGTTTTTTTAGCAGATCCTCCCGCTTGAGGTAAAAGTCAGGAAGATAAAAATCGGACGGAGCCCGTTGCAGCGGGTGGTGAATAGCCTGCACATTGGCATCGTAAATGATGTCCCAGAAGACAAGTCCGAACAGTCCGCGCCAGGGATAATTTTCGGTAAAAGCCGCGTCGTAGCCCTGTTCCAGATAATCATTCATCACCCCCGCTTCGACATGATGCCGGTAGGCGGCCGGAATATTCACACTTTCGGCATCGGACAAGAAACGGGTTGTTGCTTTACGCGTACGTTTCTTTTCGCCGACACCCAGAATTTTATTGCGGAAGTCAGTGGCAAAGTAGCGTTCTTCTGCATTCAGCGGACTGACGGCAATTTCGTCGCAGAGGGCCAAAGCTTCATCAATGGAGCCATTTTTGAATAACAACCGTACTCGTCGTTCCCGAGCCGGTACGTGGTCGGAGAGTTCATAAACGGCGAGTGCCTGTTCCGGCAATTTCTGCCGTTCCAGATAACCGCCCACGCGAACAATGAGCTTCTGATAGCCAGGAACAGCTATTTTGGTTAGTTCAGGCCGGGTTTCATTCCAATTCAGAAACCAGTTATAAATATCTTCTGCGGGCGTTTCGGACTGTTTAAGCTCGTAAAACTCTTCGTAGGTCAGTGAAATCAGTAACTTATCCTCAACTTCTTTACGCGTTCGAAAACGAGCCGTTAGCTTACTTTCATCATATCGTTCAAAATTGACCATACCCAGATCACGCACCACAAACTCGGTCATATTGCCACTCCTGTTGCCAAAAAACAGGTATTTAACCATCATACCTTCGGCCTCAAAGTTCATCTTAACGACCGTTTCGTGCGTAGTCAGGCCACCGACAATTTCGCCAAAATCGAGCTCGCGCAGGGCATATCGCACAACGCCATCTTTCTTTTCTTTACCCAGTGGCTTAATTTCTTCCGGCTCCAGTGGTAGAAGTTCAAGCAGCTCGGGTTTAGTAAAAACATCCAGTACAGCCTCACCCCTATTGCTATGATGAGCCGCCAGTCGTTCGATAAATCCAGCGGTTATTAATTCACCAACAGCCGCCGGTAGGTCATTTATTTCGTTATACTGTAGCTTGTTAATACGAAAAAAGAGTCCTTTGCGGTTGCTGAATCGGACATAAAGGCACTGGGCATCGATACTTAAGGCGTCGAACCGCCGTACGAAATCCCACTCGGCCTCGTTTAATAAGCTGCCATACAGGCGTTTGACAAAATCCAGCACGTAGCGGAAATTGTCGAGGTAATACCGGGGCGTAAGAATAACTTTCTGGCGTCCAACCATCTGTCTTATGGTGATGCACGTTTCCGTGGAAACCCGCAATAATTAGTCAATACCGTGGGTTTTCACCCGTATTATAAGAACAAAAAAACAGTCATTTATGTCCCCAGCTGACGTTCTTAACGAGTTAGAGAAACAAGGTATTTTGCTAACCGGGCAGCAAGATAAAATCAGTGATTATGAGCAGAAACGACCATTCTCATTGCACTGGGAATTGCGTTCATTGCTTTATGTTGGCATTTTGCTGCTAAGCTCGGGCCTTGGCCTGCTCGTCTATGACAACTTCGACCAGATAGGGCATGGTGCCCTGCTCACAGCTATGGCAATTGCCTGCACAGCCTGTTTTCTGTTTGCCTGGCGATTCCGGCCCGAATGGACAGTGGCTCAGGCAAAGAACCGTTCGCCCTACGGCGATTATGCGCTTCTGCTGGCCTGCCTGTTGTTTCTGACACTCGAAGGGTATGCGCAGTATCAATATACCATTTTCGGTACGCGTTATGGCCTGGTCACACTGCTTCCGGCCCTGCTGTTTTTGCCGCTGGCCTATCGCTTCGACCATCGGGGAGTGTTAAGCATGGCTCTTGCCGCGCTTATTTCGTGGGTGGGCGTTACAGTACGCCCCCTTGAGCTGTATTTCAAAACTAACTTTTTTGATCGCGAAACTGTCTTTTCGGCGATTGCTCTGGCGCTTGTACTCATCGGGGTGTCATTTGGTTTAGAGCGCCAGCGTATCAAACCTCATTTTGCCTATACCTATCTGACCATTGCGGGTAATTTGCTGCTGATTGCCCTATTAGGTGGGTTATTCAATTTCGAGGAGTTACACCTTTGGTTTGCGTTGGGTCTCGCGGGGGCCTGTATCATCCTCGATCAATACGCCAGGCGTACCAAGTCGTTTGTGTTTCTGCTCATGAGCGCGGTATACGGCTACATTGGCGTCACGTATTTATTCTTCCATTATATCAGTCCCCAAAACTGGGATGATGGTTTGTATTACTGGTATTTCATTCTGACAGGCATTGCGCTGGTAGCCTACCTGATGAGTCAGATTCCTAAACGAAGTAACGCATGAAAGCCTATAACGAAGCGTGGATTTATAACCGCACCATAATCGATCAGGCCGAACGCTGGTATCGCAAACGCATGTTGTCTGATAAACAGATAGCCGCGGTTCGAAAGGCCTATCCCGTCGATTTCCGCCAGACAAATGCTTTTATCGAAATCGGACTGTTCTTATTTACAACCGTCGCCATTTTAGGTAGTTATTTATTGCCCGCCAGTTTTTTCTCGATGTTGCTGAACAATCAGACCGTTTATGGTGTGTTTAATATCGCTTTCGGCATCGTAGTGGGCATTGTCGGGCATCAACTCATCAATAAGCGTTCCCTCTATCGAAATGGAATCGATAACGCCTTTGTGGTTACGTTAGCCGGATTTCTGGCATTTGGGTTTAACCAGTTGCTGCCAAATGGCTTATCCATCTCAGCGCATTGTTTGCTGACCTTACCCCTGCTGCTAACTGTGTTGTGGTACTATGGCGACACACTGATTGCATTCTTTACACTGGCTACCTTCTACACCTTTGTCTTCGACGGCCTGTTGCCATTTAGTTGGGGAAGAGGAGCCCTGCCTTTTGTGATGATGGCCGTATCGGGGCTATTGTATTTTCTGGCCCGAAACCCAAACCTGCTCTGGTCGAAGTCGCCCATTCGCGACGCCTACTATGCCGACCCTCAGAATCTGGTTCAATGGATTACGCTACTTGTTTTAGCGGCCAGTGGAAATTATTTCGTGGTGCGTGAATTAAACGGTCTTCTCCTGAAACCTAGCCCAACCCATGCGCCGGAAATCGACCTGCCTTTCCTGTTCTGGGCGCTAACCTTTGCCATTCCGATCACGTATTTGTGGCAGGGCCTGCAGAAGAAAGATCGAATGCTGCTAATTCTTGGTGTATTGGGCCTGATTGCAGGCGTCATGACGTTTCATGAGTATTTTGCGCTTGTTCCGCTCAATATGGCCCTAACAATTGGCGGACTCACCCTGATCGGGCTTGCGGTGCTTGGTATCCGTTTCTTCCGTGAACCTAAAAATGGGTTTACCGATGTGCCGGACGATGATTCACCGGACGAATTTTTTGTCAATACGGAGGCTCTAACGGCGATTCAGGCCACGGCCAATACGCATCACAACACAAATGATGAGGTTCGATTTGGGGGAGGATCGTTTGGCGGAGCAGGAAGCGAGGGGAAGTATTGATATATCCTGCCTGCTTCTGCCGAAAAACCGCTAAGTTTGGCCCCGCAAACCAACGACCATACGCAGTCGCATGAAAACCGTAGATTCTTATAACTTCGCTGGTAAGAAAGCCCTCGTTCGGGTAGACTTCAACGTTCCGCTCGATAAAGAGTTCAACATCACTGACGATACTCGCATCAAAGCGACGATACCAACTGTCCTGAAAATTGTGAATGACGGTGGGTCCGCTATCCTGATGTCGCACCTTGGTCGGCCGAAGGGTGGCCCTGAAGAAAAATATTCACTCAAACATTTGTTGCCAGCGCTGAAAGAAGCGTTCGGTCGCGATGTAAAATTTGCTGATGATTGCATTGGTCAGTCAGCTACCGATCTGGCGGCCAGCCTTCGACCCGGCGAAATTCTTCTGCTCGAAAACCTGCGTTTTTATAAGGAGGAAGAAAAAGGTGATGTTGCGTTCGCCGAAAAACTGTCGAAACTCGGCGATGTCTGGGTGAACGATGCCTTCGGAACCGCTCACCGCGCTCACGCCAGTACGGCGGTTATGGGCCAGTTTTTCGAAGATCGCATAGCCGGTTATGTGATGAAGGCGGAGCTGGATAATGCCAAAAAGATTCTGGATGAAGCCGAACGGCCTTTCACGGCAATTATGGGCGGAGCCAAGATTTCTGATAAAATCCTGATTATCGAAAAACTCCTCGACAATGTCGATAATCTCATCATTGGCGGGGGTATGACCTACACCTTCACCAAAGCGCAGGGTGGTCAGATCGGCAAATCGCTGCTCGAAGCCGATAAGCAGGAGTTGGCGCTTGAATTGCTCAAAAAAGCAGAAGAAAAGGGTGTAAAGATTTATATGCCGGTCGACAATGTTTGCGCAGATAGTTTTTCAAACGATGCGAACCGCCAAACGGTAGCTACTGGCTTTATTCCCGATGGATGGGAAGGATTGGACATTGGCCCTGAGAGCGTTAAGTTATTTACGGACGTTGTTCTAAACTCGAAAACCATTCTCTGGAACGGCCCGATGGGCGTGTTCGAATTTCCAAATTTCGCCATTGGCACCGATGCCATCGCCAAAGCCGTTGTGAAAGCGACTGAAGAAAACGGTGCGTTCTCACTCATCGGTGGTGGTGATTCAGCTTCTGCGGTTAATCAGGCTGGCTACGGCGACCGGGTTAGCTACGTATCGACTGGTGGCGGTGCGCTTCTGGAATATATGGAAGGTAAAGTGCTGCCGGGAGTAGCCGCGCTGGAGTAGACTCAGGCAACCTAGCCAAAAACGTTTGCTATATCCTGGAGCCCACCGATCGTTTCCAACCGACACGATCGGTGGATTTTTTTTGACTGATGAGCCTATGACTACCAGTCATTGTGCGGTTTACAGGGCTAAAACGACAAACTCCACCCGCCGATTCTGTCGTTTGTTTTCTTCCGAATCGTTCGGTGCGGCCGGTCGTGTATCGCCATATCCATTGGCTCGCAGGCGGCTTTCGGCAATGCCCTTTCTGGCCAGATAACTTCGAATAACTTTCGCCCGGTTCTCGGAAAGTAAGACGTTTAAGCGTCGGTCGCCACCATTGTCGGTATGTCCCGCAATTTCAATGACGAGCTTGGGGGTAGTGATAAGCGTTTTTACCAGTTTGTTCAACTGTGGATACGACTCTGACTTCGGTACATAACTACCCTGATCAAAATAAACATTATCGAGCCGAAAAGCCTGATTAACCTGTAAATCCCTGAATATGCTATCGGCTTTGGGATCTTCCTTGTCAAGTCGGACAGCATAGCCATAATTGGGGCAGGTATCGCATGAGATAACCATTACCTCTTCCGATTCATAATAGCCGGGTGTTTTTGTGATTACGGTCAACGTATCGCTGCCAGTCAGGACAAATGCATACGGATGACCGAGCTGACTTTGCCCATCAAATTTCCGTTTCGCCCGTTTTGCGTGTATCGTGAATCTGGCCGGAAGCTCTTCCGACGTCTTTCCGTCTATAGCATTAATTGTAAACAACGTCTTTTGCTGTTTAACGGGTGTTTTTTGCTGCTGACTGTAACCAACTGTAGCAATTGCCAGATGGACGAATAGAATGAGCAGGGCGCGCATGGTCGTGTGATTTATAAACCAGACTAACCCTACTGCAAAATAAGTGCCGTTTTAAAGCGCATTGGTTTCTTTACTTCGTGTGCGTCTGTAAATCAGGCGCATCATGCGCTCATAATAGCTCAATGTCCCCTGCCTGCCGTTTCAGGAAGACCGGGGACATTGGTATGTCAGGTGCCTAATGGATCGAAATATCGACACCTGAATGGTATGAGCAGACTCATTGTGAGCCTTTCAGGTTGCTTCTGAACTATCTGATCGTAGTTACTAAATTTTTACGGCTTGCCGGGCCAGTAATTTCCAATCACCTTTCTGTTTGACCCATACTAACAGCACGGCCAGCTTAACTTGCCCGGCCTGTCCCTGGTTATTGGTTTCGCCAGATAGTTTATGGCGCACCAGAGCGGTATTCTCCGTAACCGAAATTGTCTGATCGGCCAGTTCAATTGTTTTAAAATCAGATGCACCGCTGATGAGCGCTTCCATAAAGGCAGCCTTATCTTCAATTTTTCCATTCGAGTGCCCATAGCTGAGCTGGGTTGCGGCAATAGCGTCCAAACCTGCTTTGTCGGGATCAATCATCAGCTTACGAAGCTTTTCAACGGCCTGAGCCACTGCCTGATCCTGATTTTGGGCGATGCTTTCAACGGAGATCATCGTGCACAGAGCAACGAGCAAAAACAACAATTTTTTAGCGTACATCTTTCTTGCGTTTTAAATGTATGAACCCCGACGGATTGGAAATCGGAAGGTTTCAGCGCTAAAAGTCAGTTCGCCTTTATTGTTTACTTACGTTGAACGCTATTGGTTCGTTCCGGTTGGCTAGTGGATACGTTTTCCTTTAACGCTCCCTCCTACCCAACCGGAACGAACCAATGGCCAAATTGATGCTTATTTATCCCACCAGACAGGCTGATAAATATCATCGACAACCGTTGCATTCAAATTGTAGTTGCGTTCATCCTGCGATGTTGGTAAACGCAAAGGAATTGCCTTTTTCTGCGAATCCTGATTCGCTTTCAGTTGCGGAAATCCAGTTCGGCGCCAGTCGTTATAGCCTTCCGGCGATGTGAACAAGGCCACATACTTCTGGTTGATGATTTTTTGCTGGGAGATCGTACTGGCCGTTTCACTGGCTATTTTTTGCTTGAAATCGGCCGAAATATCTGATCCTGTGATCCGTTTGACCGATGCCGTAACAGCTGTGTTATAAGCCACTGCTGCTTCGGCCGCTTTTCCTAAGCGCAGTTGCGCTTCGGCCTCCATGAATTTCGCTTCGGCGTAGGTCGCGATGGGCGTAGGTGAATCTGCCGATGCAATTGCGGGCCCTGGATCAGAGGCCGCCGTGTTGTCCGATTCTTCGGGGGCCAGCCCCGAATAGCCATTGTTCTCATCTTTGGCCACCAGATACGGTAATCGCGGATCGGTATTCGTTTTCAAATAATCGACAAAAAACTTACCCATTTTGATGTAACCCGCGCGGTTCGACAGAAAATCGTACCATTGATTGAAGCTACCGGCAATGTCGTAAAAAACGGCGTTCATATCGGGTTGATCAGCCGACACTTTGCTCAGCGATGCCATTACCTGCGTGGCGCTACCCGTTGGGTCGAGTTGACTCAGCCGGTTTGCATACCGGGCTTTGATGATGTAAGCGACATTGATCCAGGCTTTTACATCCCCCTTGAAGATAATGTCATCCGTGCCGGGCAGAAACTGGTTCGCCTTTTGAGGCTGGCTCAGGTCCGTAATAGCTCCATCCAATAAGGTCTGAATGCCTTTGATGACATCTTCCTGTTTATCGTATTTTGGCTGGAAATTTCCCTGCAAACCTGTAGCTGCTTCATTAAATGGAACGTCACCCCAGAAATCCGTTGCAACACCGAAACTCAGGGCCATCAGCACCTTCGTCATCCCCGAATAATACGGGTTCCCGGTACCATATTTATCGAGCAGGGTTCTGGTGTTAATGAGCGTACCATTATAAATCGTTGCCCATTCATTGGTGATGTCTGCTTCGGTGATGACATACTGCCCAAAGGTCTGATACTGAAACTGGTTCCCGGCTGCCTGCTGGGCCAATACGCTGCTAATTCGCCCAAGCTGACCGCCATAAGTTGCAAATGTCGACACTTCAGCGCCCGATAACAGCAACGCTGCGGATGCGGTTTCCGGCGAATTTGGATTAACGCCGTATTCATCAAACTGGTTTGTGCAGGAGCTGGTAGCTACGATCAACACCAGAACCCCAAGAAATATCTTTTTCATGTTTTGTCTGTCTTTAGGGTGATTAGAAGCCGAAATTGATGCCGAAGATGTATGAACGTGTGCCAGGGTTATTGAAATAATCAAACCCTTGCAGGTTTGATCCTGCACCGGTCAGGCTCGTTTCCGGATCGACCCCTTTGTAGTTTGTGTTGAGGTATAGATTTCGGCCCGTCAAGGATATGTCTACATAATCGACGTATTTTTTCAGCTTGATCCGATAGCTCAGCCCAACTTCGCGTAGACGGAACCAGTTGACGTTTTCTACGAACTGTTCGGCAGCCCCACCGTTATCGCCCAGATAGCGACCAAAATAGTCAAGTGCCGAAATGGCCTTTGTATTCGCCGTTCCGTCGGCCATGACGCCCGGAATGACATAAGTATGTTCGCGATCGGCAGATTCCTGCGTGCGACCGATCCGTTGCAGACGGGCATAGGTGCCGTTCCAGATCGACCCACCCCGGCGAACGTCAAGCAACGCCGTTAACGTAATACCTTTGAATGTGAAGCTATTACGAAGGTTGCCAAGCCATTGCGGATATGGATTGCCGATGTTTTGCTGGGCGCCCTGCAAGGTTGGCAAACCGTTTGTTCCGATGATCAGTTGCCCCTGGTCATTGCGTTGCCACTTCGTTCCATATAGCACGCCCAGCGGCTGGCCGACAATGGCGTAACCGCCGATACCGTTAAAGGCCGACTCAAGACTAAGCTCGGTTACACCTTCCGTTAGCCTTAGTACTTTACTACGGTTCATGGACCAGTTCAGGTTTACATCCCAGGAAAAGGACGGTGTTTTGATGGCATTGATGCCCAGCATGACCTCAACTCCCCGGTTCCGTAATTGGCCCGAGTTGGTGTAACTGGCGGTGAAACCCGATGCCGGAGCCGTTGGACGTTGCAGCAGAATATCGACCGTTGTCTGACTATAAACCGTCACGTCCAGATCGATTTTGTTCTGGAGAAATTTGACGTTCAAACCGGCTTCAAGTCCCTTGACGCGTTCTGGCCGAAGGTTAGGCGTACCGACAATCTGGTTGTAATAAGCAAACCCGTTCACTCCGCCATACGGGAAAATCAGACCATTGGTGAAGCCATCCGTAAAAGACGGCTTTCCGAAGTAGGTTTTAGTTCGGTAGGGAACCGGAGGAATACCGGATTCGGCATAAGCCAATCGTAGTTTCCCGAACGATATGGGCGTATTTTTCAGCACCGACTCCGTGAATACCCACGATAGCGAAGCCGAGGGATAGAAGAAATTATTCTTCTGCGTCCGGTCAAATGTTGACGACCATTCGTTTCGGCCCGTTAGGGAAAGGTACAACTGATTGGCGTAGTCGAAATCGGCCTGGCCAAAAACAGCCGTTGTCAACCGGCGGGTGCCCGTATTGGATGCGTACAACTCAGCCGCGTTTCCCAGGTTGTAGAAGTTCGGAATCGAGAGGTTACGACCGCGGGAGAAGTTATCGGTAAAATTAAATGACGTTATGTTATGGCCAACTGTATAATTTACACCAAATTTTTCACTGAACCGGTGTTCGCCACGGAGCAGTAAATCGGCATACACATCGCGGCTGGTGATGTTATCGTAGTTTACCTGCCCATACGTTTGCTGATTGTCATCGCCATTGGAACTGATCGAATAGACCTGCCGCCGGGCATCCGAATACGCATCGACCCCTATTTTATAGGTCAGATCCAGATGCGATGACCGATGGTAGTTCAGGTAAACGTTGCCCAGCACCCGGTTAATATCGTCCGTAAACGGATTGTTGTAAACGCTATAAAACGGATTGTCATAAAACGCATAATAGTTGCGGTTATAGCCATTGCCGTACTGATAATTCCGCAGGTCATAAGAGGCAGGTGCCCGCATCAGGCTTAGCATTACCCCGGCAACATTACTACCATTCTGCGCTTTGACACCCCCCGATTTAATGTAACTAACGGTGCCGCCAATCTTCAGGTTATCAGTCATATTGGCGTCCGCCGTTAACCGGATCGTGTTCCGCTTATAGTCTGTATTCGGCACGATACCGTTCTGAATCAGATTACCGAACGAGATGCGGAAATTGGCCTTGTCGTTGCCACCGGCCAGCGCAACGTTTGTTGTGTGCGACACGGCCGTCTTGAAGAAATTTCCCGGATTGTCATAGGCCTGCAAGGTAGGATCACCCGAAATTTTCGGGCCCCAGCTATTGGGCGTACCGGCGGCCACATCGTCGTCAGTACCCAGGCGCTGGTCTGGTCCGGCGTCGGCCGTTTGGTACACTCCGCCCGCCCCCTGAGCATAGTCAGATTGCAGTTTGGGTAGTTTATTAACCTGAGAAAGCTCCAGACGATAGCTGACTGTTACCCCGATACCGCGTTGATTACGCCCTTTTTTGGTTGTGTAAATAATGGCCCCATTACCCGCTCTGGCCCCATAAAGTGCCGAAGCCGCTGGTCCTTTCAGGATCGTAACGGAAGCAATATCGTCGGGGTTGAGGTCCAGAGCCCGGTTCGAGTTATTGACACCCTGCAAATTGGCGTTAAATGGATAATCAGGGGGCGATGAAGTGACCGTTTCGTTATTGATTGGAACCCCATCGACAACAATCAACGGCTGTTGTTCTCCCGTAAACGTTGACGGGCCGCGCAAGACAATCTTACTGGACGCCCCCGGTGTACCAGCGGAGCTTGTAACCAGAACGCCCGCTGTTTTAGCCGCAAGGCCCTGAATTACATTGGCTTCTCCCGATCGGGTAAGGGCATCGCCCTGTAAATTGGAAACCGAGTAGCCTAATGTTCGTTTCTCGCGTTGTGCACCAAGGGCCGTTACGACTACTTCCTGTAATTGTTTGGTATCGGCTTTCAGGGATACATTGATCGTTGATTGTGAACCGACCGGTATTTCCTGTGATTCGACGCCGATGAAACTGAAAATAAGTGTCGCATCGTCAGATACGTTGATGCGGTAGTTTCCATCGGCATCCGAGTTTGTCCCCCGAGTCGTTCCTTTTATCTGGATGTTGGCACCGGGCAGAGCCTTCCCATCTTCCGCTGTAGTGATTTTCCCCGTCACGCTTCGTTCCTGTGCATATGCAAAGCCTGTCGAGCCAAGCAGCACGAGTAATAAGAAAAGTTTTTTCATGGGTAAGTTGTTGTTTTAGAATAATAGTTACAATACTATATGTGGATAGAGCCCACTGGATAGCAGCGGGAAAGTGTATGAACGGTAGAATTAAAGCTGGTTATACCCGTTAACGGGCTGGTAGAGAAGGCTACAATGGCGTTAGAGTGCGGGCCGCCGGAATCGATTTTGGAGTAGAAATCGTTAAGTCCCGAACAATAATTTCGAGACCATTGGACACTTTAAGCTGGTAATCGCCATCGGCTAACTCGGTCAGATCGATATTGAGCCGCATCGTTGTATCCGTTTGGTTCATTAGTCGCTCAAACAGTAAATTACCTTTGAGGTCATTGAGCTGCACACTGACCTGACCGCCCAGTTGTTTGTCTACATTAACACGCAACTTTGTTTGGTCCATCGACACATAGGCGCCCACTTTGTAATGCGCTAATTCGGTCGGGCGAGAGCGTTGCTTTGCCTGTGGAATGGGTGAAGCAACTGCTGAAAAACGAACGACCAAAGCAACTAATAAGGAAATAGTAAATGTCCTCATGGCAGTAGTATGACGTTTGTAGATGATTTTTCAGTCGAGTTACCCCGCCCGATGGCCTAAAGACTAACGTATACTACCGATTGTTGTGTTATTTGGCCAAAAGGTTGTATCGATCCATGATTGGCAAAAAAAACAGTATGAATGGCGCAATAACCATCCAAACTCTTACTGAAGACTATTGAAAATAAACGACAGGCGGTAACCTGCCAGTGTATGGCTTTGGAGCGTACTGAAGGTATTGAAATACTATGCCGGGCAGCTACTATTTTTCATACGAAAATCCCTTTTGTTTTTCGCTGATTTGAGCGGTTTGGGCCAGCAGTGCCGTATGGTCAAAAGACTGGGTTACCGTTTTGTGGATGTTCTTGCAGATTGTGTCGAGTGGCAGATCATTATCATCAGTACCGAACGGGTTTTCAATTTCTTCGGCAATGATTTCAAGGCTGGCGAGTACGTAAAAGACAAATACGACCAGTGGAACAACAAGGTAGTGCAGGTTTGACACATAACCCAGTGGCAATGTGAGGCAATACGTGAAAATAAACTTCTTGATAAATGAACTGTAGGAAAACGGAATCGGGGTGTTTTTGATCCGCTCGCAGGCTCCGCACGTATCCATCAGAGACTGTATTTCCGGATTGAGGATGATCAGGTGCTCGGGTAGCAAAACACCTTGTCGTTGTAGCTCATGAAGCTTTCCAAAAATTGATAGCGCGAGTTGCTGAGGCACGTGTTCGCTCAAATGCAGGTTGTTGATACTGAATGACCTGGTTTCGGTAAACTCTTTCTCGATGGCGTGTTGACGCAGGTGATTTTTTAACGCAAAAGCAAAGTTTGGAATCATGGCCCGGAAAAACTCACGCGCTTCGACCTGGTCAGTATCGAGAAGCTGGTCTAGCTTGAGTGCCATATTTCGGCAGTTATTCACAAGCCCTCCCCATAATTTCCGCCCCTCCCACCAGCGATCGTAGGCCGTATTGGTGCGAAAGACCAACAGCATCGATATCACAAAGCTCAGCAACGTATGCATGAGCGAGAGGTTCTTAAGATGAGGATTCTCGCTTAAATCGAGTAGTTCAAGAATATGGACAATAATGAACGAGTAAACACCTACCCCGATCAAAACTGGCAGGAGTTTACGCACGGTGTCGGCCCGGTTGAAGGTGATAATGAACCGAAACCAATCCTTGGGGTTATAGTTGACCATACAGTGATTTGGTTGAGTAAACCTCAATCTTACGAGGTTTTGACAAAAATATCAACGTTTAAATTCGCCTAAGGTTGACATCTTTGCATAATCATTCCGGCATGGTATCGTTCATATTACTAGTTCGTCCTATTAAAAACTCATTAAATGACTGTTTTCCAGAGGGTATTTTCGGTTTTGCTTGTCTGGGTGTCGACCACGACGCTACGTGCACAGCAACTCCAGACAATCGACCGGATTTATGACCCTAAAGTTCAGACTGTATTACTGTTTCCGCAGGTAAGTGCAAACCCGAATGATCCGTCACTGGCCTTGAATCCTCCCATTATTTCGCTTGATGAACAGGTTGCCCTACAACTGGAATTTGACGATCTGACGGCCGATTACCGGTCATTTCGTGCCCGCCTTGTTCACTGTAATGCCGACTGGCAAAAGTCAGTCCTGAATGATATTGAGTTTACCTACGAATATAACGACAATCCAATCACCGATTACCAGGTATCGCTGAATACTAAAATTCCGTATTATCACTATCGCTTCACCATTCCCCGGGTGAAACTGCCCGGCAATTATCTGCTGGTGATCTATGATGAACGGAATCGAACTAATACGATTCTGACGCGTCGATTCTGCACCTATCAAAACCGGGTAGCCATAGCCGCTAGTGTTCGTTTTTCAACGGACCCATCCCGGCAGTTTTCTGATCAGCAGATCGATCTGGCCATTAACTACAAAGGCTATCAGGTTATATCTCCGCAGGATGATTTTAAAGTAGTTATCCGCCAGAACTACCGCGATGACCGGGTTATTCGCGGCCTTCGCCCGACCAATGTGCAGGCTTTTGACCAGGTTATTGACTATCGTCTGATCGATTTAAGTAATACGATGCCGGGAGGGAATGAATTTCGATTTTTCGATACACGAACCGTACTGTCCCGCGCCAATTATATCGAACGAATCGATCGGAATGCTGACCACAATGTTGCGTATGTCCAGGTAGATCAGCCACGAAGCCGGGGGCCTTATATCCAGAGTGATGATTTCAATGGTTTTTTTGTGATCGATCACCGCGAAACGGGCAATGGACAAACAGGTGCCGACTACATTGAGACGGTCTTTACGTTACGCATACCCGAAGCGCCGGGCGTGAATGTATACGTCAATGGCGCGTTCAATTTCTGGGAGTTAAATGACCGAAATCGGATGTCGTTTGATTCGGTTCTGGGCGCTTATCGGGCTTCGATTCTGCTTAAGCAGGGCGTTTATAACTACGACTACATTGTGCAGACAACGACCGGGCAGCCCAAGGTCGATGAGAATTACATTGAAGGCAGCTTTTCGTCGACCGAAAATGACTACGAAGTATTTGTCTATCACCGGCCGCCCGCATCCCGTGCCGACCAACTGGTTTCGTATCAGAAAGTTGGCGTAAATAAGCGAAAGTAGAAAGTAGGGCGGATAGGCAAAACAGTCCGCCCTACCTGTGCTGTTAGGCGCTGTGGAGGAATTCCATAATATCGCCGTCCTGAACGATGTATTCTTTGCCTTCAACGGCTAATTTACCCGCTTCGCGAACACCTGACTCGGTCTTGAACTGCTTGAAGTCGGGGAGTTTCATTACCTGCGCCCGTATAAATTTTTTCTCAAAGTCGGAGTGGATCACCCCAGCGGCCTGTGGTGCCTTCCAGCCTTTATGGATCGTCCAGGCACGAACCTCCTTAACGCCCGCAGTGAAGTACGTAATCAGGCCAAGCAGGTGATAAGACGCTTTGATGAGTTTACTCAAACCCGATTCCGTTAAGCCATATTCGCCGAGAAACAGTTCACGTTCTTCGGGTTCTTCCATTTCGGCAATCTGCGACTCGATTCCTGCACTGATCACGATAACCTCAGCGCCTTCGTCTTTAACCGCTTCCCGCAGTGCATCCGAATACGCATTACCGTTGGGCAGAGACCCTTCATCTACATTGGCTACATAAATCACCGGTTTCACCGTCAGCAGAGAAATGTCGCTAATAGCCGTTTCGCGCTCTTCGGGCGACACCTGCACTGTACGGGCACTTTTGCCCGATTCGAGGGCTGTTTTATACAGTTTCAGAATCTCCAGTTCGGTTTTTGCTTTGGCGTCACCCACCCGAGCTGCCTTATCGATCCGCTGGATTTTTTTATCGACCGATTCCAGATCTTTCAACTGAAGTTCAGCATCAATAATTTCCTTGTCCGATATGGGGTTAACCTTACCTTCAACGTGAACGATGTTATCGTCTTCGAAACACCGGATAACATGAACGATGGCATCAACCTCCCGAATGTTTGCCAGAAATTTATTGCCTAACCCGGCACCCTGACTGGCTCCTTTAACCAAGCCGGCAATGTCGACGAACTCAATGATGGTTGGCACGACCTTTTGGGGCTTCACCAGTTCTTCGAGCGTATCCAAACGTTCGTCGGGCACGGTTACGACCCCAACATTTGGTTCTATTGTACAGAATGGGTAATTGGCGGCTTCGGCCTTCCCACTCGAAATTGCGTTAAAAAGCGTTGATTTACCCACATTTGGCAAACCCACGATACCACATTGAAGTCCCATAATTAATTAAAAATGAGTGAATGAGTGAATGAGTGAATCAGGCACCGTAGGCTATTCACTCATTCGCTCATTCACAATTCACTCATTGTTTTTGCAAAATTACAACAAAAAAAGCCTTCGGCGCGGAGCCAAGGCTGATGAATCAGGTAATGAGCCTGGTACTGGTCAAAAGCAAGCGTGTACAGTTAAATCATGAACGAAAGTTTGTCGATAAAAAATTCATTTATTCCCACTTCAATTCGCTGGCGAAGTCGTCCTGTTCATCGCGTTGCGCAAACTGCGAAAAATCGACATCGGGCATGAGCTCACTTTTAACGTGTTCTACTGTTTCCTGAAGGGCTTCGATAAATTTATCAAAGTCTTCTTTATAAAGAAAGATCTTATGTTTTTCATACACAAACCCATCGCCCTGCGGGTGTCGTCGGCTCTCGGTAATCGTCAAATAATAATCGTTGGCACGAGTCGATTTGACGTCGAAAAAATACGTCCGTTTACCTGCCCGAACCCGCTTGGAATAGATCTTTTCCCGTTCTCTTTCGTCCACAATCAGTGAGGTTTAGTACATCGTAAAGGCTAAAGATACGGGCAATCAGGGCAGAACAAAAATAATGGCCGTAAATATATTTCGGGGTCATTTTGCCCCGAAAAGCGGTAAGGTTGTAGAGCCCATTCTACAGTTTTTTGACTAAATGCTTGGTAGTTAGGTTCATTTGAGCTATCTTTGTTTTATAGGAATTGCACTTTTTGGGGACGGAGGAGATCGGAAGATACAACTGATTGGCCTTCGTTTATTTTTTCACGTAACCAAAAGCTGTATGAGTTATATCATGTCCCTTATGTTGTTTTTTAGCAATATAAAATCGGCGGAGGCTCTTCCGAGCCTCATACAGAAAGGCAAAGCGTCTTTTTATTCCAAGAAGTTCAATGGTCGTAAGACCGCTTATGGCGAGCGCGTTAGCGCGTTAGCCCTCGAAGGTGCCCACCGTTCACTACCATTAAACACGTTAGTCGAGGTTACTAACCTCGATAACCACCGTTCGGTAATTGTACGAATCAATGATCGGGGCCCATTTTCAAGAAGTCGTGTGATCGATCTTACTCACGCGGCTGCTCAGGCACTGGGCATGGTTTCTAAAGGTGTTGCCAACGTATCGCTTCGCGTCGTTGGCAAAGGACAAGCTTTAGCAGCCTTAGTGCCTTCATCACCCTTTAACACACCCGATGCTTTCCAGCCGTTGCTGGAGCCTGTGTTGTGATCTGATGCGGACCTGAGGTCCGCATTCTGCTGCCGAACCGTTCAACGCTCATCCGTGCAATTCCTGACGCGGGCGTTGAACGGTTTTTTTGTTATCCGCCATATCATTTGTAGCTTGTAGACACGCTGGCAGTTTATCGCTTCGTTAGTTAATCAACGACAAAAAATATGAAACAAACGCTTAATCTGGGGCAGGTCCGCTCGTTTGGTAATGTCGAGTTTCTGGCCCGTCAGCTAGTCGAAGGATTTATTACTGGTCTACATAAATCGCCTTTCCATGGGTTTTCTGTCGAATTTGCCGAGCATCGACTTTATAATACCGGCGAAACAACCCGCCATATCGACTGGAAGGTCTACGGAAAAACCGAAAAACTTTTCGTTAAACGCTACGAAGAAGAAACGAATCTACGCTGTCACCTTCTGATCGATACATCGTCGTCGATGTACTATCCCGAGTCGAACTATGGCAAGATGACATTCAGTGTGATGGCCGCTGCCTGTCTGGCGTATATGCTTCAGCGTCAGAAGGATGCGGTCAGCCTGACTACCTTTGCCGATACGATTGACTTGCAGACGCCGGTAAAATCGACCCCTTCGCACGTTCATAAATTGTTTACGCAGCTGGATCAATTGATGCTACAGCCTAAGCCCCTTCGCAAAACATCGGCGGCTGACGTAATTCATCAGGTTGCCGAAAAGATCAATAAACGGTCGCTGGTGGTAATCTTTAGTGATATGTTTGAAAATGCCGATAAGGCCGATACGTTGTTTTCTGCTTTACAGCACCTGCGGCATAACCTCCATGAGGTTCTGTTATTTCACGTTACGGACAAAAAAACGGAGGAAGAGTTTGCCTTCGAGGAACGTCCCTATGAATTTATTGACCTCGAAACAGGCGAGAAAGTAAAGCTTCAGCCGAATCAGGTTCGCGAAACCTACCAGCAGGCGGTAAAATCGTATTTTCAGGATTTGAAAATGCGTTGTGGGCAGTACAAAATCGATTTTATCGAGGCCGATATTGCCGAAGGATTTGATCAGATCCTGACGTCTTATCTGGTGAAGCGAACGAAAATGAAATAACCCGGAGGGAATGATAGAGTGATTAATTGATAGAATGATTGAATAGCCCAGGCATACACTATTCAATCATTCTATCAATTAATCACTCTATCATTTTTTTACGCTTGCCTTTGCATTGGCTGGAGCAACAGCGGGCTTTTGCGCACCTTGGGCAGCATGCTGGCGTTTGTGGAAAAGTACGAAGTCTTCGATTTGCTCAACAGGGAGTTTGCGGGCAATAATCTTCTTGTTTTTATCGAGCACATACACGGTCGGCGTTGTCCAGACGTCGTATTGATGCCGATAGTCCGTTCGTGACGCAAAATCATAGCCGTTGATAGCATTCCCCAGTTTGAATTCGCGGATAAACTTCTTCCATTCTTCCGGAGTTTGATCAATGGCAATGGCTACAACTTCTACGCCCTTGCCTTTATAGGTATCAACGAATTTCTGGAGTTTCGGCGCGCTCTCACGGCAATGGCCACAATGTGGATCATAAAAGAAAACGACAGTGTAGTCAGACTTGATGTTCTGGAAGGCGACCGGCCGACGTAGTGTATCGCTGACCACCGGTGCCGGAAGAATCTTGCCAACTAACAACGGTTTCAGCGTCTTGACGCGATCACCAATGTTCTTGATCGTTGACGAATCGGATACGGGCATGATCCCCGTAGCGTAGTACTTCTCAAACATGTGGACAAATAAGCCGTCCGTTCCCATTACTTTGGGTTGTTCATACTGACTGGTAATGTACCAGACGGTGTAGGATAGTATTTCTTTGCTCTTACCTGCTCTTGCCTTTCCTACCATGAGGTCAGCTTCTTTAATGAGCGAGTCAGGCGATTGTACGGTTAATTCCTTAAGGTAACGGTCAATTTTTCGTTGCAGAATGGGTGTACGAACAAAACGCTCGTCGGCAAAATCGTAATCATCCCAGAAGTGGCTTTTGAAATAATTGAATACCCATACTGAATCGGGCCGACCATTAGCCAGTTTGGGAGCTGGTGGAACGTCGGGTTCGGCCGATGCTTTTATCAGTTTAACGGCAAACGTGTTGTTATTTTCTTTAAAGAACTGCTCGCGGTACGTCTGCGCCTTTTTCTGCAACTCGCTCATTTTCTGGTTCACCATGGCAGCCGAAGCAGCATCATTGCGCAGTTTCTTCTCTACTTCCAGAACTTTTGCTTCGTCATAAAAACTTCCAAGCCCCTGCTGATAGGTGTAGAACAGTTCGTTCTCTTTGGAGCCGGTAACTTTCATATTTTTGATGACATTGGCCGTATCAGTCGCGAACGAAAATTCCTGATCGTTCGTCATCAACAATTCGATATAGCGATTTTTGGGCGTTACGGCGATATAAAGCCCTTCCGGAAGGTGCTTCTTGCCCTCAAAAACCATATTGCCGTTGCCATCGACGCGAGCGGTATCTTTCGGAATATACTGACCAGCACCGAAGTAGTGAGCCAGTACGCAGGTTGTATCCTTTATTCCCTGAATATGGGCCGTGATTTTGAAACCCTCAGATTGAGCCGGAGGGTTAGTAGATTGCGCCTGTAGACAGGTTGTGAGAAACAAGCCAAACAGAGCGGTAAGTAGGAGATTTTTCATACAAGCGGATGTGTATCTTCGCGGCTGAATAGAGACAAATTTACATGATTTAGTTCAGGAATTTATCCTCTACAAAACGCCTGCCACGCTAACAATAGTCTATGTTTTATTTCTTTTCTAAAACACTTTATTACCTGCTGACGCCAGCGGGCTGGCTCCTTGCTGCCTTAGTGCTGGCATTGGTTACGAAAAAGCCCGTCGTTCGACGTCGGATGATTGTTGTTGCGCTCGTCGTATTCTATTGTTTCGGTAATGCTTTTCTGATCAATGAACTGGAATTGTGCTGGGAATATTCGCCAGCAACCGTGCCTTTGGATTCAACCCAGAAAGTAGCTGTTGTGCTTACAGGCGGTATAATCAACGTTTCAATAGAAACCCCCGATCATCGATTTCTATTGAGTCATGAAGCCGATCGGCTTGGGCAGGCATTGTATTTGTATAAGAAAGGAGCCGTCCAGAAAATTCTGATCAGCGGTGGTTCGGGCGATTTACCGTTTCAGGTGAAAAGCGTTAGTAATGAAGGTCAGCTGTCGGCTCAATTTCTTGTGTCGGCGGGCGTTCGCTCAGCAGATATTGTATTAGAAAACAAATCGAGAAATACGCACGAGAACGCGGTGTTTTCGGCGAAACTATTACGCGAACGATTTCCGAAAAGCCAATATGTATTGGTAACATCAGCTTTTCATATGCGCCGTGCAGTCGGTTGTTTTCGGAAAGAAGGCATTTCAGTGCTTCCTTTTCCGGGCGCTTTTATGAGCGGTCGACGTTCATTTATGCCTAGCGAATGGCTATTCCCCAATGAAGATGCCTTCTCTGATTCTTACTTTTTAGTGAAAGAACTAGTGGGGTATTCTACGTATTGGGTAGTCGGCTATATCTAATGGGATAATGGATAATTTAGTTATTCAAGCATCATCCATTATCCCATTACTTATAGAGCTTTCGTTGAGAAGCGTGCCACGGTTATTATTTAGGCTCATAGTGACCGTGGCACGCTTCTCAACGAAAGTCCTAACTTATTTAAACGCTCAGTATCTTCACCATGCGAAGCAGGTCTTCGTTGATGGGCTTCGGCAGACGGATCGTATCGCGGAAGGGCGTATAAACCAGCTCGTTATTAACGATACCGGCCATAACGTTCTTTTCGCCGTTCATTAAGCCCTCCAGGGCGCCAAGACCCAGACGACTAGCCAAAATGCGGTCATAGGCGGTTGGAACGCCCCCGCGCTGGATGTGTCCCAGCGTCGTTACGCGCATATCGATGTCTGATTGTACCTGCGCGCGAATCTTCTCGGAGATTTCGGTAGCGTTCCCTTCCTCTTCACCCTCAGCGATAACGATGATGGATGATGATTTCTGGCGGCTCCAGCCCGATTTGAGTGTTTCAACAACTTCCGAAATAGGCGTCAGTACTTCCGGAACCATCACTAGTTCGGCCCCGCCCGCAATACCCGACTGGATGGCAATGTATCCCGAATCTCGGCCCATTACCTCAATAAAAAAGATGCGGTCGTGCGAATCGGCCGTATCGCGAATTTTATCAATAGCTTCCAGCGCCGTATTCACAGCCGTGTCGAAACCGATCGTATAGTCTGTTCCGTAGAGGTCATTGTCGATGGTGCCGGGAGCGCCAACTGTTGGAATACCGTATTCGTCGTAGAAAATGGTGGCTCCGGTAAATGTACCATTCCCACCAATTGCGACTAATCCTTCGATACCAAACTTTTGCAGTTGCTCGTGGGCCTTGGTGCGGCCTTCGGGCGTCATAAATTCTTTACTACGGGCCGATTTCAGGATGGTACCTCCTCGTTGAACAATGTTGCTCACCGAGTGGGAGGACATCTGAAAAATATCACCATTTATCATCCCGCTGTACCCCCGGCGGATACCAAATACTTCGAGACCGTGATAGACCGCTCCCCGGACAACGGCCCGGATACAGGCGTTCATACCCGGCGCATCACCACCCGAGGTAAAAACAGCAATTCGTTTCATTGATCAAGTCTATTTTTTACAGGAAAAGGACAAGAACTTAGGGTTTTCTTGTAATAAACCCCGCAAATTTATCCGCATTTCACAATCTAAAGGCATGCTTCTGACAATTTCCCCTTTCATTCCTGTAATTTTCATAAAAACTATAGAATAGAGGGCAAATGAGCAGAAGCATTTAAAAAACCCGAAACACTTATCGGGTCTGTCTGGCTCTATAAACCAGAGCGCGCCATACGATACGACCGTGGTTTAAAAGAGTTGGTAATAAACCGAAATGCGACACGAGTACTGTAAAGCGATCAAGAAGTGATTGCCGGTGTTGTTGTACCGATAAGCCACCTACTAAATACTTACATAACACAAAAGGCAGGAATTCTATTTTTTGGGCCGCTTTCAAACAATTTATTTCCCAGTCCAGGTCGGCACTCAGGTTATTGACTGAGTAATCTGGTGCAATGGATCGCCGGGCAACAAAGGCCTGATGGCAGACCTTCATGCCCATGCTCATATCCTGCCAGGTTAATTTTTTCGGTAATGCATGCGGAGTAACTTCACTCCTGAGACCAACCGCGGCCCCCGAATGCTGGCCACCATCGTCACGGACGAAAAGCGCGTCGCTGTAATACACATCTGCCTGACTGTTTCTAATTCGAGCCAACAGGTTAGATAGTGTTTGTGCATCATATAATTCATCGCCTGCATTCATGAACCATACATACTCGCCGGTAGCGCGGTGTAAGCCCTTGTTCATGGCGTCGTAAAGCCCTTTGTCGGGTTCTGATACCCATTGGGTAATAGAACGCTCATAACGCTTAATAATTGGCAGTGTTCCATCTTTTGAGGCTCCATCAACCACAATGTATTCATAATCGGTTGCCTCCTGCGTCACAATACTCTGGATCGTGCGTTCCAGAAACCGCTCGGCGTTGTAGGTGATGGTAATGATGGAAACGGTTGGCATTTTTTAATGAGTGAATGAACGAAAGAGTGAATGAGTGAAAGAGTGAATGAGATTTGTCGTTCTTACACTCATTCGCTCTTTCACTCATTCACTCATTAATTGGCTATATAACTCAATATGCTGTCTGGCGACTACGTCTTCGGAAAAGCGTAATTCGGCCGACTGACGGGCAGCCTCGCGTAACATTTCCGGGTGTTGATGGGTCAGAACAAAGGCCATACCGTCTGCCAGCTGTTGTACCGACTCGATTTCTGCCAGATAGCCGTTCTGCTGGTGGTCGATCATTTCGGGAATGCCACCTGTCCGAAAGCCAACAACGGGCGTTCCGCAGGATAAAGCCTCAATAACAGTATTAGGCAGGTTGTCTTCCAGCGAGGGTACAACCATCGCATCAGCTGCGTTATAAGCCGCAACAATATCGTCTTCAGTCGTCAGAATACCGAGGTGCCGTACTGTAAAAGGCAGCTCGGTGAACAGATAGGAACGGCCTTTCCCAAAGATCAGCACTTCGAGTTCCAGATCGGGGTGTTGCTGATGCAGCAGGGTAAGAGCTTCCGCGAAATACCGAAAGCCTTTGCGTGAATCCGTTACATTGGCGCTGCCGAATAAGAGCCGGGGTTTGTCAGTATCTGGAATCTCAATCTGGGCATTGGCTACGGAACGGTCAATAGGCCGAAAGATCTCCTGATCGATTGCGTATGGAATGATCGTGAACGGGAAGGATCGTAGCAGCTTACTGCGGATTCCGTCATCCGATAACCACCGGCTTGGGGGCGTAAAATGGATGTTGGCATCGGCGAATACTTCTTTTTTCTTCTCGAAGATTTTGTACGACAGATCGTGCTCGCCCGGTTTTTTAAGATACGGGCATTGCCGACACTGCGTCAGAAAATGATCGCAGCCACGGGAGTAATGGCACCCACCCGTAAACGCCCACTGGTCATGAAGCGTCCAGACTATGGGTTTGCCCAGATCGATCAGCGCACGCAAGCCATCAAGAGACAGAAAGCCAAAGTTGATCCAGTGCAGATGCAAAATATCCGCTTGCTGAATAGCCTGATGGAAGTCCAGAGTAGCGCCAAATGCGGCTGGTGAGAACTGAAACCGAACCGAATGGTCGCGTTCGTAGGGCAGAAAATACAATCGTTCGGCCACAAATCGACCGAAAGCGGTTTGTTCGGCCAGGAAATTATTGGCCAGATACATAACGCCCGGCGCTGGGCGGTGTTTTTCCTGACGGTTCGACGTGCCAACCAGTAGCGTGCTTTCGACCGATCCGCCGAACTGCCCAGCTTTCAACAAAGCCTGATGCAACCGGTTGGCAGCTACGGCTGCTCCGCCAAAAAGATGGTAGGTGCTCAGGTGCGTAACTCTCACGGGCGGTAAGCGAAAATATTTAGTTGCAGATCCATCACATCATTGCCGCGGTAACGGTGGTTAATGAACGGTCGAACACGCGATTGGTTGCTGTCTATATAATAGCGGAATCCATTTTCTTCCAGAATCTGCACAACCGTTCCGAGGGTTTGTGGATGCCCGATGTAGGCATGATATTCGATGAACAGATTGCGAACGTGGGCCAGCGCATCACGGCAGTCGATCAGAACATCGGTCTCGGCTCCTTCAATATCAATTTTTAACATATCGACATGGAGTTCACGCAGCAGATAATCCCGCAGACGAACCGATGGCACCCGCCGACGATTGGTTTCTGAGAATAGCGAGGCCGAATCAGCTTCGCCACTCCCGAAATCGATGCCCCCTTCATTGATCCAAACTGCCTTATTGACAACCTCAATGCCTTCGATCCGATTAGACGTTAAGTTCTGGTTGAGAACGGCACCAATGTCGGGATCGGCTTCAAAAGCAACAATCCTGGATTTGGGGTAATTCTGCCGGAAATAAGCCAGACTTGAGCCAATGTTAGCCCCGCAATCCAGAATGACTGGCTCGGCCGAATCTGTCTGAAAACGGTACGATTCGTCGGCAAAAATCTCTTTAAACTGCCACACAAATGAAAGCGCATCCGGCACCTGAAAACGGTAACGCAGAAACGGAATCGTACCGCTCTGGTGGCGCGGCCGACCGGCATACCGAAAAAATAGCCACAACAGATGGCGTCCATTGGACGTCTGGACCGCTCTGTACAGGTTCGTGAAGAGATAGCGAAAAAACCACATAAATGCCTAGGAATACGAAAAACCAATGCCAGCTCCAGGATACCAGTGTTCTTTTGGAACCTCCTGATAATAAACGAACCTCCGCCCTACCTCAAGCGACAACCGCGCCAGTACGCCCGTTTCGTGGGCATTGTCGCTTAAAAGAATTCCGGTTGGACTCAGTTTTGGTAATACAACCCGGTATTCATCGTGTTCATACTGCGACGAATGATCGCTGTCGTTGATAAACAGATCAATGGGGTCACTGAAGGCTTTCAGGCTGGTAAGTGAGTCACCATAAAGCACTTGCCCCACTTCCCGATACTGACCATCGAGCAGATAACCCGCTTTGGGTGCAATGTCGGTGCCATAATAACGACCCGGTTTACCTTCGGCGCGATTACGGAGCAGTGCCGAGCAAAGCAAAACGGCCCCTAACCCTTTATCGACACCCGTTTCGATCACGACACCGGGTTTGCGAATCCGTACGAGCGCATACCAACCCAGCCGCCGACCAAATTCGACGCGCAGGTCGGCCACCCGACGATAGGACGAGGTTTTGGTTTTTTCCAGGATATACTGACGGAGCACATCATCGGTCTGGGCTTCCCGAATATAGGTTAACACGGTTTCTGGTTTAACATTAGCCACCACGGCCACAGTATGTGCCAGATACAGAATGTTATCCTCCGTTAATTCGTAGGTGAAGTTGGTATCCTCTCGTGAGGTTACGCTCCAGCGCAAAATTTGTCTGTACCGGTAATTATAACTTCGGCTGGCCTGTCTGATTCGGGGCAAAAAGTTAACGACGGGAGACTTACGAACTTTATACAGGAGATCGAGGCCGAATAGTTGGATAAGGAGTTTCCGCATGGTATAACGGGAGGGTATGCTTTGTTAAGCGTTTAATTTTTTGATGCGTTGCCAAACGGAATTCATTAATTCGCTGGCATCGGGTGATAGATTGAACACATAAACGCCTGCCAGAAACAGCGCCGTAATGGCCGACGAACGTAATACAACATCGATGCCTAATAGCAACCATGAGCCCGTAGCATGTGGTACCAGTTCAACCAGAAACCAGACTAGGGCAGCTAGCGCAATAACTGCCAGGTTACGCCAGGTGAATGGCTGAAGGCCAAACTTGATCCCAACCAGCACTGTCCGGGCAAAATTATACAAGAATGTGGCCAGCACCGCACCTACAGCTGCTCCATTCATCCCGTATTGTGGAATTAGCAGCTTATTGGCCAGGATAGTAACGAAAATCAGCAATACGAAAAAGACAGAATCGTAGGCATAATACCGGGATGTGCCCAAAATTACACCGTTAACTCCGGTCGCCATATCGATCAGTTTGCTCAAACCCAGCCATAAGATCACATAATAACCCGCTTCGTAACCGGCTGGTAGTACGGCAAAAACAGTGGGCAAATTGACCGCTACGCCCACAAAAACAAGACAGCCCGCAATGAGTTGATTGAGGCAGCTTTTGCGATAGATAGTCATGATATTATCCATATCGTTAGCCTTCCACGATTCGGCAATGAGCGTGCCCGATACTTTGTAGAGTGCCGTGGCGGGTAAGGCAATCACACTGGCAAAGTAGGAAGCTGTACTGTATACACCCGTATCGTCGAGCCCTTTACTGGTACTGAGCATGGCTTTATCGATGGTCCAGATAATCTGGGTCGATAACGCAGTGGTTAGGGTGAGGGCTGAGTAGCGAATCAGATTGTTTCGCAGTTCGGGACCGACGGCGATGAAACGGCGGTTGAGGAAGAGCGACTCATCCTGAGCTACGCTATAAATCATCAGGATCATGGGTATTAGAAAGGCCAGTAGCCAAACGCCCAGAAACTGCGGAAACGTAACCCAGCCGAACCAGTAGAGAATGCCCGCCAGCAAAATAAGCACGCGCTGTACTAATTGCTGGAGCAGGGTGCCTGTAACGGGGTCATACAGGAGTCGGGCGTAATTGTCAAATACGGCAAAAAAAACCGTAAACAGCATCAGTGGAATGAGCAGATAGTAATAATCGACAAACAGCGCTGACTGAGTCTGATATTGCTCAATTACCCACGGGCGAGCCAGCCATAAAACCAGCGCACACAGGCAGCAGCCAAAGATGGTTGTCAGGGTCGCGATGAGTAGATAGCCGTTATGTTGCCGATCTATATTGCGGAAATACGGAAAGTACCGGCCACCAGCACTATTTAACCCCAGATTAGATGCCTGGGCCAGAACGAGCGACACCGAAACAAGCAATGACAGCAAGCCTACCTGTTCTTTACTGAAGAGATACAGAAAAAATAGACCCTGTGTCAGAAAGCCGACCCCTACCCCAGCATAGGAGTAAATTGAACTCTGAATGGTCTGTCGTTTAATTATACCCATTTGGTCAATGATTGAATGGCTAAGTGATTGACTAATTGAATAAGTGGATTCTATAATCGCCTATTCAATCAGTCAATCACTCAGTCATTCATAACTAAATTCCACTGCAACGCCGTTCCGGCGGCAATGTCGGTGGGGGCAGTTCTACCAAGGACATCGTCGTAGTAGCGCGTATGCAAGCCGTTTGCCGGACGGATACTACGCACGTTTTCGGGCGTAAACGGCTCGCCAGCTTTTACGTCCTTCACAACATAGAGCGAGCGCTTGAATTGCAGGCTTTTCTGCTCTTTAGGGGTTAAGGTGTAACTGACCTGGCCCATTGCCAGAAATGCCCGCTCCGTTTCGATGACTAAACTTTTCAGTTCGTCGGGTTCAAGCGAAAACGCAGAATCGACACCACCGTCGGCCCGCCGTAGCGTAACGTGTTTTTCGAGTACAACCGCTCCCAGAGCCACCGCTGCCACCGCTGCCCCAATGCCCATGGTGTGATCCGAAAGACCAACCGGAACATCAAACAATTGGCGCATGTGCGGAATCGTGAGCAGGTTTGTTGTTTCTGGTGTCGCCGGGTAGGTGCTCGTACATTTAAGCAGAATCAGGTCTTTACAGCCGTTAGCGCGTAATACCTTTACCGACTCATCGAGGTCTGCCACAGAAGCAACCCCAGTACTCATGATAACCGGTTTTCCGGTCTGGGCAATCTTTTTCAGCAGGATATGGTCTGTGTTCTCAAACGACGCAATCTTGTACAACGGGACATCGAGCGATTCTAAAAAGTCCACAGCACTTGTGTCGAATGGCGAGCTAAAGGCAATCATGCCCCGTTTCTTCGCATGGTCGAAAATCGGTTTGTGCCATTCCCAGGGCGTATAAGCCTCGGCGTAGAGTTTATACAGATTTTTATCGGCCCAAAGCGACTTGGCATCCCGGATGTAAAACTCTTCGGATGCGCCATTGAACGTGATCGTGTCGGGTGTGTAGGTCTGTAGCTTGAGCGCATGAGCGCCGGAATCGGCCACAGCATCAACGATTTCGAGCGCCCGGTCGAGCGACTGATTATGATTTCCCGACATCTCGGCAATAACAAACGGTCGATGCGTTGGGCTAATGGTATAATGGGCAACCTGAATCGGTTGATTTGCTGTCATAGTTGTTGAAACCGTATGAATCGTTTAATAGCTCCCGAAAACCCGTTTTTAGTTCATTGAAAGCGGTTCGGGCTTATACGGCCTTACTATAAACGAAACTTGGAACACCAAATTTACCGCTTTCATGCGAGAATTTGAACCCTGCTTTGGTAAACGAACGAATGGAGCCCTGATTATCAGGTCGGATATAGGCGTGAATGGTTATGGCTCCCCACTGTTTTTTACAGCTTTGGCACCCCTGGCTGATGATCTGGCTGGCGAATCCCTGACCTCTGAATCGGACATCGACCGATACGCCAACAATAATCTCGTCGGGCATATCGGCTATGGGAATTCGCTCGAATCGCACCTGGCCAACGGCCTGACTCGTTTCATTCTCGAATACCAGGAGCAACGCGTCGGGACTGACTAGTTTGCGTGAAAACCAGGTCGTGTGCGTCTCCAGTGTAATGGGCGTTGTATTGAACGACTGACGACGAGTTTCTGGATCATTGGCCCAGTCGAAATAAAGCCGGGCATCGGCAGGTTTAGCTTTTCGGCAGGTAAGCATAGGCGTAATGCTGACAAACGGGTTGCCCTGTTAACGTGTCAACTGATGAAACAACTCTCGAAACCGTTCGGGCGAACGACCATCGAAAAAGCGACGCTGATTGGCCAGCGACTCTGTTACGCTGTCGGGCGAGAACTGAAACGATTGTATGGATAGCTTCACTAGTTGATCCAGACCAAGAACGGGTGTTAACCGGGTCAGCAAGGTAGGAAAGTTGACCGACAAGGCCAGTTTCTCTTCCGAAAGAAATTGCGCCAGCCGCGCCTGATTGTCGGCAGTAACGACGGCAATCAATGGCCGATTAATGGCACAGACTTCATAGGAAATCGTACTACAGGCCGTAATCGCCAGACTGCATTGATACAGTTCCTGAGCCATCTGACTGGCGCTCAGGTTTTGTAGAATTGTCAGCTCAGGTAATTGAGTATGGAAAGCCTCAATCGATGGTCGGTTGGGATGAAATGGCCCTAAAACGATATGAACAGGTAGCGATGCATCAACCTGTCGAATGGCTTCCAGTACAGTTAGCGATATATTCTGAGGATCGGCACCACCCAAACTAACGAAGATGGGGCCGGCCTGGGGAGCTTCGCCGAAGCCTTCTGGCCGAAGAAATTCGGGGCGAAGAAGGGCGTAATGTGGCCCCAGATAAAACTGGGTATAGGATTCAGCCTCATAATCATTGGGCACAATGCCACCGGCATGATTAATGACAACATCGGCCACTTGCTGCCCTGCTGCCAGATCGTCAATGTAAACCAGCCGTTTCGCCCGCGAGCGTACAGTTTGCTGAAATACTTCGTCGAACGAATAACCGTCCAGCACAACAACATCCTGCGGCTCAACAACTTCCAGAAATGCTGGTAGCGATGATGAAGCGGGCAAGCTGATTACTTCGGCCTCTGCTTTCCCGATCAATGAACGAACATCCGGGGTTGGCTCGACAATGGCGAATCGCATCAGAAATTCACCTTTTAGCATGTCGATCAGGGCCAGACAACGCATCACATGTCCCAGCCCAATTTGTGCGTTGCCGTCGGCGCGAAAAAGCAGTCGTTTCATCAGCTATTTGCTAGGCAAAATTGGATGCATTATACATCCTGCATCAGCCGTAGTTTAAATTTGAACTCGGCAACCTGCCAGTCTTCTTCCGTGTCGATATCATGAGCCTCCATCTCCGGGACGATAATACCGCCCGAATGGTTTGTGATCAGGCGAAGAGTCTGCTCAAACGTTTTTGTGTTGAAAAAGTAAAACTGACCTGCATCGTGGTAGGCCGGTTCCAGGTCCTGCGACCGGGTTAGGGCATGTTCCGGTTGAAACCATTGTACTTTTTCGTCGTTCAGCAGCACCGCCCGCTGAATTGGAAAGCCAAATCGCTGAATCGGGTAAACGGTATCGAACTGTTTATTAGTAAGGGTTGAAAACGCCCGCTGAAGCAGAGTTGGTGTTATAAATGGTGCGGTAGGATATAGACAGCACGCATAATCATAAGTTGACCCTTTCTGTGCATATTGATTCAGTACCTCACCCAACACATCGGCAGTGGTAGCGAAGTCATTTGCCGTTTCCGCCTGACGCATAAACGGTACAGAAGCGCCATAGGTCCGGGCAATTCCGGCAATTTCTTCATCATCCGTAGACACCATTACCTCGCTGAACAGACCCGATCGTAGAGCCGCATCGATCACATAAGCAAGGATGGGTTTACCCAGAAAAGGCCGGATGTTTTTGCGGGGAATGCGTTTGCTGCCGCCCCGCGCCGGGATGATGGCTATATTGCTCATGCGCCTACAAATTCCTTCACCGATGCAATGACATACTCCTGCTCATCAGCTGTTAATGTCGGGAACATCGGGAGACTTAAGCAACGGGCATAATATCGTTCTGCATTCGGAAAATCGCCTGGTTTCCAGCCAAATTGCCGGTAATAGGGCATCAGGTGCACCGGTATGTAATGTACTTGGGCCATGATATTTTTCGTTCGCAGAAAATCGTATAACTCCTTTCGATCATCGACCTGGATGACGTATAAGTGATACGCATGGCTTACGCCATTTGGTGGAATAATAATTGAAACATGGGAGTTAGAGAACGCTTCGTCATATCGTTTCGCGATCTCCTGCCGACGAGCGAACATGGCATCAACTCGCTGTAGCTGGCTGGTTCCCAAAGCGGCCTGCATATCGGTAAGGCGGTAATTGTAGCCTAATTCCTGCAACTCCATATACCAGCCACCGCGCTCGGGCTCGCCGATATATGGTTCTGTCCATTCAGCTGGTTTGTTGGTAATGCCATGCGTGCGGAGCCGGAGCAGGTGCTTATACAAGGCTTCGTCATTGGTTGTTATCATGCCTCCTTCGCCAGCCGCAATGTGCTTGACGGGGTGGAAACTGAAAATGGCCAGGTCGGCCAGCGAACCATCGCCACAGCGACGGATGGTTCCACGCTGATCCGTAAACGACCCGCCTGGTGCGTGGCAGGCATCTTCCAGAAGCCATAAACCATAGTCATCAGCCAGATCACGGAAAGCAGCCATATCGACCGGATAACCCGCAAAATCGACTGGAATGATTCCCGAAAAGTACCCTTCAGGATGCTGTTCGAGCAAAGCCCGCACCGCATTTATATCGAGCAGAGCCGTTTCCGGATCAATATCCGCAAAATAGACCTCGCCACCACAGTAACGCACACAGTTGGCCGATGCCGAAAAGGTAATGGGAGTAGTAATCACCCGCGTTCCCGTAGTGACCCCAAGTGCCATGCAGCAGAGGTGCAGCGCGGCTGTGCCATTGGCGATGGCAACGGCATACTGGCTACCGATGTAGTTGGCAAAGGCTGTTTCGAAGGCGCCGATATGAGGGCCCTGCGTCAGAAACGGGCCGCGCAATACGTCGGCAACGGCAGCAATATCCTCGTCCGTTATATGCTGGCGACCGTATGGAATGGGGTGATTCATTCTGGATAAATGGATAAAGCATGTATTATGAGCGTTGCATGGCAAAACCTGATTCCACATGCTTCACGGTTCATTATACACTGAAATTTGGATCGACATGCTCACGAATCTGATCCCGTAACTGATCGACGTTGAGCCATTCGGTATTCGTGCCCGAGTTGTATTTGAAACCCATTTCCACCTGCCGACCATCAAATGCCTTCATGTAGTCGTCCATACTCCAGGTCGGCGTTGAGGGCGTAATAACGTAATATTTATCCGTCTCGACCGTGTTGAGCGAATCGGTTTCAGTAATCATTTCCTCGTGAAGCTTCTCGCCGGGCCGGATACCCACTAACTTCTGCTCACAATCTGGACCGATGGCTGTGGCTACATCGGTAATGCGGTACGATGGAATCTTAGGAACAAAAATCTCTCCGCCCCAGGCATGCTCCAATGCATACAGAACCATCTCTACGCCTTCTTCCAGCGAGATATTGAAGCGGGTCATGTCAGGGTGTGTGATGGGTAACACACCATCTTTTCGTTTTTCCAGAAAGAACGGAACGACCGACCCCCGTGATCCGATAACGTTACCGTAGCGAACAACCGAGAATCGCAGGTCACGGCTACCTTTCATGTTGTTGGCTGCCACAAACAGTTTGTCGGAACACAGTTTGGTTGCCCCGTACAAGTTGATGGGCGCAGCTGCTTTATCCGTCGACAGAGCAACAACACGCTTCACACCATTGTCCAGAGCTGCATTGATGACATTCTCCGCCCCAAAAACATTGGTCTTAATGCATTCCATGGGGTTGTATTCAGCGGCAGGTACCTGCTTGAGTGCGGCTGCGTGAATGATGATATCGATTCCCTCGCAGGCCCGCTTCAGGCGCTCACTATCGCGCACATCGCCAATGAAAAAGCGAATGGACTTATATGTTGAATTCGGATAATACTGCGACATCTCAAACTGTTTCAGCTCATCGCGGGAGTACACCACCAGACGTTTAATATTCGGATAACGCTGGTAGACCATCTCAATGAACTTCTTGCCGAAAGAGCCAGTGCCCCCTGTAATCAGAATCGATTTGTTTGTGAGATCAACAAATTGATCGTTATTATCTTGACCCATAGATAGTTAACTGTATTTTGTGATTTTTCTACTGTAACGGTGCTGTAAGGTTTACGAAAAACCACTTGAACCTGCCCGCAAAGGTAGGGCTATTCTTTGGGATCAGGTGAAATCGGAGTGGCTCGATTTGCAAGCAGGCTGGTGTTGTCCTGAATCTGCTTTTGAATGTGATCAATCAAGTCGGCACAGGGGTCCGTATTGTCAATGGCATAATCGGGCTTGATGGGATTGCCAATGCCGCGCAGTAGGTATTCGGCACTAATGGTCGGCTCCAGTTCGCACACTTTGACGACCTGATCAAAGCTCGGCCGGGTATCCTCATCCACCAGGTTAAACACCGACTTTCGGTTGACCCGTTCAGTCCCATGTTTAGCTGCAAACTTATGCGCCGATAAGCCCAGTGCATCAAAGGCTTTGGTCAAACGCTCTGCCAGTATATTCATAGTCGCTTTAAAATCGGATCAAATATAGCATGCTACACTAATCAGATAAAAATAAATGTAAAATATTACTCTTTATGTTTTGAAACTAGTGTAGTAGTCTATACTTTTGATCCGTAATCAAATCTAACTCCATACCAATTATGGACCTTACTATTTTAACCGCCCCCCTCACCATACAGGAAATTGAATGGCGGGTTCAGAGCCAGACCAAAGACGGTCAGAAAATCGTAGTAGTGCCGTATATAACCAACCGTTGTGTGATGCAGCGATTCGACGATCAGTTTGGCTGGGCGGGCTGGCAGAACGAAATCAAGGAAATCGAAGGCGGGTTTCTGTGTACGATTACAGCCGTACTGGAAGGTGGTGAAATTGTCAGAAAGACCGACGGTGCCAGCCGTACCAGCGTCGAGCCGGTGAAGGGAGGGATCAGCGATGCCATGAAGCGAGCAGCAGTCCAATTTGGACTAGGCCGAGCGCTGTATGACTTCCCCAAGGTCCTGATTCAAACGACGGATAAGTACATCCCTGATTGGGCATTCCCATTGCTTGACAAGATGGTCGAAAAGATTAATGCTGGCGGCTCCGTTCGTGATGTCGTCGTATTGAAGCCTGAACACGCCAAACCAACCTCCAAATAACCCCACACCATGAAACGAGCAGTTATTTTATTTATCCTGTCGGCTATTTTCTGCCAACTCACAATCTCTAATATTCAGAATAAAAGGCCGCTTGTTAGCGCGGTTCTGCTGGGCTACGTTGATGTTCCTGCCCAGATACCGGCTCGTATCAAAGTACCCGCAGGTTGCAGCTATAAAATTGGGCAACGGGTCATGTGTAAGCCCTACTACACGCTTTCCAGCGAGAAAATGCAAAATCTGTACACTCCCGGTTCGAAAGGAGGGTTTCCGATTGTAATCACCGGAATAGCCAGAAAGGAATAGACATGACGACAGCTGAGCTCGACGCCCTCCCGTCAGGAACGATCATCTATTTGCCAACCGACTGGGAAGTACAAACATGGTTGTTTGATGGTCGTGTAAGGAATCGGGACTATTACACCCTCACCTACCCTCCTGACACGGATGGCATAGTCAGCAACCGGAGGCCGGTCTACCTTCACGCACTAGATCTTCTTAACGCAACCCGAACGGAGCTTGAAGCCTGGAAGATTGTACTTGACGGGTTAGAGAAACGTCAGCTATGGGTCAGTATGAAGATTGTCACACTATGAAAACTGATAACTTCTCCTTACCCTACTCACAGCGTTCCTGTCCGGATGGAATGGTACCAGAAGTATGGCAGGTGTTCTGCCTGTGGGCTGACTGCAATGATCAGAAGACCCAACAACAGTACTGGCTGGATTATTTAGATATCCACTCGAACTACTACGATAAAGACGGAAACCGGCTCCCTGTGCAAACTGATCAACTTCAACTCTTCTAACACCTTATGAAGAACAACGACCCTAATCAACTGCACATCTTTTATGATGTCGTTGAGGTGCAGGAAACGTTAAAATCGATAGATCGGCCAGTGGCTGACTATGAACGTGTTCGCGATAAGTTGGATGCAGCTGCCGCTAAGAATCAATCCCTGATCCGGTTGCAGCCTGGTTATGCGGGATCCGAATGGGTGATCAAACAACAAACCAAGAACGGAGCCGGCGGCTGGCGATACGTTAAAAAGTTTGCTACTGAGAAAGAGGCTAAAGATACCTATGCGGTCCTGTTGGATTCTGGAGAGTACGTAGAAGGCTAGCCAGTTTCAGATATTTTAGTCCGTATTGTTATAGGTAATAACCTGAAAATCAGCCAAAATTGTACCCATCTTTACTGGACTAAAGATACTATTTAGACGAAGCTCCCGGTTCGGTTGACGCTCGTTTAAATATGGTGTGGATAGAACCGGAACGCCCGGCGTCACTTGATGCCGGGCGTTTTTGTCTACTTATGACAAGTCGTACGTCTAAATGAACTAAGAGTATATTTTAAGTAGATTAATCAAAACGCCCGGTTCACTTTGAGACCGGGCGTTTTTGTATGTGCACGAACGTCGTTTCCTGCAGCTATACTCGTTTATCTTTGCACAGACATTCATTATGCGCAAAGCAACCCAACTACCCCCACCCACCGCCAACGATCTCGAACAGCAGGTTCGCGAGTTCGATATGGCTCTATACCTATTTACGGGTAAAAACTTCCATTTACCGGCAGCACAGCAGCAGCAACAGCAACAATTCGATCTGCTACAACAACTGGTTAATGCAGCCCAAAGCACTGGTTTAATCGCCTAATAAATGGTGAAGATAAAAAATACCCGATTTTAGGATGAATCGGGTATTTTTTATCTTTTTTTTAATTTAACTTCAGCCATTGTAGTTTAAAAAACGAGTCTGGAAACTATACAAAGGTTGGACGGCTCTAAATTTCGTACTTCACCAATTCCTGTCAGAGAGCTCACAACTGGTGAGTCTAGGTTGCTAAGAGATAAAGAACTAGCTTCCAGCCTTTTAACTTAATGGAGATTTTATATTCCTAACCAATGCTACTTATACGCTACTATCATGCTACGAGCCTTTTTCTTTCAACTTGCCTTGCTGACTGCTTCTAGTGCCGCTGCACAGGACTGCCAGCCAATGAGCTTGGTTCGGCTCAAACAGGTTTTTAAAGCCTCCAACCGCTCTACTCGTATTGTAGCGGAAGGCTTTTCGCTCCCGATGCTTAAATCGGATCACTCCCTTGTCTATCAGCGATGTCGAAAAATGGTTGGCTATGGCGCAGAGATGCCCGAAGTGACCCTACCCGAATTACTTCAAGATGACCATCGTCAACGGACTATTGGGTTTACTACGTATGACCGCACTACTTTTTTAGCCATCCAATCCTATGCTCAGAAGTCTTACCAACTACTCTCTTCTTTAAAAAGTAGAGCGAGCTTCTATTCATCAGGTTATACAGATGGTAAAGTGGTCTATTTGTTCGACTCAACGAGTATTAAAAGCGTGATGGGAGCCACTCAATTCAAGATTGCCCTTATGCCTGTGTCTAGGCTTTAAGAGAGCTAATTCAATTCATTACAGGTTCTGAGCAAGGGCAATCAGCGAAGCGGCCGCTTGTGCAGCCAGCACTTCATCACCCGGAATTGGAGAAATTATTGCCACCACTAATGCAATGGCAGCCGCAATGCCTGCTACTAAAATTAATCCTCGAAGGGCCTGTAGCAGTACTGGATGTTCGCTGCCGAACTGCTTTGCCCAGATAGCCGTGGTTTGTTCTTTAATCTCCCCCTGCTTATAGGATTTTTTCATTTTCTCCTGGACAGCCTCAGGGATGGCAACGGGCACGATGGGTAGGCGTTTTGTATCCCCTTTCTTTATAGCATGCACTTCATAAAGAATTATACCTTGAAGGGCATGATCGCGGAACGTCGGATGATAGCAGACATAACGAACAAGCTCATTAGACTTTGGAGGCAATGGATAAAATAACTCAGCTCCGGTAGGCTGCCAGCGAGTTGATGTCCAGTAGGTTGACAAATCATGAATCCGGTTGACCGTATGCGTTAAATGATCCAGCTTATGAATGGACTGTTTCTCCGCAGATGATCGATTTCCAACTGTGGTTACCTCCAGCAACTCGCCCACCGATCCGTCTGCGCTAATACCTAATCCGTCTGGTTTTCGATAGTCATTGTTTTTGGACCAGCGTCGAAAATCCTCCAGGGCAATCAGCACTTTATGTAGACCCGGCTTACTTGGATATCCTGTGTTGCGATATTCAAGCTCTTTTAAGACCTCGCCCCCTGGGAAACGGCTCAAAAACGAAGTCCTGAATAAATCATAGGCACGCTGCTGTGCGGTTTGATATCCCCACTGCTCTTTCGTGCTCTCTGTGTCTTTACCTCCTAAACAAACCATGACCTAACTGCTTCATGATGAGTAGGTAAGGTATTATTTATTTTCCTACCTGACGAATCACTTTAGTTTACGGATACACTTTTCCAATATCGATAAAATTGATCCAACAGGCTCATATTATAGATAAAATCTATATTTTTGAAACAAGTAATCAAATCTGTCGATGCCCACCGTTCATAAAGTTAAATTCCCCAAAGCCGGGGTTCAGACCGAAGCGTCACATCAGGGCCGCACGGAGGCTAACCGGGACATCTATGGCTCTTCCCGTTGGAAGAAGACCTCTAAAAATCATTTGCGGAACCATCCTTTCTGCATCCGGTGTGCCGCGATTGGCAAGCAAACACTGGCCACCGTGACCGACCACATCGTGCCCATCAACCAGGACGGTGAACCCTGGGATCCGGAGAACCACCAGAGCTTATGCCTGAAGTGTCATCAGAAGAAGTCGGCCAGGGAGCGTCATCAGCAGAAGCATGCATGACCAATTATTGAGTCAAACCTACCGTAAGCAGGAAAGCAGTATGCTACAAGAAGAAACAAGCCACCTTAAGACGCGACATATCAAAGAGGCATACAGCGTCTATCTCCAACAAGGGGTCATCATTGTACTCGATCAACAGGGTCAGGTTGTTCCTCGAATCATTGACACGACGCTTGAACAGCCGCTTGATGCTGCACGGGGCAAAGTACCGACCCGACTTACCCTAACGATGTTGGTGAACGTGTATGATTCGAAAGAAGAAGCACTTGCACATATACAGGCCGGACTAGTACAGCCAGAAGGTCAAGAGCAGGCTGAAACCAGTAAGAGGGAGGGGCACTAAAAATGTTAAAAATATCATGCGTCTTGCGACCGCTGCTTACCCCGAAAAAAGCGCGCGTCAATATTTCAGGAAATTACCCTTGTACCGATAGCCATTTCTTAGTGACTTATGACTGTAAAGCCTTCAAAACGAGTGATTCAAAAACAGCGACCGACTCGGTTGCCGCAACGCTATTTGAATCAATTGATCGAAACGGAGTCGCGCTACCTCGAACCTGTCGTTTGTCACGAAATACCGGACAAATTCCTGTTTTATGAGAAAGCCCGGCAGTTGGCACTGGCTACGACGATTACCCAAAATTGCTGCCAGCGACACTGGTTGGATGGTAGTTTCATCTTTGGCGATTTCATCGAAGCGCTGTTTGTTGAAAACAACATTCATACCGACTTGCTCAGTATCGGCACCTTGGGAATGTCGCTCGAGAATGTCGACAGTTTACGTAATTTGATGGAAGGTGGCTACCTTGATCGGTTGGAGTTGATTATCTCAGCCTACCTATTTTCCCACGAGTTGTACGGGGTGATTCCCTACTTGTTTCAACGGCTGGATAACGGCCGGTTCCAACTGGCGGTTGCTGGCTATCATGGCAAAATCTGCCTGTTCAAAACCGATGGTGGTAAGCACGTTGTCATTCATGGTTCCGCCAATCTGCGCTCATCGGCCAATATTGAACACTTTATGGTGCAGGAGTCGGAAGCGCTTTATCAGTGTGACATGACCGTTCATCGCCGAATTGTTGATAAGTTCTCGGTGATCAATCAGGATGCACTACCACCCCTTATTGAGAAATTTAAAAACAGCGAGCCGTTGACCAAAGAGGACAAACTCTCCATTCAGCCCCTACGGCACAAAAAGCTTTGGGGCGCAGTGACAGCAACCAATTAACAACGTATAGCTATGGCCAGTGGAAGTGGTTCCTACAAATCCATCAATAAAAACAGGGCGCAGTTGAAAGCACAGGGCGGATCGGCCGCATCAGGACGTACTCCCAAGTACAAACCACTAGGGAAAGGCGAAGGGGCTAATAAGGATGTTCCTTTCTGATAAGTAATGGCAGCAGGCAGACCCGCTAAATCCGATGAGCAAAAGCAACTGGCAGGCACCTTCCGGCAGGATCGCACACAAGCGGTTCAGTCCGGAAGGCAGCCGGTTAGCTTGCTGGCCGAAATTCCTGATCCGCCCGCTCAGTTTGACAACAATCTTCGCGCCCAATACCAATGGCGGTTTGTTTGCGAGGAATTGTTTAACCTAGGTATGTTGAGACCTATTATGCTCGACTGGATTGAGTTGTATTGCCTTTATCTGTCTGACGCTTTTCGTTTCCGGGAAATGGCCGAAGCGGAAGAGTGGGTTACACAATTTCAGGATGAAGAAGGCAATGTGAAGGGGGAGGCACTCTCCAAATACGTGCAACTGGCCGATTCGGCTTTTGCCAAAGCCCAGCAGACCATGAAAATGCTCTGCCTGGATCCTGCTACCGTATTGAAATTGTCTCCCAAAGTTCCCGATAAGCCTAAGTCCAAGATGGCCCAACTGATGAGTCGTAAATAATGCTGAAGTAGTTTAGTTTCCCTACCGTAACATGGAGTATAATGAGATTGCCTGGCAGTACGAAGAAGATATTCTCTCGGGCCGGTTGACTGCTGGGCGTTTGCTGAAGCTGGCCATCAAACGGCAGCGCGACGATCTGGCCAATGGCCACAAGCGAGGTATCTATTTCGATCATGATGCGGGCCAGCGCATGCTTGAGTTCACCGATTGCGTCAACATTGGTCCCGAAAAACCACTACACCTCTTTCCGTTTCAGGTCTGGGAACTCTACGTTTTCTACGGCTGGAAGCGGGAAAACGGTTTACGTCGGTTTCGCCGGAAGTATAAGAGTTGCGCACGAGGTGGGGGCAAAACTCCCCTCGAATCCCTGCAAATTCTCTATCACCTGACGATCGAAGGGCTAACCAATGCCGAAGCCTACGTATCAGCGACGAAAGAAGCACAGGCCAAAATCGCCTTCGACGATGCCGTGTTGATGCTCAACTCGTCACCTGATCTCCAGGAGTACCTCAGCTCGTCCGCTGAGCGCATTTTTAACCCGACCAGTAACGCCAAATTCGGCTTTCTGACCTCGAATCCAAAAACAGCCGACGGTACCCGGCCGAGTTACGCGGTCATCGACGAGTATCACGAGTTTGAAGATGATAAAATGCTCAACAAACTCACCTCGGGTCTGATCAAGAAGGATGAGCCGATCATGAGCATTGTGACCACGCGGGGCTCCCATAAGGAATGGCCATGCTTTCAAGCTGAATTTAAAGTGTATATCCCGATTCTGGAGGGTTCAGTCCACAATGATTCATTCTTTGTGGTGATTTACTCCCAGGATTCGGAAGATGAGATTGAAAAACCAGAAACCTGGATCAAGTCTAACCCGATGCTCTGTGAGGGGGGCATTATCAAACTGGAAACCCTTGTCGAAGAACGCGATGCACAGTATCTGAAAGGGGAAGAGGGTATTGTCAGCTTCAAAACCCTGAATTTAAACTGGTGGTGCGATGCGCCTCAGGTGTTCATTCCTGATTCCATCTGGATCAAGTCGGGCAGCAAGTTTGATCCGGCCATGCTGGAGGGTCGGCAGGCTTGGGCAGGGCTGGATATGGGGGCTACCAACGATTTTTGCGCTTATTCGCTGTATTTCCCGCCCGATGACTGGGCTCAGTACGATGAAGAACTGACGGAAGAGCAGAAAGAAAAGCTGCTCTATCTGCGGTCCCCTCTGAAAGTGCCCGGTATTCACTATATGCTTTGGTGGTTCTGGATACCTGACTTCAAATTTGACAAACGCATCGCTGATGGGCTGCACAATTTGCGCGATTGGCAGAAAGCCGGGCACATCACTGTTCTGGAGGGCAACGTGATCGATCCGCGACAGATTGAGGAAATGGTTTTACCGTTAAAGCCGCTCTATGACATTCAGGGTATGGCCTATGACCGCTATAACGCGACCTCGACAGCCTTGACTATCCAGGAAAAAGGAGGTGTGCCGGCACTGGAATTCCCCCAGACGATGCCCATGTTCGCTGAACCCACCAAAGCGTTCCGGGATCTGGTGTTGCAGGAGCGTTTTAACCACGGCATGAATCCGATTGCCCAATGGATGATGCGCAATGCCATCCCGATTACGGACACCAACGGCAACATCAAAATCACGAAAGATCCCAAGCGAGCTCCTGATAAGGTGGATGGCATTGTGTCGGGCATCATGGCCAAAGCTGCCTGGATGATGGATCGCAACGAGCAAACGAGCAATATCTATGATTCCAGAGGATTTTTAGAATTATAACCCACTCTTCAACCGATGCCACTCTTACCTACCCTTGAACAACAGTTTTTGACCCAGTTTTACGAACCGGCCATGAAGAACCGACACCTGCGCAGTATTCCGGAACGGTTTGACTGGGCAAAAGAACGCTACGAATTGGTTCATTCGCACCAACTGCCGTTTTCACTGGCAACGTTTAAGCGTATATTGTATAAGAAAGGGTAACTATCCTCCTACTGTTGTCTTCGTCCTAGCTTTTCATCCCACCAGCGATTAGAGTCAAAGGTGTCTGAAAGGTAGATTCGGCTCACGGGGTCATCGGTCGGGGCATATAGACTGTTTCCCTCAATAGCACGGATTAAGGGTATAAGCTGATCGTGGGTAAACTGAAACCTTGGGTGACGTATTACTAGTTGTCTAGCCTGTCGTTGGGCTTCTGCTCGAATTCGACCCGTATTACGCCTTCTCCCCTCAAGGTGTAGAATGACCGCTGCTTCGGCTATATAAGCAGCGCTTTCATCCAGATATCGGCTATGGATTCCAATTCCAGCCCGGTCAATAGCAGCATGTGTTGCCTCATGAATGACAGCAGATCGGCCAATATCCATATTTAATACAGACGAACGCAAAAAAACAAATTGATTGGTAACGGTGTCATATGCGGCTAATTGGTCCGGATCATCAAAGGCATCCACATAATCGAAGTTAATTCGACCCTGTTCAATAGCTGCTGCGACTCCTCGATAAGCATTAGGGTAAATATGAATGTCAGGGCTGCTATTACCACTGAGCAATTGAAAGTTTAATACATCGATATATCGGGGGTTTCTTAACGTATCAATAATAGCCTGTTGAAAAGCAACATATTGTGGGTCCATGGACTTCAAGAGTATGGTGAGGGATAGATTTAACTAAGCTAGATGATTCAAAGACGTGTTAGGCAATCGCTTTAGTTACCGGTAATGGGAGAATAAATGTCGATTGATCTCCTACTAGAGGCAGTTGCTGTATATCACTAATAAAATGCTAGCTGCAAATTGTCTCAGTTTGCGCCCATTTCTGTCTCATACTGAGACAATTTCCCTCTCTCCTTCCGGTACTTTTACGATTACCTAACGTAACTGTACTTGTATGACTCTTGAGCAACTAAAACACTATCAACCCGGTAGTCAGGTGACGGCTTGTTGCCAATTATCGGACAAATCGATCGCCTACCGCAGTCTCGACGAGACGGATCGCCACCAGGTACCTGTTACCGATGAATTTACCCGAAAAACGCGCTATACTGTATCTGGACAGGTCGTTGGTGTTGAAGAAGGCGAGAAATACAATTTTTTTATTTTACGCCTGTTTGGGGAAGCCGCTGTCATTGGTCAGGTCAGATCAGGCTTGAAGGTGATTGGTACCGAAAAACGGATCAAAATCGCCCGAGTGCCGGTATCCGCGATTCTGCGAGTCGATTCCCATCCCTTTGGGCTATGATGCGGGTGCCTACACTGCCGATTGACCCGCATTGCCGGGAAATCGCCGAGTTCTTCGTAAAATTTCGCACAATCGAGGGATTTGTGGCTGTTTTTGAGCAGAAATTGACCGATTTACGAATTCTCTCAAAGAAACGGGATGTCAAACGGGCGGCTTATTACGCCACCGAACAGCTCTATGCTCAGCTGTATAATGAAGGCGAGCCCCGTTTTCGGGACAGTGAAAGCTTTTTTCATGCCCGTCGAAACCACTTAAAACGTAAAAAAGGAGAAAGTTGAGCCCAATCGGTACGCGCGTTCATGTAAAGTCAGAACCCAGCGACTGAACTTCGAGCCATTGCTTTAAGCAGAAATACATTGAGGCATATGTAATCCCCATTCTTTCTCCTTTAAATGTCGGGATTAGCAACACGGGCTTGGAATTTATTAACAGGGGCAGCTACGGCTAATAGCGCCCCTATGCCCGTTGCGTATAGTGATGAGCGTTCAGCAGAATTGCCCGCTGAGGTCCGTTCGCTCGAAAATCCAGCGGTACCCCTTTCACAAATGACCTCCTGGGGTGATTTGACGGGCCATGTATCGGGCGGCTCCCATGCGGGGGTAACCGTTACACCCGAATCAGCCATGCGCGTTTCGGCGGTTTATGCCAGTATCAACCGCATCGCTTCGACGGTGGCCATGCTGCCCATTGGGGTCTACAAAGAGACCAAATACGGTCGGGATCTGGACAAAAAAGATCCCTTGCAGCAGCTATTTGTCCATGGACTGGACGAGCTGATGAACCGCTTTGATTTCATGTACATACTGGTGGCTACGTGCCTGGCACGGGGCAACGCCTATGCCTGGATTGAGCGGGATCCCTACATGAAACCCCTGCAGGTCCGGTTTCTCGAACCCGGCGATTGCCAGCCGATCTATGTCAATATGGGTCGCCAGCGTTATCTCTACTATAATGTGTTTGGTGAAATCGTCGATAAACGCGATATCATTCACATTCGCTGTCTGGGTACCAACGGCATCGAAGGAAAAAGCCCCATTGAGCTCTTTGCCAATGGCATTGGGCTATCCCTGGCGGCCGAGGAATTCGGGGCTCGTTTTTTTGGTCAGGGTGCTGGTGGCATGGGTGTGCTGGAAACGGGTAAAGTATTTAAAGAGCAAACAACTGTTGACCGGTTGCGCAAGCAGTTTGCCGAGCGGCAGACCGGCCTCCAGAATGCCCATAGGCCCTTGATTCTGGAGGATGGCATGACCTATAAATCGGTTACGATTCCGCCTAATCATGCCCAGTTTATCGAAACGCGCAACTTTCAGGTAGAAGACATTGCCCGCATGTACGGCGTGCCTCAGCACAAAATCGGTAAGCTGGACCGCTCGACGAATAACAACATCGAGCACCAGAACAAAGAGTTTATTACCGATACCATTCTGCCCTGGACCGAGCGGATCCGTCAGGAATTCGAAGGCAAGCTGATCGCTGAACTCGACAAAGAAACCAAAGAGGTTGTGTTTGATTTTGACTTCCTGCTGCGCGGGGATGCAACCGCTGAAGCTGCTCAGACCCAGGCCCTGTTCAATACGGGCTCGATTACTCAGAACGAGATTCGGTACCGCAACAACCTCAACCGGTTGCCGGGCCTGGATGATACGTTCGTGCAAATGAACATGCAACGGGTATTGCCGGGCTCGCACATGGGTGCGCCCGATCCGTCCGCATCTCCTGAAACTACACCGTCGGCCGCGGACAAAACCAGGCCAGCTGCCGACACTAAACCAGCTGCTGACGCATGAGCGAGCAACTAGCCACTGTCGAAGAACGGCTCTATAAAACCATTGTCACCGTCGAGGAACGGGCCGCTGCCGAGGGTGGTGGTAAATTCTTTATCGGTACCGGCATTGTGTTTAACCAGCCTTCCCGTCCGCTCTATGATCAGAAGCGGGGGATGTTTCAGGAAATTATTGAACCGGGCGCTATCGATGACGATACCGATCTGTCAGAAGTACTGGCCGTGTTCAATCACGACGAAAACCGGCTCTTAGGAGCGAATTACTCGGGTACGCTGACGTTTAAAACCACCGAAAAAGGCGTCGAGGTACGCATCCTCAAGCCCGAAAATACGGTCGGCAATGACTGTGAAGTGTGGGTCAACCGGGGCGATATCCGGGGCATGTCATTTAAGTTTTTTGTGGCCAAAGACCGCTGGGAAACCAAAGACAACGTCCTCTATCGCTACGTTGAGAAGATCTCCAAACTCATGGATCTGTCGCTGGTGACTCGGGCGGCTTATCTGCAAACGACAATTAATGTGGCCGCAGCAACGCGGTCCTATACCGATGCGATGGATCAGCAGGCTGCTACTCGGGGTATGTATTTCCGCGAAAAACGGCAACTCAACGAAAACGACCAGGCCTTTCTGACCGGGCTTGTCGCTCAGATGCAAACGCAGGTCGATTTCATTTCCACGGCCGTCTCGAAGCTGACCAATAGCAATCTCAAGCGACTGGCCGCAGGTCGGTTAAGCGATTTGATCTATCAGCAAAGCTGGATCGAGGAAACGATCGCGGAACTAACCGAAGCCACACTGGAAACGGCGGGTAGTGAGACAGAAGAAGGTCGCAGTAAGCCCGAAACCGGCGAAACAGCGACAGAACAAACTACTACTGAAAATCCCGAGACGCGCTCGACTGAGCCGTCCGAAGAAATCCATTCCGGGGATTCACAAGGGCACCCCCTGGAGTGGTATATCCGTAAAAATAATGCCCATCGTAACTCTTTATAACTATGTCAGTAGACAAACTGAAAGCCCTTCAGGAACAGAAAGGGCGTATTGTAGCGGAGCAGCGGTCGCTCATCGACAAAGCTGAAACGGAGAACAGCCGTGCTTTTTCTGCTGAGGAACGTTCTCAGTTTGATAAACACGACAGCGATATTGCCGATATCGATCGAAAAATCGCCCATTTTCAACGTGAGGAAGCCGATCAGCGGGCTGTTGCCGATGCGGCCAACAAAGCGCAGGAAGAAAAGCGGGCTCAAACCGATGAAAAAACGGCCGAAACAGCGCACAAACAGGCTTTTGATGCCTATCTGCGTTATGGTGTTGCCGATATGACCGAAGCCGAAAAACGGGCACTGGGTGGCTTTGTGAAAGCAGTTGAAGGCAATGGCCCTGAAACGCGGGCCCAGAGTTCGGGGTCGGGTGCCGCTGGTGGCTACACGGTACCCCGTGAGTTCTCCAATGAGCTCGAGATTGCTCTGAAAGCCTACGGCGGCATGCTGGAACTGGGCCGCATCTGGGGCACGGGTACTGGGGCGACGGTGGATTGGCCAACGCTCGATGACACAGCCACGAAAGGTCGTTTGCTTGCCTCGGGTACCGATGCCACAACGGGTTCGACGGACCTTGGCTTTGGCTCCAAAACACTGGGCGCTTACACCTACACCTCGGACGTGATCAAAGTCGATAACGCCCTGATTCAGGATTCAGCGTTCAACTTGGGCGCCCTGATCACGGAAGCCATGGGTATTCGGTTTGGCCGTGTTCAGAATGATCACTACACCAAAGCCGATGGTACCAACAAACCAGAAGGAGTCATCATCAATGCAGGTGTCTTTAACACGGGTGTAGCCGGGACGGCTTTAACCGCTGACAATCTGTTAGATCTGCTCCATGCAATCAACCGGGCGTACCGTAAAAACGGCAAATTCACGTTCAACGATTTGACGCTGGCCGCTATCCGTAAGTTGAAAGACAGCCAGGGCCGCTACATCTGGCAGATGGGTGACATTCAGAAAGGAACACCCGAGAATCTGTGGGGCTACCAGTATGTGGTCAATGATGACCTGGCTGATATAGGCCTCAGCGCGAAGTCGGTCGGTTTCGGCGATTTCAGCAAATACATCATCCGTAACGTGGCTTCGCCCCTGATCATCCGGTTGACCGAGCGTTTTGCTGAGTTCAACCAGACAGCCTACGTAGGCTTTATGCGGACGGATGCCAAGCTGATCAATACGGGAGCTGTTAAGTTCCTCCAGCACGCAGCCAGCTAATGCACATTAAAGTACTAACCTCCTGCTCTGGACTCAACTTCTCGTTTCACCTTGACCAGGTGGTTCGTGAAGTTGATCCGGTAGTGGGGACCGATCTGGTGAAGCACCAGTTGGCCATTGAGGTAGACGATGAAGGAAAATCCATTGTGGTCATTCCAGAAGAAACGGACCCGGATGCTGAAAATCCCGATGACTCATCGGAAGGCTCCAAGGCAGACGATTCGGCGGAAAATGACCTAGATGATTCGACCCAGGAGACGATGAATGAGGAAACCAACCAGCAGCAGTCGGACGAAGAAAAAGTCGAGACAGCAACGGTAGCCGCTTCAGGTGAAACCGCCCAGGTACAAACCGAGAAGGCCGCCAAGTCGACTGGTAAGTCAAAAACCGAAGCTCAACCGAAGTAATGCTCACTGCCCGCCTGAAACAGCCCACTGTTCCCTTCGAACCATGCATCGACGGCGCTACCGCCTGCGACTGGATTCGGATCGATCGGGACAGTGTGGCCGATAAAGGGCAGGCGGTCAGTCTGGTGCAAGCAGCGATGGCCTGGGCGGAAAGCTTCAGCAAGCAGCCCCTGTTCGCCCGCGATTACTACGGGTATGGGGATAGTTTCTGTTCTGCACAGCTGCACAGTCTGAATGTGCAGACGGTTTCAGCCATTCACTACCAGCAGGAAACAGCCGACTGGGTTGAATTGCCCACCACTGCCTACCGCTGGCAGGAAACGGGGGAGATTCAGTTTCTGCCAGCAGCCTATTCGATTCGGGGTGTCACCCGCATTCGGGTCAGCTACCGGGCAGGCTACGAGCCAGCTGAACTGCCCGCTGATATTTTGCAGGTGGTGAGGCTGTTGATCGGCCGCTGGTATGACAACCGGGCCGATGAGCGCAAACAGGTACCCTCCCAGGCTGAATGGATGATGGAGAGTTACGTTTTACCGATTTTATAATCATGGCAAAAGCACTGCAACCGGGCGATCTGGACCGAAAGCTGAGTCTGTTCACGATGGATGCTCATAAAAACGGCAAAGGTGAATCGATTGGCAAATCCGAAAGCCCATTTGTTGAGAACCTCCCTTGCCGCAAACGCGAACGGGGTGGTGTGGAAACGGGTGGCGATGGATCGGGGAGCCCAGCGGCTTCGCGCGAAACGGCCTATGGGCTGGTTGACTTCGATATTCGGTACCGTACTGATTTGTTGCCGACCATGATTCTCAAATGCGAAGGGGTACTATATGATATCCTCAACATCAGTGAGATGCCAGGGCCGCGCCGGCAGTGGTTAACGATCGAAACCCAGAAACATGATTGATGAGGGAGACCATCGACACCCGCGAATTGTTTGTCGTCGATCGAAAACTGGCCCGAACGGGCCGTGTGGTCGATGCCCGGTTCATGGGTCGAACGATGCGGGTAGCCGTCAAACCGATGCTCGACATCGCCAAACGGGAAGTGCCCATCGGAAGGCGTCTGTTTCGGAGTCAGAAGGTTCGCCGGCTTAAATCAGGCAAAACCAAACGGGATAGCACTTACGACAAGGGCGGAGCCACCAAACGAAGCCTGCGGATCCTGGTGGTACCGGGGAGTCAGGGCGAAGTCGTTCGGGTGCTGGTCGGAGCCACCAAAAAACGAGGCTATGCCGGCTGGCGGACACACCTGATCACCCGACCCAATATACATCAACGGGGCGTCGACGACTTCCTGTCCAGAACCGAAGCGCAGGGAGTGCCACTGGTCGAAGGGAGCTTACTCACAGCCCTGCATGCTGAAGTAGAAAAAGAGCTATTGAGGTGATGGAAGAAGCTAAAATTGGCGAAGCTCTATACGATCTGCTCAGTAAGCAGATTGACCTGGAGACACTTCACGAAGGGCGGGTAACACCCGTCACCTTTGGTCAGGGCGAAAACTTTTCGGCCCTCTATTACAACACCAAAGGACTTAAGCGTCTGGCCTGTCGAACACCCGATGGTACCAAACAGGGTCTGCTGGAAATTGGCCTGGTTGCCAAAAACTCCATTGAGCTTGAAACGCTGGCCGATACGGTGAATGATGTGCTCGATGGCTACGAAGGCAATCACCTGGGCTACCAGATCAGTCTGGAGATCAACGACGATGATTTCGACGAGACCGATCCGGACCTGGAGGCTTTTTACAAGCGATTATTTTTCGATTTAACCGTAACCAAACTGTAACGCAATGGCACCTGTAGCACGGACCAAAACACTGGTCAAAGGCAAAGAGATTATTGTGCTCATCAAAAAGCCAGCCGGGACTGATTATATCCTGTTTGGCTGCATGACGGCCGCTGACCTGGATTCGCCGGGGGCTGAAGTAGAAGAGACCGCCTGCCGGTCAGGTACTGAAAAAAGCCCCTCGGGCGATATTGCTGTACCGACCCTTTCGATTGAACACATCGTGCGACACTATGCGACCGGCGATCAGGCAACCAACGTTTCCGACGACGAAGTCCAGCAGTGGAACGATACCGCTCAGATTATCGACCTCAAGTACTCGGTCGGTGATAAAATTGGCGATCCGGTCTATACGGGTCAGGGCTTCTTTAACGGCTTTTCCCGCAAGGGTCCCCAAAAAGGCGATGCCACGGGCGGAGCCACCTTTAATTTCCTGACGATGCCCACCCGAAGCGTCATCGTCGCTCCGTAAACCTAGTTAAAACCTACTAAAGCTTACCCGTTTTAGTAGGTTTTGTTTCTCCCTAATCGATACCTACCGTCTGTATGAAACCAATTGAACAAGCCAACGGCGAATTCATCGCCGAAGTCAATGGCAAACCCCGCACGTTTAAGTTCGGTATGCTGGCCGCCAAACTCGTCGAAAAGCAGGGCGAAGGTGTCTCAGGCAATTACGAAATGATGGGTCTGACCTTATGGGCCGGGCTGATGTGCCGCTTCGAGCAGAACGATCTGCCGACCGTGTTTACCATTGATACCATGCTCGACTGGATGGATACCATGAGTGACCAGGATCTGGCCCAAGCGCTGGTGATCTCCAAAACGGCATTCGAACGCATCCCAAACGTAAACAGTCTGGTAGAAAAACTACTCGGGCAGCTGCCAGACGGAAGCCCCGTTACACTGACTGGGAGTCCCTCCAGGAAACAGCTTACGAAGTAGGCCTGCGTCCGGGCGAATTCTGGGAGATAACCCCCGCTGAATTTGACCGGATGGTCGCAGGATACCTCCGACGAACCAACAAAGAGGGTGTGTATTTCCGCGAACTCTACGCGCTGCTTTACAACATCAACCGGGGCGAGAAAAGCCCGGCCATCGAAGGGGCAGATGTGATGCGGCTACCTGGTGAAAAGAAAAAGCGGGCAGCCGCTGCGCCCAAACTCAAGAAACGATCAGAGGCTGAATGGGCCGAACTGGTGAGTCGAATCGCTAAATCCTAACATGGCAGGAGCAGTTAATATTAAGCTGGGGGCAGTTGTTACCGACTTTGTCGCCGGGTTTCGGGCCGCTGGCGCTGCGGCCGGTCAATTGGCCACGCAGCTCAATGGTAACGTGGTTGCCAGTTTTGCGGCCGCCGATCGGCAATCCCGTCAGTTCGAGCGGGGCCTGGGCCGGGTGGCCTCCGGTATGCAGAGTTTTGGTCGAACGACTTCGCTGGTATCGGCGGGTATTACCGCGCTGGGAGTTGCCTCGTTTCATACCTACGGCGAGATCGACGGCATTCAGCGGGCGTTGAAAGTTACGGCGGGTTCGGCGCAGGAGGCCACTAAACAGTTCGCCGAATTCCGACAGCTGGCTCGTCTGCCGGGTTTAGGACTGGAAGAGGTTACCCAGGCGGGCCTTCAGCTCGAAACGTTAGGCTTTAAAGCCCAGACCGCCGAGAAATACGTCAGTGAGGTGGGGAACGCCATTGCGCTGGGTGGGAAAGGCAAAGTCGAATTTGCGCAGGTCATTACCCAGTTTACCCAGATGGCGGGGAAAGCCAAAGTGCTGGGGGATGACTTGAAACCCATCATCACGGCTTCGCCCGTCATTTCCAAAGCGATCACCGATATGTTCGGTACCGTCGATTCGGAGCAGATCAGTGCCAAACTGCAAGCGGTGGGTCGGAGTCCGAAAGACTTCATCAATGACCTGGTCCTTAACCTGTCCAAACTGGAACGGGTGGAAGGTGGGCCGAAAAACGCTCTGGAAAACCTCGGTGATGGCCTCAAGATTGCCCAATTCCAGTTTGCATCAGCGGCCGATAAAGCCTTTGGACTGACCGAACTGATCGACCGGATTGGCAATGCCGTCGGTAGTCTGGCCGATCGTTTTACGGCACTTTCGCCCACCACACAAAAAGTAATCCTGACCGTTGCCGGCCTGGTAGCCGCCATTGGTCCACTGGCCCTGGGGATTGGTGGCCTGCTGGCCTTAGTACCTTCCGTAGTCGCCGGATCAGCGGCCATAACGACTGCGCTGGGTGTATCCATTGGCCCCATTTTGCTGGTTGGTGCGGCCATTGCCGGCGTTGCCGTACTCGTAGCCACCAACTGGGATTATATCAAAACGGTTTTAACGAATTCCGGGATCTGGCAATCGGTCAAGGATCTGGTTGGCTCAGCCATGGGCTTTGTCCGGTCAGTATTTACCGTCTATGTCGGCTATATTCAGGGGGTCTGGGCTCGGTTCGGGGGTTTCTTTACCACCATCGCCAAAGGAGCCTTTGAAGCAGTAGTCGCCGTTTTCAAGTTCGGGGCCGGCATTTTACAGGGTATTTTTTCGACGCTTACAGGACTGCTTACAGGTAATTGGAGCCAGTTCGGCAACGGCTTACTGGTTGTTGCTAAATCCATCTGGAACCTGTTGATTGACGGCTTCAAACTCATGGCCGGGACCATCGGTCGCACCATCGCGTCTATTTTTCAGCTGTTTGGCGCTACGAGTCTGGCGGATAAAATTACCGCCGGCATTGATAAGGCACTAAGTAAGCTGGATGGTCTTAAAGGCAGCATTCAATCTGTTCAGGCGGTTGCCAAAGCGGGCGTATCACTCAATGTAGCGACGGGCAATAAAGCGGGGGGCAAAACAACTAAAGATACACCAAAGCCTTTCGATTATTTAAATAGCACGTTAGGCAGTAAGAGTGAAATACAAAAAGCAAAAGAGGAGCTTAAGAAGCTGAAGGATGCCATTGCCAGTGGTATTCTAGCCGGTAAAGACGTATCAACGCTGCAAACGCAGTATGATTTACTAAAAAACCGAGTTGATGCTGCTACGGATTCGTTTAAGGCGCATAAAGCGACGCACGAAAGCTTAAACCCAACGCTAACGACCAATGAACGGATCCTCAAACGGCTCACACAAGAATTAAAACAGCAGGGTCTTGTACCCAATAAAGCGTTGCAGGAGCGGGTTGCGCTGTTTAAGCAATTAGTTGCCGATGAAAAGGAGTTAGCTAATTTCAAACCCGTCAATCTGGGGGACTTAAAGCCGATTGCGGTACCGAATGCTTCTAATCAACGGGTAAACTCCCTTATCAGTAGTGGCGGTGTCACTACGCCTGGATTGAATGGCTCGACGGCCAGTATCGGCCTGCCGGGTCTGACTGAATTCCAGCAGCGAACCAGCGAGCAGCTTCGCGATGCCCAGTTAAAACTGACGGAAGACAAGCAGCAGCTACGGTTTGCCTTAGCCGACTTTCCGAACATGTTCGGCTCGGTCAAGGATGAAATGCAGCGGGTCGCTGAAAGTGATCCACTCAACACAAAGGGGTTAATTTCCTCGGTGCTCTCCTCGGCCCAATCGCTCTCGGGTGCCATTTCCAGTGCCAAAGACACTTTAGTTTCAGGAAGTATTGACCTGCTGGCCAGTATTGGCGAAGGACTGGGATCCGGTAAGCTCAGCTTCAAGTCGATCATTAAAAGCATCATCGACATGATCGCTGATGCGGCTATCACCATCGGTAAGGCGCTTATTGTGACTGGCCTACCCTTTCTGGCCAATCCGCTTACTGCCTCACTGGGACTCAAGCAGATCCTGACCGGTGGTGCCATTGTGCTGGCCGGTGGCGTGGCCAAAGGCCTGGCCGGGGCATTGCTGTCCGATAATACGAAAGGCTTCGCCAAAGGCGGCCTGTTCCGATCGGAAAGTTTGATCCGGGTGGGTGAGTCAAGCCGGGCTACCTCGGGTGGTCTGGGCGAATGGGTGTCGCCCGTTGGCTTAGGGGCTGATTTAATCTCGGAACGTATCATGAAGAACCTGGGCGCTCCCCAGGTCAACCGGCCTGATGTCAATTCATTCAGGGCCGCTCAGCCCCAACTGGTAAAGCTCTCGGGTGAAGCAAGATTTAGTGGAGGGGACCTGTACATGGCTCTTGAGGATTTCAAGCAAACCAACGAATACTATTCGTAATGCCCCAGTACGTCGAAAAATACTACGCCGAATTCATCGAGCAGCCGAACCTTGGGCTGGGGCTATTTCCTGCATTATACAAAATTTCATTCCGGTTCCCCGATTTTTCGGGAACACCGACCAAACTACAGGTGTATCACGATTCACCTGTCAAGATCAGTAAATCAACTTCGGACGCCAGCCGGTTGTCGTTCTGGCATCCGCTGAAGGCTGATTTCAAACTTCGTGCGTCGAATGCCTTCGAAAGCCGGGAATTTTATGTCCGGGGTGATCGCGATATCCAGGTCGTTATTTTAAAAGATACCACGGCTACCGGCTTTGCCTACACCAGTACGGTGTTTGCGGGCTGGCTGCTGCCGGCTGATTTTTCGGAGCGGTACGGCAAAAAGCCCTACCCCATTTCGGTCTCGGCATCCTGTGGATTATCGACGCTGAAAGATCGGCCCATTCTGGACCCATCCGGCAAACGTTTACAGGGATACGTTAGTAAATCGACCGTCATTCGGACGGCCCTCTATAACTCGGGGCTGGACTTGCCCCTGATTACGGGGGTGAACCTGTTTGAACGGGCGAGTCTGGCCGCTGGCCAGCTGATCAATGGGAAAGCCAATCCAGCTAAAGATCCCCTTTTTGAGACCCAGATGCAGGCAGAAGCGCTGGTCAGTGACTCGGGTGAAACGCTGAGTTGCTACGATGCCCTGAAAAAAGTGCTGGAACCCATGGGGGTAAGACTGGGCCAAGCTGAGGGTAAGTGGTTTGCCATTCGGGCCGATGAAATTACGGGCGAGTGGGACGTCTGGAATCAGGAATCCGGCAAGCGTCTGCATACGCGTACCTACACCAGCTCCGACCTAACGGCAGGACCGGATATCAATTCCGCTGTCAGCCGGGATATGTTGGTCGATATTTACCCCAATCAGACGGTTCGGGTTAAAAACGAAGATCCCACGCTGCGCCTGCTGGGCGTCAAACCCGGTGTCAAGGTGGTCCAGCAGTTTGGCCGGTACCTGAACTATTTGAAAAATGGGGACTGGGCAGCAGTCGATTCAACCTTTTTGCCGACCAACTGGACGCGAAATAACATCACCCCGGATAATTCATTCCGGGTGGGACTGGGCAACGAAGAGGATCAATATGGGATGGTACTGTACGGGGCTGGTGACGAAAAAGCCAACGCTGATACGCCGAGCATTCGCACCCGAATGGTTTTTGAAAAAGGATCACTCGCCTACAGCCAATCTTACAAACGGACCCTGAAATGCAAATTTGAAACGAATTTGATTCGGGCCGCTAAAATCGTGGTGCTCGCTTACCGGGATGATGCGGGTAACGGCGACGGGGGCGAATACATTCTGCAGGGGGGTGGTACCTGGAAACGGGCTCCCAGTCGGGCGGAAATGGTGGGTATTCTAACCTACAATTCGAACGAAGCCGGCACGGTTTCCTTTCCGGGGATCGCCTCGATCACCCTGCCCATGCATGCACTCGACCGGGTGCGGATGCTCGATATCTGGGTCTGTGTGGGCGAAGCACTTGATTTGCCCGGTGGTGGGCCCAACCTGGGCACTCCAGGCAATCAGCCTTTCGTCAAGTACTACAACGTCACGCTGGAAACGGAGAAGGATGGCGTCAACCTGGAAAGCAGTCAGGTCGTTATTACCGACTCCAAACGCAAGCTTGAGCCTACGGCGACCCTGACGCTGGGGGATGTACCCTGGCCGCTGCCGAATGACCGAATTGGCTCGTTGTTTCGGGCTGGCAGCCACGAACCGACGGTCGACTGGAACCGGGGGGATGCCGGTGATGTGAATGGTAAGCCACTGACGAACTGGCTGGCTGAATCGCTTGCCCGGCAGACCATGCAACCGGGTGAAGTCATTGAAGTGACGCTCATGGGACGGCTACCCTACGGGCTGCACACGGGCCTTCGCTTTCTGGATATTGGTCGCAGCGGCTCGGGACAGATTCCGTTGCAATCGACGAATCTGGCAGTCGAGTTTCAGAGTCCGGGTTTTGGCAACTACGTCCTGCCGGGCGTGTATCTGCCCTGGATCAAAGTGGGCATGCAGGTGACGATCATGGATCCATCGGGTACCAACTCGGGTACCTATACGGTAACCGGTTATTCAGGCCTGGTGAAAGATCCCTGGTACTTTATCGTCAGTGGTACACTAACACCGGGCAAGAGTACGGGGGTCGCCATCACGGATACGAGTACGATCGACGACGGGGTGTTTACTCCCTACATCTTTCAGCAGACCCGCATGGACTGGGATGTACGAGGCTGCGAAGTCATCACATCCTCCAGCCGGGTGATGGATCTCGATGTCGAACAACTACCCATGCCCAAAGGCTACTGGGCGGATAAGGACGGCAATCTGATTCCGCTGGCACTCGATGACAACGATCAGCCCGTTCCGCCTGCCCTGAAAACGACGCTCAGCGACACCGAACAATTTCAGCGGAACCTCCATGGAGCTGGCCTCAAAGCGAAGCTCGGCATTAGCTCGGCCATCCAGGGCTATACACCCATTGATGCGGGCAAGGCCAAACTAGGGGCTGATGTATTCACGAACGGCATTAAGGTTGGCTCTGTCATCGCCAGCCTGCGCCGGCAAATTAGCCTGATGAACCCATGAGCCTACCTGCAAAATCCATAACCCTGACGACCGGCGGCTTTCTCACAAAAGGCTTTACGTTTTCGGTGCTCTCCAATCAGGCTGGCCACGAAGAGGATCAACGTGATCAGCTGGAGGATCCGCTGTTTGTGGCCGATTATGATAATCAGCCTTTTGTCGCGGGTGTGGTGTACCGGTTTCTGGGCTATCACCCGGTGTACATGGCCGATCAGGAACTGGTCCGGGTCGTCTTCAAAGAATCAGGAGGCTACGATTTTCTAGACCCGAACGAGAATCCCGGCACTGGAGGAGAGGGCAATGGCAGTACCAATGGCGTAACCTTTTTACCAGGTACTGGAAAAAACGGCCAGTTCTGGGGAGTACTAAAAATTGGCAATGCATACTATGCTGTGCCCGATGATCCAACGCTTCAGATTGTTACCCAAAATGGTGCCCATACGACGATCATGCCCTTTTTCGAAGGTGGAATTAACGCGATCCTGCCTACCCCTCCGCCAAATACGCCGGTTGCCAATGTGTTGATTGGCAACGATGGCATCTTGTACCGATCTACGGAAGTGACTCAGCCAACGACAGTAATTACCTGGACTGTTCTTGAGCAGTACATTGAAGAGGACGATGACGTTGTTGATCCACCTGATCCACCGCCATTCCACAAAAAGTCGGCCGTCGATGTCAACGACTGCGAGCAGCTGGCTGGCTGGGGCTTCAATGATCTGGTCGCTCCAGCTGTCGTCACGATTACAGTGGATGGTGTCTTTGAAGCCAATGTAACGGCTCAGCGGGTTCGTACCGATGTGCGCGATGCGTTGATTGCTGCCGGCATCCAGACCACCAATACCATTTTTGGCTTTAACTACATGAAGCCAGCCAAATGGCGGGATGGCGTTCAACACACCTGGCGCGTGTTTGTGGACGGTGTTGAAGCGGCTGACTACAATGTGCCGAAAGAAAAGACCTGCGCAGCTCCTGTTGTTCCGGACGTCCCTTACGAGATGTTCATCAAGCAGTCGCCAATCATCAGTGTCAATAAAGCCGGTGACTCGAAAACGGTAACGCTGATACAGGTTTGGTCCGACTGGTCAGAGACGCCTTACACTGGGCCGCTTGTTCCAGTTTGGGGTATTTCAAACACGCCAACGGGGATAGTTGCCGTTCCCTATGACCCAGCTAAAACGCTTGATGTAGCAGCTACCAGTGCGGCCACGGTGAGCGACTTTGTGATCACCTGCTCGTTAACGTTGCCCCAAACCGTACAGGTAATTACTGTCGGTTGTACCCGGCCAGGTGGGTTAACGACTTACAACGCCAGCTATCACTTTATCCCGACTGGTGGATTTAGCGACCCTCCTTATCCGACACTTGACGAGGCAAACGATACCGCAGGCGAAGCGTTCGACGGTACTCGACCCGGCAATCTGGATATGTTTATTATTCAGGCTGCCAACCTCAACGTGGGGACCGATGTGTATTTGCTGGATAACACGACTTGCGAGAAAGCAGGCGATAATATTTACTCGGTTTTCGATAGTCAGGGTGGAAACACGGTGAAAAAGGCGATTCAGGTCGTAGGCGGTAAAATCGTTGCGGTCAAAGATTCGACCTACACGACGCCAGTCACTCCACCATCAGAGGTTGGAGCGACGGCGATCAACGTCATTTTCTCAACAATTAGCAGTTCGACCAACCTGGTTATTGATTACGAGATGAGAGTGAAATGCGTAACCGCTGGGTTAACCATTTCGAATCAGTTTGTCACCAATAACCCGGCAGCATCCGCCCGGTTCCTGGACGGCCTGACGGTCGAAACGGCTAGCGTGATCGCAGGGCCTTATAAGTCCTTTCGGAATACTACCACCAACTCGAAGTACTACAGCTTTGCCCTTTCCCTGAAGCGGCTCAAAGCGCTGTATCCGACAGCGACGACGGTTGACTTCGATGTGATCGTACGGCGAAAATTCGCATCAGGAACTTCCTATGATGCTGATGCCCGCTACCGGGTCACGCAGGTCAATTTCAGCAACCACAGATCCTACGGCATTGTCTCTATCCCGCTCAATGACAAGACGGGCGTGGATTATGACTACAACGGCATTAGTCAGGATGGCGTGCAGAAAAAATACCTGGGCGATAGTGTCCAGGGCGTGCTCATCCCAGCAGGTCAGGATTACGTGATTGCTCGCTGGTCGGTGGATCTGCCAAATAATACGGCAACGCTAACTGAAACTGTAGAACCCTCACCGTAATGGCTAAAAGACTGAGACTAGTAGTCCAAAAATCGACCGTCGTCGATGGCGGAACTCCGGTACTGGAAACCCGGCATTTTCTACAGGCTGTCGCTGGTGTGGATTGCAATACGGATGCCGCTGCATTTCTGGCACTTGATAACAAGCAGGCTCAGACAACACCGGACGTACCGGTGAATCTGCCTAATAAACACTGGAATCCTCGTGGCTGTGCGCCTTCGGGTGACACCTATGCCGATACCAGCAACGACGATTATACGCCTCCGCCTGGTGGTGGCAATGGTAACAACCCGCTCCCAACAGATGGCAGTGCGTGGACCGCTGGCAATCCGAATGATGTGGACGATACCGGCACGTCTGTCACATTCTCTACTCCCGTAATTCTGACTGACGACTAACTGATGAAAAAGCTGCTCATTCTCTGGCTGTTCGTAAGCGGTAGCCTATTTGGACAAACGACGTACCGAAATACCTTCCGGGAAGACGGCAACGATTATACCTACGTTCCGCAGGAGGCCAAAGCTACAGTCAACTGGAAGCGTTTTCCGCGCTTCAGTATAAACAAAGATTGGGTTTACTGGGGGCCTCGCTTTAAAAAGCGGACTGGTGAGATTGGGGAATGGGACGATGATTTTGCCACTCATGGGTTTCGGCAATTAGTACCAAACCTGAACTATAGTGGTACCGGAAACGATGCGGTCAACTATCAGGACATCTTAAATAATACGGGCGATAAGTACATGGGCTACGTGCTCATGCCGGGCACCACTGGCCAGATGCCCGATTATTTAAAAAATCCCTATAACGCCCTATCCAATTCCGATCCACGCAAAGCCGAAATCGGGAAATACATCAATTCACTGATTCCGGTAACGGATGCTGCCTCGGCTCGGCTGATGGGTAATTGGATGGGCGATTTGATTAAAAATCAGATCTGTGGGGGCAAAATTCCGAAATGGGTAACGATTGATGAAGAGTCAGCACACTATTGGGATGCCGGTGGCGAAGGCAGTTTGCGACTCTTCGTGGGCAACTTATACCTGGGCATTTTAGATGTCTGCACCACCTCGAAGATTTTTAGCTATGGGCCTAAGCCCATTCACACGCCGAAATATACGGGTTATGCCGATATGGGCAGGAGCATCGGTGGCTATCTCTTTACGGAGCATCCAACCTTTGGTCCCAACTTCTGGTGGACGACCGGGAACACCTCAGCTCCGCTTGATGTCAACAATCCACTTGCCCAGGCATTAAGAGCGAATGGTGGCGGTGTAGCCGCAGGCGACCATTATTGGCGGACCACAATCGGTGGTATGACAACCATCTACCAGAAAGATGGGAGTGGTAATTTCATTATGTCGGGTGGTCGGCGTGTACTGAGAACCGATAATTCCCAGACAACCATCTTTGGGAAAACGTTTACGGTTTACGGTGCTGATCCGAATTATTTCGGGCAAAATGAATATGACTATCATACGAGTTGGCTGTATGAAGATCTAAGTGGCGAAGAAGCAAATCGGTTCTGGATGAATGGGCGCAATTACGCTCTTCGTAAGAACGATCGTTCGTCCGATTTTACGGGTGTACTCCTCGGTGATTGGTATAGGACCAACACGGAGGAGGCCAATGCGCCGGGTCAGGGGGATCCGCGCCCGATCGACCCCGCTGCGCAGGAGATGGGCACGATTTTTAGAGCGCTCTTGCACGATGCTGAATTCCTCTGGCATGGAGAATATCTCCAGCGAGGCCCAACGACCCACGACAGCCAGGCCGTTCAATTTCCGGGGGTAACCACAAACCTAAACGGCTACAAAACGAACCTCGGCCAATTCGAGTACATCGTCAAGGGGTTGCATCGGTTCAGTGAATTTGAAGGAAGGCCCTGGGGAAACTGGTACTGGGTTCGGCCGCATCGGGGTATCGATGTCGATGCTGACAAGTGGAAAGAAGCTGCTATTCGTGGCAGAATTAGTGAGACGGGCAACCATGTGCAGATTGCCGCAGCCTGGCCCATGCTCGATCCATCGGACGTTGTTCGCGTCGACGTGTGGGTCGATACGGGAACGTGGAAGTCAGGCTCAACCCATTTCAACATAACCGGCAGAAAAACCTACCTGGATTGCTGGCAGGTGCCTGATGTGCCTCCCGGTACAACCATTCTCCCTCAACACCTACGATTTCGCTACACCAGTCCGCTTGTGTCGCCAACGGTAACCGTGACCTGGACCGGCGATTACCGCTTCACGGCCAGCAATAGCGAGACAATTCCCACCGCGATCGACAACTAATCAACCATGAAAAAGCTACTTTCTCTATATGCGCTGCTCTGGCTGACGGTTTCAGGCTATGGGCAGGGTATTCAAAATGTCAAGATTCGGCAGATGCCCAAACCGGGGCCGTTTCTTTATAATGTCAGTACAATACGGGATATAACAACCTATCCCCTTACGACAGCCGGGTTAAATAGCTTTACCGCAGCCGCATCGTCAGGAGCATTCTCCCTGACCGTCAATTGCCCCTGCGGTGATATCGCCGTTATTCCTGCCGGCACCAAACCACCCCTGGTTCCTCCCTGTGCCACCAATTGTACCAGTGCGCCGTCCTGGGGATCTTCGTGGTATGATTACGATGGTACGACATTAACGATTCGGGCGACGGGTGATGACATGGTTCTGCGGTTTGAGCGGCAGGATGGACAGCCAATTTCGACCATAAATCCAGATAACGTACACATTGATCACATCCAGTTTTTTGGTCATGCGACCATCAATGGCGTCTATCAATGGCAGGCCAATTTTACCAATGCCCCTCCGCTCAAGCTGACCTATAAACGGGTCAGTGATAATGCCACGTTTGTCAAACTGCTAACGCCGGCTAATGGCGCCAACAACGTAAACCTGTTCCTGGCCAATAGCGGTGGCGGCTCAGGGTGTGACTATAATTTAGTCGTTAATAGCCCCTCTGTGAGTTGTGGCGCATCAACCACACTAACTGCTGTAGCATCAGGAACGGCAGCAACCGGGCTTACTTATTCGTGGTCATCAGGACAAACAACACCTTCGATCGTCATAACGGCTCCTTCATCGAATGGCTCGTATGGCTACACGGTCACCACGTCAAAAGCGGGCTGTTCGCCTAAATCATCGACGGGGACGGTTTCGGTTTCGGGCTGTGTCGTGCAGCCAGGTACAGTTGATTTCGTCTCGCAAACCGATGAAGGCTGGATCAATTCGGATGCTACTGATCTGAAGTTTATTGAAAACTCGGTGATCAAAATCGGGTTCCGACGATCGGTTGGGGCAACCCTGTGTTATGCTGCCTTTAAATCGACGAGTCGCAACCTGATTAATGATTATCAGGTTGACGATGCCCGATTTGATGACCCACTCGGCCGATATCAAAAAGTATTCTCCGACAAAGGCCGTCAGGCGATGCTGGCCGGGTCGATTTACTGGACGCCGGGTTCAGGCTGGCAGGTGGTTCCCGGCAAAAATACCAACCAGTACGGGTTCGATACCGGCGGGAACGTCGTACAAGGCGGGTCGCTCGGCAACTACTATGACGAGTCCCAGATTGTCGCCAGTCGCATTTATACACACCCGAAATACGGGCAAATGTTTTATGCGAAAATTCGGCCTCGGGTTTGGGCCGTACCAGATGAGTTTGTCGACATCTATGAAGAATGTTGGGTCTGGTTGCAGGGAGAAACCTCGACGATTGGCTACTATGCCCGTCAGATCGTAGGGCCGGGCATTATCAATCCCCAGATGAAATACGAAGGCCGTTCGCAGGAATTGCCTTGTGTTTATGCGATTGCTCCGCTGACCTATCAGCGCATGGCCGATGCCAATGCGACACCGTGGACGAATGCGCCGACCGTCGATCGATTCAAGTACGGGTTCTCGGCCAACAACAACTTCACCAAAGCCTATGCCACACCTGAATGCTGGGCCAGCTTGAGCGAAGGGGCTGATGGCGTAACACTGGCACTCTACACGCCCGGTATCGATCGGGGGGATGGGGTTCGCGTTGGTCTGAACAGCCGCTTCAACATGGGGCAGTTTGTTGGTGTATTTGGCGATTGGAAGGATAATGCCTGTAGCTATGCGAATGCCAACCAGTTTCAGAACTACGACAATCCTGGCATTTACGAGAACTCGGGGTATCTGGTTATGGCCAGTAGCCTGGCTGATGCGCGGTCAAAAATCAATGCCCTACCTCGTCCCGATCAAACCTTTGATTTCAGCTATACCGACGATAACCACCGCTGGTGGAATCTGGATTGCCGGTTAAAAAAGGAGTCTGGTTTGTGGAATTGCTACATCGGTGATACCAAAACGGACAATAACGTTACGAGCGCCCATGGTCAGTTCATTAGTCCGTATGGTGCCTGGGATGCCAGTCAAATTCACACGATCGAGTTCGATATGGCCGTGACAGGTATATCCGCACTCTGGGTTGAATGGTACGCTCCCGGTGAAGAAAACGATATCACCAAGCAGCACCGGAAGGCCATTACCCTAACCGGTGATGGGGTTCGCCGTACCTACAGCTTTTCCACTTCGGATCCTGCCTGGACAGGCACGATTGCTACGATCGGCCTTCGGGCCATTCGTGACGATGGTTCGCAGGGAGCATTGCCCATTACGAACGGCGGTAAAATCATTCCTTACCGGATTCGAAAAGTCAATTAATCGCAACCAATTAATTATTCCTCAACTAGATGACGACAAGCGAATTACAAGCAATGAGTGGCCAGTGGAAACTTGCCGACTTCTTTGCCGATGGCAGTAATTATTTTTCGACTTACTTCTGGAATCTGGCTCACCCTTCCTGCCCAATTTCTTCTAGTTGGTTATATGTCGAACGGTGGCCGGATGGTCGACATGGGACGCTGACCTTTACTAATCTCACTCAGTGTGCTGCGACCACTACCAGCGCAATCAATGCAGCCGCAGCCATTAACTCAATCGAATTTGAGACAATGACCAACATGAGCGGTGAGCAGGTACAATGGTACTGCAACGATGATGCGCTACCCTTTTCGTTCGGGCGTGGTATGGAGGATAAAAATTACCGGGTGTATTTCGACAATGGAGGAAACACGATGGTTTGGGAGCATGACTATTACAACAGTCAAGACAATTATGTGACCAAAGCAATTGTCTGGGTTCGTGCCTCGGGCGGTCCGGCTATCCCTTAAATCAAATTGGCCACTGTCGATTCGGGCAGTGGCCACCATTCCAATCTTGTCTCTGACTCCATGAAACGTAACTTATTAACCATCGTATTTAGTCTGCTTGTAACTGCCGTTCTCGCTCAGGACTTTTCCTGGGTTGGCGTTCGCGGACAGCCTATTATCAATACGGTCCCATTGGCTTCTATTTACGGCAATGAGACGGCAACGGTTAAGCTCTATTACTCATCGGGTGGATCGGTCTATCCGACAAAAATGCAGCCAGCCGTTGTTCAAGCTGGCGTGTCGCTTACGGTGACGATATCAGCAGTTCAATCAGCAGCCTTGCAAAATGAAACCTTCGTTGAAGTCGTAACGAATGGAATACGTCGGTATACGGGAAAACTGACTATCGGAGAAACCATGCCTCCCGGTGGAGGATCAGGTTCAACATCAACCGTTACGTGGAATCAGATTTTACAGAAACCGACTAGTTTTCCTTCTACGATCGCTGATGTTGTCGGGTTAAGTACGGCGCTGGGTCTGAAGATCAACAGTACCGAAGTGTATTCGAAAAGCCAGTCAGACAGCCGGTTTAAAGCCAGCAATTATGTTCCGAGTTTCGCTGAACTAACGGGCAAACCCAACTTTTTTTCAGGCAATTATTTTGACCTGTTAAATAAGCCAACCATTCCTACCTCCGCAAGCCAGGTGGGAGCTTGGACGAAGACTGAAGCCGATGCCAGGTATGTAGACCTTTCCAGTGCGCAGACAGTTACGGGTAAAAATATTGTTGCGACTAGCCTGGTAAGTTCTTACGTGGGTGTGCATAACGGTGGTCAATTCGTCGCTTCATCAGGTAATGGAGGATCAGGAGGGGGCAGTGCTGCAACGATAATAGCGGCTACTGGTACGAATGCTAACGGAGGATACACGCATATTCAAGGTTTATATGCAGGTGTAGCGTATACGGCTCCCATCGTAATGCAGGATCAGGGAGGTAGCGTAAGGATCGGTTCGACTACTGAGGTAGGATCTGGGTATAAATTGCAAGTCTCTGGTCCTGGGATTTTTACAGGGGATTTAGTAATTGGTGCTGGTGCTGCTCAAACAGCCAGGAACGACCCTACTAACTTCAACCTTGGTAATGACTACGCCCCTACTACAACAGAAGGGTTGAAAGCGTATCTGTATAGAGGCTCCTCCTATGCAGAAGCTTATGGATTCGGTATAGCCCCTAGTACCTTGATACACCGAGCAGGAAGTAACGCGATTCATCTATTCCAGTCTGGATTGACTGATATCGCCTATGTTACGGCGAACGGGTTCGGATTTCGAAATACTACAGCTGGCAATCGCAATGCAATGACTCCCAGTACTGGCTTTATGATTAACCAGACTGACAGCTGGCCAGGCACGTATCGATATAACGGTTCAGTCTGGGAACGGTATCTAATGTCGACTGAAGCGGGTAACGTTTCAATACCGGGCAGTCTGACCGTAGGAGGTAATGTTATCCAGTCCAGTGTTTTGCCGGGTTCATTGAGCACAGCCTATACGCAACAGCACTTGGGGCAATCCGCTGTCATACTGGCATCGCTATCTTCCAACGACCTTATTCTAGCCAATAATGCCTATCCTATTTCAGGAGGAGGATTCAAGTACAAAAATGATGGACCCGCTTCGCTATTCTTTCAATCAGCGAGTGGGTCATTATACATTTTTACGGCTCCATCAGGCATCAAAGATGCAAACGCAACCTTCACCTCTCGTTTCTCGATCGACCTAGCTGGCAACATAACGGCTAAGCCTTTTGCGTCTCCCGGCATATCCCCTACGACATCTGCCAGCGTAGGAATGGGTACTTCTCCTTCATCGATCATCACGAACGCTACGACTTACGGAGGTGGAGAGATCTACTTTACTACTGGCACTACTCCTTCCGTAGGTAAGATAATGACTTACACCTTCAATGTAACTTTAAATCAGACTCCTCACATATCTCTAGCAGCCTATAGCGATGCCGCAGCTACGGATTTTAGCAGGTACCGGGTTAAGAACATTACGACTACTGGGTTTGAAATCTGGGCTGTAACTGCCCTACAGCAGAATACTGAATACGCCTTTACATTCACTATGACTCAATAGATTATGGGAGCTATCAATCGAAACGGAATATTATATGAGTTAGCCAAGCGGGTAATCACGCCTGCTGTAGCTGAAGTACCAGGTACGTTTAATCCAGCGTCTGGTCAATTTGAGGGAGGTTCACCTGCTGTACCTGCTGTCACAGAAGAGTACGAAACTGGTGTGCAATGTGGTATCGAGGTTGAAATAGACCCAAACCCGCTCATTACCATTCCGCACACACGAACCGCTAAACTGGTCGAATCGCGGGATGAAGAGGATCTGCATAAGCTGGTCACGATTCGGATCGTGTATTACGATTTGGATGGAGTTCCCATGCTCGAATCCATACGTAATAACGAAGCTCTGAGTGTGGATGCAAAAACATATCAGTCTACGCTATTTGCCTCCTACCAGCTGGCTCCCAAGTCAACAAGAGGGAGCTACATGATGCCCTCAACGCTGGAAATCGTCTATCCTGACGAATCAGGCAACTATCCAGAAGGGGCCATTCCTGAAATACTGCTCTATCAAAACGTAACCGATGCGCAGGTGCAGGCTATGGGCATTGTACCAGCTGGTGTGGTTTCTTCCCAACAACGAGTGTATGCCATGACCATCGTCGGTATTCGCGCTATTGTAGCCAGGGCAGGTATTTAATCAAGCATGGTAACACAAAGCCTCGTCCAGCCAGTAGCTAGACGAGGTCCCGGAATTCAGCTTTTAATGAAAGCCTTAAGTTACCGAAACTATCATTAGAACAATATTTCATATCTAAAAATGATAGATAAAGTGAGCTACAAATTGATTATCTGGCAACAAAAATCCCTACTAGCATGGCCAGAAGGGATTTTTACACTAAAAGTCTCTATCAAAAGCTCAAGTTACCGAGAATTACAATTCGACAATATATTCTAAAACCGTAACTCAATCGACCTGTGAACGAAACCCCTTTCATCGATTCAATACCGGGCGACGCTCTAATTTTTTTGTGCCTGATCGCTGGTAGCCTCGCTCGGTTGACCCGAAATGAGTCGATTGGGGCAATGGCCGCTCTCAAAGAATTTTACTGGTCGCTCATTGTTGGTGCTGCTATTACCGGCTGTGTCATCTATCAGGCGGAATGGCACATGAAAACAGCCTGGTGGGTTGCTCTGGCGGCTCCGCTGGCCAGCAGCTTAATTGTCGAAATCTTGATTGCCAAAGGCGATGAAATTAAGAAAATGCCAATCAAGGAATTGCTTCCATTCATTTTGGATGAAATACAAAAACGCTTTTCAAAAACCACCGTAAAACCGTAAAACCATGAAAGTACTGACCATCGTTATTCTGTTTCTGGCCATGAACGCCAGCGTTGTGTTTTTAGCGGCTCTGCATAAAGTCCCAAAACTGGTTCGCCTATCCGTAGCAGGCATTGCAGCATCGTTTGGATTAACCCTGCTCCTGGTCTGGAAATGGTCTATTCATTCCAACTATGGGATCATTGCCCTCGGTTTGTCAATTACACTAGCCGCAGCCACCGGCTTTCGCCATACCCATAAGGCCGTCATGACACGGGATGAGCGGGTAAAACTGATTCGTGAATACGCGATCGGTGTCGTGATTACGTCGGTAGCCGCCGTACTGGCCACAGCGTTGATCCTCCAGCTGAACGAACCGGCAGCCGCTGCTCCAGTGGACGCAACGCAGGCGCCTACCTCAACAACCGTTGCGATCGGGGATAGTACGCAGAAAGCAATTGATCAGTTTAACGCCCTGTCGAAATGAAACGCGAACGACTCTTATTGACTATAGTCAATATCCTGCTGTTTTGCGCTGGTATGCTGCTTTGTCAGATGGCTCAAGGGCAGTCTACAATACCTATGTACGCCAATCAGGATCCTGGCTACTGGTATAATCTGTATCAGGAAGAACAAGCTAGGGCCAACGGTTTAGAGGTTTCTGGAAAAACTTCCATCGATGGATTGAAAGCCAGTCTGAGTGCCGCGAATGATACCATTATAAAGCAGAATGCAACCCTAGTTCGACTCGTCAAAGAGCGCAATGGGCAGACTGATCGAGCCGTGAAAGCTGAAATCGCATTAAAACCGGTTAGGGACGAACTCGCCAAATATGAAGGCAAAACCAATGCGGGAAAAGCTATCCGAAAGGTAAGTAACGCTTTGACGTACATAGGGGGCGGAACTGTTCTGTTTTTCGCCATTAAAGCAGCTGTACCATGAAAGCACTAACAGTCGATATGCTGGTCCGGTGCGGGGCTATCCGCACAGGAGCCGAGAAGTACGTCGAACTATTGAACGAACTACTTCCCTATTACAAGATCACAACACATTTACGTTTATCCCATTTTCTGGGGCAAGTGCTGCATGAATGCGACTCGATGAAAACCGCTGAAGAATATGCGTCAGGGGCAGCCTACGAAGGTAGAATGGATCTGGGTAACACCGAACCGGGCGACGGGATTCGCTTCAAAGGTCGGGGGCTGATTCAGTTAACCGGCCGGAAGAACTACACGGCGTTTGCGAATAAATTCAACATTGACTGCGTGAACCATCCTGAACTGATTGCTTCACCTCGCTGGGCAGTAGCTTCAGCGCTGAACTTCTGGAACGTCAATAAACTGAATGGCTGGGCCGACTTCGACCGGGTCTGGGAAATCAGCTGTATCATCAATATTGGCCATGTGCCGAAACCAGACGAAAAACGGCAGTTGCCAAACGGATGGAAAGAACGGCAGCAATGCCTTGGACGCTGTAAAGTCGTTTTGCAGAAATTGTTTGTGTAAGAAAGTATAGGTTGGCTAATTAGGGTTAACAGAAAGCCCGGATCTGCTAGGTCCGGGCTTTTTTAATTCTGATTGACTACTGACATCGTATGGGTCTAAATCATTCGGTTAGCAACTGGCGGAACTAGGTTGTCAAGTTGTCCGAATTAACCAGCGTTTTCGTGGGATTGAGACTTTCTTTGTTCAAGTAGACGCAGATGATCTCCCCGACTTAATATATGGACGATTCAGAGATAACTTGGAAGAAAAAGTCAAATCAAGCCATTATCGTTGATTGGTAAAGCCCAATAAGATGTACCTCGCCAAGAGTTCGTCAGCAGGCGACTGTTGATTAAAATTGCCCCCCGTGATCACCGTGACCATGTTTTGCCCAGGCCAGATGTAAATCCGTTGGCCACCATTGCCTTGGGCGGCAAAGCCATCGAAACGACTCCCGCCCGCATTTAAATACTTTAACCACCACAGGTAACCATAATTTACATTTTGTACCACTGAGTGTTTGGTTAACGATGTGGTAATCCAGTCCTGTGAAATGAGTTGCTTCCCTTGCCACCGGCCCTTATTTAAATATAGAAGGCCAAACTTAGCCATATCCCGGGGACGCAACGAAAGCTGACAGTAGGTTTCGGCACTCGACGAATCAGGCTGAAAGTGCCAATCAAACTGGGTGATGCCCAAGGGAGCGAATAAAGTTTGTTGGGCAAACTCAGGAAGGGATAACTTGGTCTGCTTTTCAACGATACGGCCTACCGTAATAGGATTACCAGAGCAATACATCCCTTTGCCTCCAGGCACATCACTCATGGGCAAATCCAGCGTATATTTTACCCAGTCCGCTGAATAATCCATCTGGGTTTCATTACCTACTGCGTGCGCATCGCTAATGTCACAGTCTAAACCACTTTGGTTAGCCAATAAGTGGGCAATGGTGATGGTTCGTTTGGCATCCGAGTTGTTGCTAACCTGGTATTCGGGGAAGAATGGTAAGACTGGTTCGTGCACACTTTTGATTAGCCCTTTATCAATGGCAATACCGGTTAAAGCGGAAATAAAGCTTTTGGTGGCTGAGCGGAGTTGATGGAGACGCTGTTGGTTATATTCATAGAAATACTCTTCAAACACCAACCGACCATCTTTAATAATCAAAACAGAATGAATATTGGGATAAGTGCCCTTAACAATTTGTTGAATCATCGTCGTTAGCAGGGTAGAATCTAAACCCGATTGTTGAAGACCGCCCACTCTCAACCCGTCCTGTTCAGCTATAGGTGGGTGATAGCTATAGGATTTGTCGGATTGCCCTATCCGGGGATACCACATTTGGATGGGGAACCGCAGCGTATCACTGAGTTGGCGAAATTGTTGTTGGTTGACCCAGTAGGCGATAACTTTCCCTTGTGGGTCTCGCTGAAAGCGGATGGTATCTTTACTTTGATTTCGAAATAGGTCATCGCCAATGGGATACAGCGGGTAGCGACTCTCGGCAATAATCGCATAGAGGAGTGAATCTCGGGGAGAAGCTGCTAGCTTGAGCGTGGTTCGATTTTGGTATTGGTAAAGTCCCTGGAACTCCTTAAGTTTTTGGTAAGATCGGAAGGAGGGTGGCTGGGCTTGGCTGGTCAGGGAAACTACGAGAAGCAGAGTAAGGAGTAAGCACTTATTCATAAGGGAGGTACTGAATGATGACTAGCGTTCACCTTGGTTATGGCAAGGACTGTACCAAGGCAGCAAAATGCCTTTAGCTGCCGCTATTACTTTAATTAGGGTAGGCCGATGTCCACTGCCGGACATTACTGTCCGTTTTTAACCTATCAGGTTAGGGTCACCGAAACAAGTTGAAAGAGCTGCCAAGTGTAATGCGATTGGACTAGTAGCTAGTCTAGCAGTTTACCTGTTCGCTTCGTAGGAGGAGGATCATATAGCTATTAAGAGGGCTTGAGAAGGAGTGAGTCACGAATTCCGTATCCTTGATGCCTCATCTATCCCTCTATTTGCTGCATTTCACAAAACGCCTGTTTCTCGAAACGTTTACAAAAGCATTAATATCACTATCCTTTTGAACTATATATAGTATCAAATTGCCATCTCACGATTCAAGGTCTTTTTTATAAATCTATGCCTGAGTATATGAGACGCTATTTTGGCCAAAAAACGTCGGCGACAGCCAACCGATTCAGACAGTGGTAAGAAAAGACTTACTTTACCACGAATCATATTTAATTATGGCATGGATAGAAGCGGAAAACCCGGATCACTAAGTCCGGGCTTTTTTATTATCTATATTCCGAAGAGGGTATACTGTTCTGTGACCCGTAGCTCAATTGTTCCGCTTAATAGCTTCGTTTTCCTATATCATCTTATATAAAATAAAAGGAGATTAGTTAGGCAGTCATTATTTGACAAGTTTATTAGACATAGAACTGGTCATAATCGACTATCGTAGCCATAGCTAAACTGTCTTATTATACCAACGTGGCTGTTGCACAACTCAAGTCTAGTCAAAATTGTGATTAGCAAAGCCGCTGGCTGGTCAAAATCCCATGTTTATGGAAGGATAAAACGGGCCTTTCGTTAGTCAATAATCACCCAGAATAAACTGCCATTTTTGTGAAGAAGTACCTTTCCCAAGAGCGTTCCGACTGGTTAACTACTCATTACCGGGTAAAGCGCTTGGGATGATGGCATTCCGTCCAGTAGGCAATAATGGCCGCCAACTGAGCTTTCCAGGCAGCGTAAGTGGCCGTCTTTTCAAATAGTCCCTGGATGGTTAATTCATAGGCTTCTTCGACCATCTGTTCTTCAACCGGGTGGGTCATAAACACAAACGGAATACACTTTTTGCGCAGGCCTGGATCCTGATCGATTTGTTGGCGAAGCTCTAGCCCACTCATCCCCGGCATACTGATTTCGGAAATAATCAAAAAGGGAATCTGCGTCGTTGCCTTCAGGTAGTCCAGAGCGGTTTGGCCGTTGCCGAAAACGAGGACAGGATGAGGCAGAGCTAACTCCGACAAGGCCTTTTTGAACATGTCGTGATCATCGTCATCGGCGTCAATAAAGATGATTGGGTGCTCGTTCATGGCTACCTAGGGAATAAAGAAAGGGTAAAATAAAAGCCCGGTTCCATACCGAGCTTTCCAAGTTTTTTGTTTTTCTAACGTTGAGTGAAACGATATCGATCTATGGTAGAACTGCTCAAGAGGCAGTGAACAACTGAAGATAAAAACCCGTCCATTTCTCATGTAGCTTAAATCATACCAATTGAACTGAAAAAAGTCAACACATTGATGGTCAAATTATTAATCAACAACACTAGAGCTAGCATAGATGGGAGGCTGGGACATTTTTACTCAAACTTGTGGGCGTAAACCCCCAACTTGTACTTGACTCAAGTGTCAGTTGTCCCATTACCTCTCCAGACAGGCGAGCCAACTTATCCTGTGAGCTACTTTTTATAGGCCCAGCTTAGTTGGGTAAAAAGATACTAAAGGTGGCCCCCTGACCGGGCTGACTGGTCGCCCGAATCGCTCCCCCATGATTGGTCACCACTTTCTCGCAAATGGCCAGGCCAATGCCCGTGCCCGCAAACTCACCCTTACCGTGTAGCCGCTGGAAGACCTGAAAGATGCGGTCGGCCTGTTTTTGCTCAAAGCCAATGCCATTATCGATCACATCGATCCGGTAGTAAAGTGGGGCCGAAAGAGCCGTCCTGACTGAGGGGGGTAAGTCCTTCGCCAGCATCGTTTGCACCCGAACCTGAATGAAGGGGACCTTCGATTGGGCGGACGGTAACCGCTTAGATGAACTCGTCCGACTAAATTTCAGAGCGTTACTCAGCAGATTCTGAAAGAGCTGACCTAACTGAACAGCATCCCCTACGACCTCGGGTAAGGGCTCCACCTGGACAATCGCCTCCGTTTCGGCAATGACCAACTCAAGATCCGTTAGGACCGTCTGGACAACCGCAGTGAGCGGGATCAGTTGTCGACGCTCATGGATGGCTGATATGCGCGAATAACTCAATAAATCTCGAATCAGTGCTGACATGCGAGTAGCCGCCGATTGCATCCGATCCAGGTAGGTACGGCCTTCGCCCAATTGGTTGCCATACTGGACTTGCAACAGGTTGCCAAAAGATTGAATCTTTCGCAGGGGCTCCTGTAAGTCATGAGAAGCCACCGAAGCAAATTGTTGCAGGTTATCATTGGCCCTGGTTAATAACTCATTGGCGGTATGAAGCGCCTCATTGGCCATTTTGAGGTCCTGGGTGCGCGTTTGGACTTGCTCTTCGAGCTCAGCCGTCAAGGTTCGATACCGCTGTTCACTCAGGCGTAAAGCACTATTGGCTTTTCGTAAGGCGAGCAGATTGACCACCTGGTCGGTCAAAGTTTGTAAAGCTCTGAGTTGGTCCTCGTCCAATTGTCTGGGCTTGTTATCCAGCACACACAGGGAGCCTACCGCAAAGCCCTCCGCATCCACCAGGGGTATACCGGCGTAAAAAACGATATGGGGTTCACCCGTGACAAAGGGATTTGTGGCGAAGCGTTCATCCTGGCGGGTATCGGGGATCAGGAAAGGCCCATTCGGCTGGAGGATGGCGTGGGCACAAAAGGAAAACTGGCGGGGTGTTTCCCGAACCGCCAGTCCATAGGTAGACTTAAACCATTGTCGTTTTTCATCGACCAGACTAATTAGCGAGATGGGAGCCTGACAGATTTGAGCGGCCAGGCTGGTAATATGATCATAGTCGGCCTCGGGCAGGGAGTCCAGGATCTCATAGCTTCGTAAGGCTTGTAGCCGGTTGATTTCCTCAGGCAGTAGCATCGTTGTGTGTAACCCCTAGGGCAAAGTTAAAGGAGCTATCATTGAACAACCCGTGGCGGTAAGGTATGTTCAGCAAAAGACGGCTTGTGCCATTGAAATAACCGTTTCTAGCGTTCTTAAATCGTGACCAGTAAAAGGGAATCAGTCCCACTGACCCTACCTAAGCTTGCTGAACAAAAATGGCCTGGCGTTTTGGTTAAGCTGTCGGGTGTGAAGGCCAGCAGAGGGTGATACCTCAACCCACCCTTATTTTGGTATATTTGTGGTCAATTTTCACCGAAACTCGACGTACGTATTCCCACGATCTTATGACCAGCAAAGCGCCCATTGTGGTGATTGAAGATGATGAGGATGATCAACTCTTTATTGAGAAAGCCCTTACCAGTTTAGCCATAGTGAATCCGGTTGTCTTTTTTAGCAATGGCGTTGACGCTATCGAGTACTTAATCGCTGCTTCGGAAGCGCCCTTAGTGATTTTAAGCGATGTCAACATGCCGGCCATGAACGGCATTGAGCTTCGCCAGCTGATTGATCTGAATGAGTACCTGAAACTGAAATGTATCCCCTTCGTTTTTTTAACCACGGCGGCCGATCAAGACCTGGTTAACACGGCGTATCGGATGACCATTCAGGGGTTCTTTAAAAAAGAGCGCACCTTTACTGGTTTACAAGAACAGCTGCACTCGATTCTGGACTATTGGGATAAGTGCTTACATCCTAACAGTCGGTTTACGTAGTATATGGAGCTGTTAAACCTGGAATGGGTGAGGTTAGACTACGGCCAGAGGCCAGCTAGCTTATTGCGTATAACGATTGGTTAATGGCTAGCTTGTTTCCTGAAGGAGAGGCAAGTCCATCTTAATAAGCTGCTTTTTTAGTGGTTGACATTTGTCAATACATTCAGCTCACTTTATCGTTTTAGTACAAATTCTGTTTCAGCCTTTTCCGTTCACGAATTTGCCTGGCCAAATGAACGATCATCATAAGTACGTTAGACTAACGTTACTAAGTTGGCATTAAAAGACTTACTTAATCTGAATCCTAGATTATAGCATGTGGATAGAAGCGAAAAGTCCGGACCTAATGAGCCGGGCTTTTTTAATTCTGATTAATTACTGATATAGTATGGGGCGAAATCACTCAGTTAGCAGTTGTCGGAACCGGCTGGTCAATTTGTCCGAATTAACCAGCATTTTTATGAGATTGAGGCAAACGGCATTTGCCTGTTACAGGCACCATCCAATTTTAGTACTTTACTCCCTAAACTACGAAACGCATTACGAACGGATAGCTGTTATAAGTCGCTACTCGGATGAATACATTCAGTCCAGTAGGCTATGATCAGCTTAATCTGTTGTTTTAGCTCGATGTAGGAGTAAGGTTTTTTGAAATAGCCTTGAACCGTTTCATCGTATTCTGTAACCGCGTTAAGCCACTCAGCTAATACATGTCTGTGTTCTTGAGCCTCTACTGAATTACTATCAAATGTTGGAGTACTCATATGGGCTTTTGTTTAACGTTTATACCTATTTTTCGTATAGAAGTTAACCAATAATCTCATATTCTAGCTACATTATAGAATATATACTATGGAAATATAGATATTTAATAATTTTTTGTTTGCTTTTCAAGCAGCCCATCTACTTAAAACACAAAACCAACTATTTTTTTGTAAGCATGTGGGTTTTGTACTTTCGAATGAACCGCTAAGATTGAGAGCAACAAACACCACTGCCTCATTATCAAAATGTTAGCCTAACCTTCGCAATTCAGCATATGTATTAGTGATATCAATTCCAATATAGAAGCGGTTGGCCCCTTTGGCATGACCACCCAGAATATCGGTATTGTCAAACGGAGTGTTTTTACAAACCAATAAATTTTGATTAGAGCCTAAGTATATAAGATGTAAAATAAAAGGAGACTAGTTTGACAGCCATTAATTGACAAGTTTGTTCGACATTGAATAGGCCATAATCGGCTACTATTGTCATAGCTAAACTGCGCCTAGTTGAACGGCCGTTATACTTGACATGAAAATGAACGTTTTTGCAGACCAGTGTTTTTCAGACTCACTCGACTGGCTTTTGGCTATAACTATCTAAATCTAGAGAGTAACACGAATATTCTGTAAAAAGTGAAATCCGTCCTCTAGTCATGCTCGTATAGTAATGCCAGCCAATTTTGATTGCTTGCGGTTTTAATGTGGCGATTGATCCAGTAAGGCGTATAGGCTAGCCTGCTCAGTAGACAGGTTTTCTCGATGCCGTTTCAAAACCATCTCCAGCTGATTTAGCATTCGCGTTCGGTGAGGTTCCCCATGAATGGTATCAGAAACGTGTTGCAGCCGCAATTCAGCCAGAACAACGGCCTGCTCTAACTGACCAATGCAGATTTTATGCCGCTCAACCCGTCGAGCAATCAAATCAGGCAGGAGCTGAGCACAAACGGATCGAATGTTAACGGGCTTACTTAAGATGTGTGTCCAATCCTGCTCAAGGGCTTCCATACCTGGCAGGCTTGTCGATCCATAGAACGAGTCGAGGGGGAGTTCGCTGGTTCGGTGGCCATCTACAACAGGCGCTTTTAGTAAGATGTCGCCCCTTTTACCGATGTAATCCAGAATGCTAAAACCTGCTTCCAAGTCGCCCATGATGGAAAACTCGCGGTTCTCGCCCTGTTGAGAAATCGTTGTAAAGAAAAAAACCATAGCTCAAGTAGTCAGATAGGATTCCACTCTTACTTAACAACAATAGTTAGCTTCAAGGTATAGATTCGCGTTAGTTTCGTTGCTGATTGGGTAAGCTCGCAATCGTAAGCCAGTATTTGGACAGTAAAGCCAGTTCCTCTTTCCATTCATCCAAGTCGGGAGGTTTCACCAGAAATGAAGTAATTCCCAAGTCGTAGGCTTTGGGGGCCATAGCCGCTTGTTGTTCTGTCCCAATGAGCACAATAGGCAATAGGCGATAACTGGTTTTGATCTGGTGCAACAGTTGCCAATCGATCTGGGTATCCGATTCCGATAACGTCAACAGGAGTAGCCTGGGTAAATTAGTCGAATTCAGAAAGCTGGTTCGCAAATGCACCAAAGCTTGATCAATTCCTGACGAAAAGGTTATCTCTACTCGCGGCATACTGGCTTTCAAGCTCTGGGTAAATAACGCTTGGTCGTCCAGGGAGCATCCGGCAATGAGTACCTGGACGGTTTTATCTAAAGGGTACCGATTCGCACTACTTGGCATGGCGGTTGGGTTGGGTGGAAGACTAGCTTTAACGAACTCCCTGGGTAATCCTTCCCTATAGGCTAAAGAGAGCAGTGAGACGAACGTAGGCTTTACAGGTAATATCTGTTGGTTTACTTGTTGCCAGGCCTTTTTTAGTGTGTTTATCAGAATTGTTTCTGACTGTGCCGTCGGTAGCTTAGCGAGTAGAATAATGCCCCAAAGCCTAGGAGCATACGTATCGTAAAAGTCAGAGAAAGACTGCTGATTGTTGTTAGCTAATCCATGAACAAGCCGAATCATATACAGGAACAGTAATGAAGGAGCTTGACCGACAGCTTAGACTGCAGAGGGCGGAGAAGAAGCCTCAGTAAGAAGTATTTATGGGAAAGGTAAGCAACTTACTACGTAACATGGAAAAATGTTGGTTTGTTATATTTATTTAAGAATCAGGCTATTAAATCTAATATTTTCCCGAACCAGCGGATTTCGATTAATGTCTTAAAATCATTTACCTTACCACGAATTATATTTTATATGGTGTGGATAGAATCGGAAATCCCGGATCATTAGGTCCGGGCTTTTTTAATTCTGATTGACTACTGACATCGGCTCTGAATAGAACTGTTGTCGATAGTCGATCATCCGAAGCAGATAAGTCAGATCCGCCAATGTACCTCGTTCCGGATCAAAACCACGAAAGTAGAACTGGCCAGAGTCTTCCAGTAGATGGCCTGCTACGCTTTTATAGCGATAGCGATTATTCTCACCAGGCGATTTAACGAAGCCCAGGTTTAGTAACAGGTCATGCGTTATGTCCATTGAGTAAAGTTCATTAACAAACATTATTAGGAACTTCATATCGCTTCCAATATCAGTCCCTACCTGAAGGATAACTTACTTAGCTATTAACCAAATCCCGCTCCCACCCTCTGCATAATACGTGGGTTCTCCTCTGAAAAAGGTTATATAGCTCCTCTACAGCAAAAAAAATACTATAATAAATTTGTATATTACAAAAATGCGTCTGCTTTATCCGCCTACGGACTCCTATCAAGTATTATACGAATGCGTTACCGACTTGTGTAAAAAAAGATAAGCATGAAAATCTATATCAGATATATGGTCTCCAGGCGCTGCAAACTGGTTGTGCAGGCAATATTAGATCAACTCGGGTTACAATACCTACTAGTCGATTTAGGGGAAGTGGAACTCAAAGCGGAAATGACAGCGGATCAACGGGATCAATTGAAAATCGCTTTATTGATAGTAGGGCTGGAACTGATGGACGATAAGAAAGCGATTCTGATTGAAAAAATAAAAACCCTGATCATCGACATGGTGCATTATGCTGACGAACTACCTAAAACAAATAACTCTGATTACATCAGCCAGAAACTTAACTATGATTACACCTACCTAACGAACCTTTTTTCCCAGGTGACAGGCACTACCATTGAGCACTACATTATTACTCAACGAATTGAACGCGTAAAAGAATTGCTCTTATATGATAAACTGAATCTTACTCAAATAGCCTATAAGCTCAACTACAGCAGTGTAGCGCATCTGTCCAACCAGTTCAAGAAAGTTACGGGATTAACGACTACTTTCTTCAAAAAACTCAAGCGTCATCACCGCCTGGCTCAACACGACGAAGTACTACTTTTTGATGAATTTAGCAAGTTATTCGCCTGGTCGCTAAATGGTCGACAGTCTCATTATTATCACCGCTCAATCAGGAGAGGCTGTATCATGGTCTTAACCAACCCGATGCAAACAATTCTATGGGCAAGCCGCAGTTTTTTGACAATGACCGGTTACAAACCAATTGATGTGTTAGGGAAAACTCCTCACTTTTTACTGGGCCCTGGTAGTGACGCGACTACGATACGGTTCATCCGGAAGCAACTGAATGATATCCAAACCCTGGAGGCTGACATCCTAAATTATCGTAGCAATGGGGAAACCTTTGTATGTCATTTACGAATTGACCCTTTGCATAATCAACAAGGGGAGTTAACACACTTCATAGGCGTAGAATATGAGCAAGTATAAAGGTTGAGCGCTAGTTAGGGGTGGCCACTCGTTCATATACAGGTTGGCTACCCTACCTAAAGTAGTATATCGCCCAGAAGTTTAAAGTGGTCAATTCGGTCTATCATAACGGTTTGCAAAAAGAATTATCACTATAATAAAACTAAAATATATTTATAGCAAATAAAGCATATAAATTCGTATCTTTACGCATCGCCTTTAGTGGTTCATTGGCGGCTTTGCACACGAATTAGAAAGGGCCTGATCGCGATGAACTGGCCCTTTTTTATCGTAGGTCAGCGGCCTTTCAATAACTTTTTATTGACTTTATACGTCGCCTGGATACGGCCAGCGTCAATAATGATTCACCTGCTTGGACCCACGCTAAGGCCTTATTCCAATCATTTAGCTCCCATTGGTTAACGTAGTTAGGATTAACAGCAGCATGTTTGTAGATGCGAATAGCGCCCGGTATTCGAACCATTAATTTGATAAGCGTGGTTGAGGATAATTCTGACGTGCCATCAGCATAATGCATGCTAACGTTTCACAAGAATGTATGGCATACCACCGGTTAGGACTTCCCACAGGTTATAGGGATCAGGGACTCGACATAGCCGATGGCTTTACCGAGCACAACCAGCTTATCCAAAAACTCCATCTTTCACATATGTAAGTAACTAATTATTAGATACTTAATTGTTGCCTATTTACATCTTCCCATTTCTATAAGTGGTTATTTTGTTTAATATTTGTTCAATCTATTCACCAAATCGTTAAATAACGCGTTACCAATGTACGTCAAGCCTGCAGACGATCATTCATCCAATGCGGATGAGCTCAATCCCCAACGCGTTCTCACCGACTGGATCCAGGCTATTCAGGAGTGTCACCAGTGCTACACTCAACTTGATCAGCTTCGTAACCAGTCGGATCCGTCAGATTATTCCTTACTGCCGAATTTTCTCAACAGGCCTAGTTACTGCTCAGATACGGTGCAGCTACAGCGTGACGTAATATCCATGTTAGCCAACTTAAATCGGGATATACAGTTATTAGAGGATAACAAATGTCAATTATCAAAATTTCAGCTGCTTAGCTGCCATACTAGTATCCTGATTCAATGGACTAAGCAGCTCAAGCGAGCCATAGGCTTTGCTTGAGCTGCTAATAGCTGACCATTCTCATGTTATTGGAAATAAACCGCTCATCCAAACCAGACTAAAGCTTTTGAAGGATTTTAACCAGTTTCTAGAACAATATGTATTTGCTGTGGCGACTCAGGTTATCGACCAGCTCGATAAGCCCAAGCAGGACCAACTTATCAAGCTGTTTGCCCGTATCGATACGGCCCCCTTGTCAACGGATGAATCCTTCCCCGTGGATACCAGGTTGGCTCTAATTGAAACCCCAGACTGCCCGGCGTTAGTAAGAAAACCGGCATTAGAGAAGCAACCCCGAAAAGCTCTTCGACATAGTTTGGATCGGCAAGCCACCAGAAACGATGAGCGCCATACCCGCCTACAGCGTTTGATTGCTATTCATCAGGGTCATATCGATTCGGCGCTGGCGAATATTAGTCGTGTGAAGCAGTTAATCCAGCGAGCTCAACAGCACATCGTTAGTGGAGACCAACGGTATAGTCTGCTCGAACATTATCAATTGCTCCATGATCGGTACGAGCTGTATTTAGCCAAGATGCAGACGCTTCAGCAAAAAGAGATAAATAGGCTGGGCATCTATCAGCAGCAAAGTGCTTAAACAAGCTAGCTGACCGATCGAGGCTGGTAAACAAACAATTTGCCGATTCAGAAGATTGTTTTGTACTACTGCTGATATCAGAGCCGCTTTGCAGAATATAATTCCGGTAGGTTCGGGAATTCTCTAATCAGTAAATCGGTGGGTATCGGCTGAACATTGTCGATTTGTTTGAAAAAATAAGGCACGTTCTGACCAGCGCATTCATCCCGCATGTGCCGAGCCCAAGCTAAATCGAATGATCGTTTATGATGACCGGATTCGCCTCCCTGAATTAGCCAATCAATACCCGTCAGATCAGGTCCGTAAATTCCTGATAACTGAGGCTCCATTGAGAGAAATCGGCGACCGTTTACCTTTAAAAGCTGAGGAACCAGCGTGTTATAGGTGTTTGCATTGACGACACTGGTACCCAACATCACGTTTGCGGGAGGATTGGTTAACCACCAAGGAGGAATGATTTTATTGTAATTGCTGTGGCGTTTGCTCAGAAAGAGAAAAAGTAGATTCGGGCAGGCTGGTACGACTTCATTAAAGAATCGCCAGCGTATATCCATCGTGTTCATTTGCCTGCCACCTGGCTGGATTAGAACTGGCTGGTTTTGCCTGTCGATAACTAGTTAGTAAATCGTATGTCGAACCGTTCGATTGCGGCATGATAGGGCAGGCCAATAATTAGTAATAAAACCTCAGGCTATACCTCCAGTGTGATTTTATCTTGAACAAAAATTGATCACATCGATCGCGTTGGTAAGTTTTATCAATTACAGGATATCGGTATCCATTCAATTTGGATCATTAACTGACCTTTAGATATAAACTTAGTAAGACTCTGATAGAGAATTATTTAATTTTACAGTAGCAGACATATGTACCTTTCGCAGTGAACCGACTGCGCCTGCTCGCCCTTGTGATTACTCAACGGATTACCTTCCTCTTCATGCCATGCGGTTTGTCTTCTTACTTTTCCTGTTGTTCATTCTGGCACTCCGAGTCATGGCACAACCCATGACCATCGCCCAGGCCAACCGATTACGATCAACGCTGAATGAGAGCCCAGCGGACACCCAGCAGGTTCAAACCCGGCTGCGATTGAGTGATTTTTACCTACATAAGACTTTGAATGTTAAACCCAGCCTGGACTCGGCGCTAACTATGGCCCAGCAGGCACTAACGCTTTCCCGCCGATTGGGCTATGCCCGAGGAGCCGACGATGCGGTTTTGCTGCAGGGCAGAGTCTTGACCCGGCAGCGAAGGCCTGAACTGGTCGAGCAGATGATCAAGGGCGGCAGTGAAACCATCCAGATCCGGCTTCTGCTGGAGTTGGGCAAAAGCTGGCTTCGCTCCACCATGACCAGGGAGGCTGACTGGAGTAGAGCCCGTAGCTATTTTGCGCGAGCCGATACCCTGAGTCGGCACATCCACAGCCAGCTTTGGCACGAGGAAAGTCAGCAGTTAATGGGATTGAGCTACTTAGAGGCAGGTGACTGGCCAACCAGCAAGACCTACTTCCTGCCAGTGATTCAGGCCCGTCGAGAAGCCGGTGACAAGGCTGGTGAGCTAGGAGCCCTGTTCAAATGGGTCACCGCTTCGCAACGAACTAATCCTGAAGAGCGAATAAGGTTTGCCAGTCGGGCTTTAATGCTGGCTCGCCAATTAGGGGATAAGCCTAAACAAGCCGTCTTGCTAATGGTGATTGGCATTAATTACCTACTCCCGGTAAACTTGAAACAAGCCCAGCAGGCAGCCGATCAGGCAGTGGCTATCTACAAGGAGATTGGACCCAGACCAATCTATCAGACCTACATCAGCTTAATGACAGATAGCGACTTCATTCATCGCGCTTATCTTATCGATTTCTCGAACCCTTACTTTCTATTAACCGAAATAAATTTACTAAAGAATAATCTGGACCAGGCCTTACGATACTACCTGAAAATCATCGAAGATGTTGAAGCCAGCGGGCTACCCAATGATCTGGATTACCTCTATTTTATGATCGGTAATGTGTACTATGACTGGAATCAACCTGACAAGAGCATCGACTACTACCAGCAGTCACTGGCTGTCAGTAAGCAAAAAGGAGAGGTTATTATCTACGGAGGGATGGTTCGACGACTGGTTGCCTGCTTACTCAAACAAGGAAAGGTACAGCCAGCTCTAAACCTGCTGAAATACGTTGTTTCACAGGACCCTCCCCTCTATCCCAGTTTATTTGAAAAACCCAATTTGTTACGCAGCTTTGGCGATTGTTACACTGCCCTGAAGCAATACCGGCTTGCCGAAACCTATTATTTGCAGGCTCTTCGGTGGTCTAAGAATGGGCCGGAAGGCGTGGCACAAAATCTTGTCCGCTTACAACTGTGTCAATTTTATGTAACCACCGGTCAGTTTGCCAAAGCCAGTCTTTACCTGAAAAAACTGAACAATCTTCCAGATAATTATTACCCATTGCACAACAGGCACGAAATAGTCTGGTTGCGTTTTAAGGTGGACTCGGCGTTTGGTCACACCGCGTCGGCGCTGCGGCACTACCAGCGTTACAAAGCCATCAATGACTCTGTCTTTAACCAGACCAAGAGCCAGCAGCTTGCCGAGTTGGGTATCCGCTACGAAACCCAAAAGAAAGAACAGGACTTGCAGTTGAAGGCAAAAAACATCGCCCTGTTGACTCAGCAGGGCCAGACCCAGCAAACCCAGCGCAATAGCTTACTGGTAGGCACAGCCCTGTTGATGGGCTTATTGGGCCTGAGTGTAAACCGCTACCGGCTCAAACAACGCAGCAATCAACTTCTTGAGATCAAACAACAGCAGATCAACCACAAGAATCAGGTATTGCAGCAGTTGCTGGAAGATAAGGAACGGCTGCTGAAGGAGATCCACCACCGGGTCAAAAACAACCTCCAGGTGGTGATGAGTTTACTCAACTCCCAGGCCAGTTATCTGTCAGATGATACGGCTCTATCGGCCATCCAGCAGAGCCAGCACCGCTTGCAGTCCATGGCCCTGATCCACCAGAAGCTCTACCAAGCCCAGGGTGTAGCCCGTATTCCCATGAATGACTACATTCAGGAGGTGGTGGCTTACCTGCGGGAGTCCTATGAACTTCCCCAACCGATTAGCTTTGATGTGCAGGTAGAGGCCATTGAACTGGACGTCACCCAAGCGGTGCCCTTAGGCTTAATCATCAACGAAGCCATCACCAATGCCCTCAAGTATGCCTTTCCTAATGATCGTTCCGGAACGATCAGCCTGAACTTTCATCGGCTTAAGCCCACTACGTTTGAGCTACGGATTTCGGATGATGGGGTCGGTTTACCGGCCGATTATGATCCTGCTCGTAGTCACTCTTTGGGTATGACCCTGATTGAGGGTTTTAGCCAGCAACTGGGCGGGGAGTTGACGATTCGTAACCATGCTGGCTTATCGATCAGCTTACTGTTTCAGGACGAACAACTGAGCAGCACTAGTTCCCCTCTTTCCACTACTTCGGCGAGCGTTTATTGAAGCCCAACTTCGTTAATTCGTCGTGCAGCTGGTTACCTCGCTGTGCATAGCCGTAATTCGGCTGATCGTCATTTTCGTCTTCATCCTCATCAGCGTTTTTGTTGAAATCAATATCCAGCTGATTATGACCAACTTCTTTTTTACCCTCGTCGTACATCCGCTCCATGCGGTTCCACCAGTCACCCTGCCAGAGTTCATTTTTGGGATGCCAAACAGCCAGAATGTCGGATTTCTTCACATCGGCAATCTCGTAAGGGAGCAGTGAACCCTTTAAATAGTCACAGACACGCTGACCAGCTTCAATATAATCCAAAGCGGCAACCAGACAGGTCCAGGCCCGCTTCTTTTCGTCGAAAACAGTCACTTTGACCTGCCAGAAAGCATCCTCTTCCTGCATGGGATGGAAGATCACTTCTGCAAACTTGATCTTTCCAATGGTATCTACTGTATCCTCATCGAAGGTTTTAATTCGGGTCTTCAGGATGTCAGGACACTGGGTTTCGACCTCCCCATAGTTTATGGCTTCGTGGAGATAGGTTTCGTTTTGGGGCTTAGCCTCCCCATCAACCAGCGCACTGTATTTAATTTTTGATTTATACCAAATGGCCATTGTAGGAGGGAGTTAGGAGTGATGGGTCATTGGGAAATCATTTTTTCGGCCCGTTGCTCAGCATCAGTGGCATAGCGGAAGTTGTAGCCCCGATGCGATTTTCGGCGTAGGAGGTCATTAATCTGCCGGTTAATAGCTGCGGTCGAACCACAACAGGCGGCTGCGGCTTCTTTCTGAGAGTGGAAAAACTCACCCGTCGTTATATTGATGACTGATCGATGCTTGCGGCCTTTTCGGGCATAGGGTTTACGCTTGCGACCCGGCTTGGCAACTTCGTTCCCCACTGGCGGAACAACTGGCTGAATAGCTTGAACCGGTTTCGGCGTTGTTTTAGGCTTTCTGGGCAGTTCATTCTGCATGAGCTTTGGTACAGATCGGGCAGGCGCTGCGGGCTGAATTGCTCCTGAACTTTGGCGCACAGTGAGCGTAACCCCTGGCATGTCGGCATATTTCTGTTTGACACGCTCCAGACGTTCAGCTGGAATATTGAGCAGTTCGTAAGGCCGAGGAACATTACCAGTCACATAGCCGTGGTAATAAATTTGGTTTGAATTCATGGGTGGAGGTAGTCGTTAACTTGTGATTGAAATTCTTCGAACGTGCGGGGAATGATGACCACGTAGCCAAAGGCTCTCAGTAGGGCATGAATGGCGGCCTGTTGAATGGAGACCGTTCCGTTAACCGTTTTCAGCTCCGCAAACAGGCCGTGGTATTCACCACAGGGAAACGGAATAATCGTATCGGGAAAACCTGCCAGCAATCCTTCATCGAGCAGTTGTCTGGCCAGACCTGGCGATCGTTTGGCCGCATTGGGAATGGCCGCAATGATCAGTTGGGGATAAGCCCGTTTAAACCAGTCGACACAGCGTTTTTGCAGGCCGTGCTCCTGCTGATCGACGTACTGTTTGCGAAAATCAGCAGCCGATAATTCATTGCTATTTTTCTTCATTGGATAGCGTCTTTAGATAGTGGTTCAAAAACAGCCGTTTGGCGTAGGACTGGACACGTGCCTCGTGATCGTTACCGAACTTGCCCATTTCCAGCTGCTCAATGAGCTTTTCCAGTTGCGAACGCTTGCCCGTATCGCCAGGCGTCACGTTCGATTTTTCGCGGTCTAATAGATTCGGCAATTGCTGTTTAGCCTTGTTGTAGAAGTGGTCGGCCTGATCTTCGTCGATCGTAATTCGGCCGTTCAGCAGTAGCCAGTCAAACAGCCCATTCCCGGCATCGAAATAGAATTTACCGGCATCAACCTCCTCTTTTGCCTGTTTTAAGGCCGATTCCATGAAGGCATTGATTTCTTCGGGCGTCTGCTCTTTCTCATTCTCGATGAGCAGTTGCTGGGTAAACACCCGGTTAATCTCCAGATCTTCTTTTGTGTAGCGCAGGTATGATTCTAGAACGATGCCCACGTGTTTCGGAGAAAGAATAGAAAACAGCTCCTCAATGGCCAGCTTTTGCGTGCAAGCCAGATCATAGGCAACCTTTACTTCTTCCGTTGTTAGCCTGGAGCCATAGTGCTGTAAAATCCAGTCGTTTAAAACAGACAGTTCAAAAACGTGGGTGTTTAGGTCTTTGGGAGCCACTTTGACACCTAGCCGAAAAATGACATGATTCCACATCAATTCGAGCTCGCTGTCCTCAGCCAAATTAAGTTTCGTCCCTTTCAGCCGTGCCTCGACGACGGAGGCCGCCTGGCGGGATAAAGCCAAGCTGCTTAGTCGCTCCAGCTGCAAGGCCGGCTCCTTTCTGGCCAGGACTATAGTTTGTGGATTGTGGATTGAGAGTTGCTGGTTCATTTTTTTGTTGTTCTTTTTGGTAGCCAGGCCACCAGTTTTCGAGCCGTGTCTGAAGTGTCCAGGAATCCTGCGTTCGCCATTTTTCCTTTCCGATGTCCAATTCGTTTTTGGCGTGATCGACGAGGAGCGTCCATTTTTCCAGAAAATCGACATACATGCCAGTGGGGTACTTATCGGGATTGGCCTTGATAAAAGCTTTGACACTTTTTTGCAGAGTGCCATCGCCGTATGTCTTTTTGGGGGAAAGGGGGGGTTGGGGGTTTGGAGGCTTTTCCTCTTCCGGTAGGTTTTCAGAAGAATTTAAATCGGCCTCGCGCCCATGTGTAGAAGGAGAAGCAGCTATAGAGTTCTCTTCTTGATTCTCTATTAGTTCTCTATCCTTATATAAGCTATCAGGAAATTCCTTATAGGGTATAAGGATTTGACTTATAGGGTCTAAGGAATTTCCTGATAGTGTTTGCTCACTTTCTGATGGACTATAAGGAATTTCCTTATAGTGACTATCAGCTTTTTCCTTATACCTATTGGCCTTGTTTTTGTAGGGTATAAGGATTTTACTTATAGGCTGGATCGTACGGAGGTTCTTCTGTTTTTGAAAAATTTCCGTTGTGATCAGTTCGGCTTTTTCCAGCGCGCGAACCATGTCAGAGACCGTCTGTGGGTGTATGTCAATAGCCAATGACAACTCCTTATTGCTGTCCCGGCACAAACCGTCTGGCATTATCCCGGCCCGGTAGCAAATTCGGGCTAGTAACAACTTTTCGGCTGGTGTCCGCTTGAGCACCATGATCACCTCATCAATCCAAAGGCTATCCACACAAATCAGAATTAATAATTAATGCCACCCGGCATAACCCGGTTGTATTCGGCCAGAAACCAGCCAACTGCGTACAGAAACAGGCAAGTCCAGCCGATTATCATGCACCATTTGAAGCGTGTGAATGTGGGAGAGTGTATCATGAGACAGGACGTCGGCTATCGGTCAGGACTGTAAAGGCGTAGTTGCTGAGTAGATCAGCGTACAGGTAGCAGTGTTGGAGCGTATCCGCATCGACAACGCAGGTTTGTAGCAGGGCTAGTTCCAGCCGAAACCGAAAGAATGCCCACTCGATGGCTGTATGGTGCGGCTGCTTGAGATCCCGCTGGTAGTAGCGTTCGGCCCGACGGCGGGCAGCCGTGAGCAGATCAAAACCCGACAATTTCTCCTGATGTCGTTTTACATCAAATGTGGCCAGCCACAGTTCAAACTCGAATTGGCAGGCGGGCAGGTCAGCTTGCCAGCTGGTGGGCAGCTCCTCGAACATCAGTTCGAAAAACGTGTGGGCCTGCTCATGGGCGGATGTGTGGAGAGGGCGGCCCATCAGTAAAGAATCAAGCCGTGATACGACAGAAGCCACATGCCGACAAACAGCCCAATCAGGAGCAGCAGCAGAATCGTGCGATGAATCAGGGCAGCGATGAGATTAGCCCGGTTAATCAGCCACCAGTAGCGCAGGTGATAGCACCAATCCGAAAAAGGGAGTGATCGGAGTAGGAACGCACAAAACGGGACATTAACCGCCAGGGCAGCGAACAGGGTGAGGGTAGCGATTGTCATGGCTCAGGCAAATACATTTGAGTCGATTCCACGCACCTCTGCCACCACCCGCTCGGCGATGTTCTCAATTGTATCTGTGTCACGAACCGGAACCCAGATCACTTCACGCACATTGCCCGTATCGGCATAGTTACCGTCTTCATCCCGATCGGCGTAGCCATTGTAGCAACTGGTCACGACAATCCACTCCAATGACCGACAACCGTGTTTGCGATTGTCATCGTGGAACTCGATACTGAGGCAGTGCGGGCCAGCCAGTTTGGCAACCAACTGCTCGAGTTCGGAAAAATCCTGCTGACGGTCCAGATCAGCCAAGGTAACGGGCGTGGACGTCGGGGCGGCAAAGGTGGCCAGTAGCGTGGCGAATACGGCCTGTTTGTGGGTGGAAAGATTCGTGTGCATTTTTGTAACTAGATTTGATTACCGTAGAAGCCGGGGCCTATGGTTCCGGTATTCTCTTTAGATTTGATTACTCAGCAGAAGCACTAATAGATAGCCGTGGCCTTGGTTTTGCCGGCATTGCGCCAGGCATCCAGATCCTTCCGGCGGTAGGAAATAATTTTGCCGACCTTCTCATAAATAAGGCCTTGTTGGCGATAGCGGTAGAGTGTGTGTTTTTCGACGCCCAGGTATTTAGCCGCATCTTCTTCGTAAAATCGGGCATTCCCCAGTTGCTCGGTGGCCGCTTCCAGCAAGGCATTGCTGGCTTCCAGGGCTTCAACGAGCCGTTGTTGTAAAGTGTAGTCTGTCATGACTACATAGCTGGTTGGTTGTGGTTGCATGGATTAGGCAGCTAAAGTCGTATATTCAGCAAACTATACTAAAGTTTAAAAAACTGAACATATAAGGCAAAAAAATTAAGCATTCAATTGGCTTATACGCGCCAATTGCTTTTTTCTAGCAGTATCAACAGCATCTTTTATTGTCTCAAGCGTAGTAAGGCGAGGTATATTTTGTTCGCCTAATGTCTTGTGAACGTTACTGGTAGAGGTTTTAAGCAATTTGGCAATTGTAGCGTATCCACCATCAAGTTCTTCAACCTCCCTCTTAAGCTTGTCTCGAATACCGATTATCTCTTGCATATGCCGTTTATATTTAGTTGATTGTACCTTAACATAAGGTTGATACAAATATAAGTACAATTTTCTGAACTTTGTTCAGTTTACTGAAAAATATTTTCCAGCCTAATGATGACAATACAACTTCCTGAAATTGAAAATTACATGGACACTCCGTCTGCACGTATTCAGGCCTTAATGTTGGAAGAGAATATCAACCGAACGGAGCTTGCAGAATCAATCGGTAAGTCTAAAGGATTGATAAGTGGCTATTTGAATTCACAAGAAGAGCCGAGCGATTCCTTTTTATTCAGTATTCAGAATAAGCTTGGTTGGTCAGCCAAATGGATACTTACTGGAACAGGCCCTAAACGGGTAACCCTTCATCAGCCAATTATTGGTGAAGTTGACAATAAAAAAAACGAAGCTGTTCTTATCAATTTTATTGATGAGACAGACGTGACGACATCCGCCAGCGGGATGGAGTTTCGGGAGTTGGATAATGGAATGGTGTTGATGACGATCCCACTTGTTGATGAATTTGCCTACGCCAGCTATCCCCATGGCTGGAAGGATCGAGAATACCTTATCGAGTTGCCCAGGTATTCAATTGTATTGCCTAAACGGGAAAAGGGCATCTTCCGCGCTTTTGAAGTCAGAGGGGATAGTATGGATGATGGCTCCCGATTTTCAATTGGGTATGGTGACGTGGCCGTTGGCCGAAAGATTGAATCTGATTATTGGGATGTCAAGCTTTATACCAATGGCGGTACGGACTATATAATTGTGACTCATGATGGTGTAGTTATTAAGCGTATCACCAAGCACAATACCAAGGAAGGCATTATCACATGCTCGTCAATCAATCCCGATAAAGTCGAATACCCGGATTATGAAATAAGGCTAACCGAAGTGTATGAGCTTTACAAAATTCGCAAAGTCGATCGGGACTGGAGTCGCAGATAAATAGCATTCACTTTTTGTCCGAATACTCTATTAACCAGTGAGAACCTAAGCCACAACTAAAATGAAATTTTTTCTAGTTGTTCTTCTTGGTACTTTCCTCTTGGACTGTGGGAATAAATCCACTAGTACGGAAACACCCACAACATCCTTCCTTGATACAACAACTATTCAGACTAAAACCTACTATACCGTTCTGGAATCTACCCAGACCAGAAACTTTAAGAATTATGAGATCCTAATCGACTCGAACAGTATAAGTGCAGATGATATACGCCAATCCGTGAAAATGTTTGTGGTGGCCGAATGCACTTCAATGCCTTGTAATGGTATTGGGATTTGGGATAATCAAAAGGCATATTCACTATATAAGGCTAAGTCATATAATCCAGCCTGGCGTAAGGAGAACTGGCCTTTTATCTGCGAGCATTATGTGGCCGACTATAACGTAACAGTCAACGAATTGAATCTTTTTCCCTTTGTTGATTCCGAATATCGCCGTTGGGGAGGAACGAAAGCACGCCCTAAAGAACATTCTTTTGAATTGCAGTAGCTACGAAATCCTAAATCTATTTATCGTAAAAGGCCCTAATAATCAAACTGCTATCTACTCCAATATATCAATGCAAACTATTATATGAAAACTAATCAGAAAAGAGATCTTTTTGAAGAGTATGAAAAAATGACACCAAGGCAGCGCCTAATAACAATACTTTGTTTTGTTTCAGGGTTCATATTCATCTCTGCTTTCGTTGGATGGATGGTTAATGATGCCTTAACTAATGGACCTTTTGCGCTAATTATAGTAAGCCTATTTGTAGTTTTAACAATAGGGATTCTGTATTTAGCTAACAAATATGAATCTGCCCAAGTCCCTAAGCTTATCGAAAAGGGTAAGCCTACCCAAGCCGAAATAGAAGCTTATCTCAAAAAGTCCTTAAAGAATAATGAAGGATCGAATTAAGTCCGATTCTTAATATTGATTGACCATCTTATGTAATTAATCATCGCCTAAACCACATTAAAAATGCAGAACATTGACGTAAAGTTTGATATGACTCAGTTATTAATGGATATAGCTGAGATTAAGGCTTATCAACGTGGAATATTTCGACTACTTACGAAAGATTTACCAGTAGACGATCGAGAGAAACACGACCTCTATAGACTCAGAGATTACTATACCCAGATACTAACTCTCCATGAGGCAAGTAGTAAGTCGGATGCCGAAGTTGAGCGCATCCTGAAGGAAAAGCTAAAGGAAGTAAAGGATCGGCTAGCTGAACTCAAAGTGCAGAACCCAGATACTCCCCCACATCAAGCGCAGCCTTGATCTGAGCAGCTGAAGTAGTTACAGATCCTATTGACAACGTAATGGGCCGCTCTTGGTTTTCAATAATACGTTGAAGCATAGATTCGATACGGTCTAACTGAGTAGGCAGTTGTGCGGCCTCGGGACTTCCAAGTGTACTATCATGATTACCAATTTTATGATCCTGTGCGGCAGCCAATCTGACACCGGGTAGTGGATGGGTATTTGGATTCATGGCCATTGATTTTTGATTAACTATTTGTCTTTAAATATCAGACAAAAGTCTGAAACTACAAACTACATTCTATACCCCGTAATCGTCGAGGCAACCTTTTACTATGAAGGCAAAAAGCAAATTGAATTTAATAGCGAAGGCTTGAAGTGGAAGCATTCACCAGCCTATGTAATTAATCATCACCTAAACCACACCTTACATGAAGAAATCTCAACTTCCGCTAATTATTGGGGGATTTGTCATCTTAATCTTGGTATTAACAAACCCCGGCCTGGAAGATCATAAAGCCAAAGTCAAAGCAAGCTTTAGAAAAGAGATCAAGAGTGCCATTGCCAGTAAGACTGATCAGGAAAGTGCAGCGGCCATCTTCGGCCAGACACTGGGAACTGCGTTTGCTGAAACGGTTATTGATCACCTGATTACCCGCGATAACTACCTGCTCCTTTCGCTGACAAAGCTAAAATTCGATGGAGAGCCAAAAGTGATTGGCGTCGGTATTCTAGGCAATGTCTTTATCACCAAAAAGATTGACGAGTTACACGAAGAATCTAAACAATAAAGCTGCTTTACTGAGTCATATCGCAATTCCTCATCAGAGGTGATCATGATCAAACCCTAATTATTGTGCATGGGGTAAATGATCTCACGATCCTTCAGGACTAGATAAACCTGCTTCATATTCTCGTTGAGGTGATCGATTTCCCGTTGCTGCTGGTTGAGTCGTTGCTGATACTGCTTCAGCTGGCGTTTAACGAGGCGATAAACGTAGATACTGAGGGCAATATCCGTTAGCAAGAGTGCTGATAGAAAAATTTCCATAGGAGTTAAATCGAGGAAAGGCTTAGAAACGTATACAAGTGTAAAATCACACGCAATCGGCGTAAAAAAACACCTGTATGCGCCATAAACTACTCAATCAAAAGAAACAACTCGAAGCCCAGATCACTGCCAACATGACTGTGGCAAACTGGAGGATGCCGTTTCAAACCTTGCCGCCGCAGTACTACCGAACTGGCCTGGCTATGATAGCCGAGTATGACCGGGTTCTAAAGGAGCTTGGGAGGCATTGATGCATTGGATGAATGGTATACTATTACTTGTCTATATAGTAATTGGACTAAACTACCATATAATAAATTTAACTTACTGCTAAATACAGAACATAGTTTTGTTGATTTTAAATTAATTTAACAACTAGCCCCGTCTATTGTAAATAAATCCACATACTATTAGGTTAGTTCCAACTATATCAGGCTTTTGGTTGCCATTTTAATAAACCGCTCAATATTGACTAAATTATAAACTATTTAGCACTTTCTACATTTAACCTTAATTTTGTTACCCTATAGCTCCTAAACTGCCTAATTCCTTATGTTTAACCCGTTTAAAGGCCCAAAGCCAACTCGTAAGCGTGAACAAACTATGGGGGATAAAGGCGATTTTGAAACGCTTTATACACAATATGCCGAGAAGGTATATCAGAAGTGCCTGTCGATGACCAAAGACAGTGAAGCGGCTCAGGATTTTACCCAGGAGATTTTTATTAAGGTTTTTAGCAAATTAGATACGTTTAAACAGAATTCGGCTCCTGCCACCTGGCTTTACTCAATTGCCCACAATTACTGCCTGGATCAGATTCGAATTAGTAAACGGATGAATTGGCAGGATCTTCCGGAAGGGCTGGAATTAGCTGAAGAATCAGTCGTTTCTGACGAGCAGCAACTTCAGGCCATGGAACAGTTATTAGACACGTTATCAGTTGAGGAAGCGACCCTATTGCGACTTAAGTACGAACAGGGTCTGTCCATCAGCCAAATTAGCCAGCAGCTTAATCTCAATGAAAGTGCCATCAAGATGCGGCTCAAGCGTTCCCGAGATAAATTAAATCAACTGTTTGGCCGGCAGGGTTTTTAAGAAAAAATCTGGGTAGAGCATTACACAGTTGTACGATTTGGCTGAACTATCCGAAAAAAAATAAAAAAAAATAGTCACTTCGTGTGACCGTTCCCAATTTTCAACGTCTAAAAAAGGAGTAACATGATAAGAGGCAGACTACACTAGTAATCTGCCTCTTGTTTTATCTCTTTCCCGCAACTATTGAAAGGATTACTACCAAGGGCTGCATTATCAAGCCAATTATCATATACTGTTTCTCAATCCAATCAGTACATATTATTTTATTAGCGGGTAAACCCTATTGGCCCGAGTTGAGTCTAGCCATTAGAACGAATATTTTAGACAAATGCTGCGCCAAAAACTACTCGATCAAAGGAAGCAGCTCGAAGCCCAGATCACTGCCAACATGGCCATGGCCAACTGGAACAAACCCTTCCAAACTTTACCCCTACCCTTTTACCGCTCAGGCCGGGCCATGATGGCCGAATACGAACAGGTACTTTAGCAACTGACTCCTGTTAATCGTCGCCGGTAATGGCATCCATGGCTGAATCGAGCCATTCCTGATCCATTTCCCCGAAATACATTTCGGTCGTTTTCATGTCGGTATGACCCAGGAGTTCCTTGGCATCGAAGTTGGTCACGGCCCTCCCCTTCGCGTCAGTCTTTCCGTTTTTAATAGCCAGTCGCACTTTGTCCGCAAAACTATGCCGGGCCGTATGGTTGGTGAAACTCGCTCCACCCGGCAGCTGCAAATTAAAATCAATGGCGACCTGTTTGAGCGACAGATTCAGCTGACAGGTGATGCTGTCGAGTCGGGATTTCAACTGTTTGAACTCAGTCGGAGGCATGCTCCGCATTTGCTCGTAGGAGCGGTAGCGGGCGTAGGTGGCCTGGTTATCCAGAAAAGGCAGCAGGTAGGTCTCTGGCCGACTACCAGCCTTCCAGATCAATCCTAAATGCGCCTGGAGTTGTTTCGATACCGGAATCGATATCCACTTGCCGTTTTTCTGCATCTGATAGCGCAGCCGGACAGGTTGACCTTCCGCATTAACTTCATACCACTCATACCGGCTCCGGATCAGATCGCCGATCCTCATACCCGCCTGCAGGTGGCAGGCCAGCCAGCACCAGCGTGCCCAGTCGGGATAGTTGCGAAAGGTTCGGCTCCGGACCCGCCTGGAGCCTAAATCGAATGGCGTGGCCAGCAGCTTGGCAATGGCCGCAGCGGGCAGCCGGCCCTTGGGCATTTGGGTTGGGGGCAACTTTTCCCAGTCCAGAAACGGCGATTTAGCCAGAATATCGGCTTTGGGAATGTTGCGGGCTTTCTGCACGCGTTCGTAGAGGACGCGCAGGTTAGCCATGTACGTATTAATGGTCAGTGGCGCTTTACCGTCAGCGAGTAGTTTGTTTTTGTAATCCTCGACGAGTTGCGGGGTGATCTGTTCAATGGCCAGGTCCTCCCCTGCCCAGCGCAGAAAGGCAGCCCACTGGCGATTTCGGGTGGCCTTGGTAACGCCCGACAGATCGACGAACTGATGAGCAGCTGACATGTGAGCCCGCAACAGGGTAATGGCGCTGGCCTCGTAGCGGGCCTTTCCCTGTTTGGGTGTCAGAAAGGGATCAAAAGCCAGATACTCCTCAACGGATTTTTTAACTTTGTTATAGGTGGCGATGATCGCATTGTTGACTTCACCCGCATGCGGATGCGAACTCCGGATCCATTTTCCCCAGGTCTTTTTGGTGTTCCAGTGTCGAGCTTCGATTTCGATGCTGGTCTGGATCCGGGCCGGTTTCTGGCCTTTAGCATGCAGCCGGATCATGACGTGGTGAATGCCACGTTTATCAGGCTTGTCCGTGAGTTCGACGTTGTAGGTCATAGCACGGTCAAGATACGAAATTACTGTAACGCTACTGAAAGGAAATTGAAATGAATATCAATCTACGAAAACAATGACTATGCGTCTGCTTACAGTAAAGGGCTATTTTGTGGCGAAAACGGGGGTGTGAGAATAACAGGGCGCTGTACCTTTACTTGTTTGTGAGATCAAGCATTGTTAGTAGGTAATGATAATCGGCTGATAGCTAACCCTTAAAGCTCTATTTGCTCGCTACAGGCCACTTGATTTGGGTTCGTTCAAAGGCATCGATATAGCTTTTCGCACTGGCGTTCAAAATTGTGACGCCCTTGTGATCGGCATAGTTACGGATAACTTCGTAACCTCTGAAAACTTTATGTAAGGATAAGAACTGCGAAGCCATCGAAAACGTGCGTTGTCGGTACTTATCTGAATAGACGGGCTGGTGGGTTACATCTTTGGGCTTGTCATAAAAGTGAATCTGTTTGATCAGTAACTGATTCTGATCATTTAGCCGGATCTGTTCATGCCAGGATGTGTCGGCTCCAAAAAGATAAATGGTCTCAAACCGGCGATTGATCATCAGCGTGAGCGCAGCGATAATAACGGTCTGGGCCTGAGGCATTCCCAATCCTTTTGAATAGAGCCAGTAGGTCAACCATTGGAAACCACTGACGACGGTATAATTGAAATAGACGACTCTGATCTGGGAGTTACCCCGCTCAATTTGCCCAAGTAAATAAGAACCTTTCGCAAAATGCGGCACGTATAGCGCCATTGGCCAGTTTACGTGTTCCAGAAATACCGATAAGGTTCGGCGGATATCGTCGCGGTCGGTGGTTTGTTCGGTAAAAACAAAATAATTAGGGTCTGAAATGACATAATTCTGCGGGCGAAGGCGGAGAAAGATATCGGCGTGGGCAAAATTATTGACGCAAACTACTTCTGTTTGTTGTATGAAGTCGAAATGCTCAGCCAGCGACTCATTCAATGAGGGGCCATTTCCCAATACGGAGCAGACAGGCAACTGCCGGATAGGTAACCGGGCCCTATGACGGCCACGAATCACAACTTTTACCAATGACAGAAGCGATTTGACGAATTCGCTCAGAAATTGACTTACAGAAATAAAACCAGCTTCAAGCATGCGGTCGGCACCAGACGGGAGCCACTTTTTTCGACAAAATAACGAAAAAAATGCCAGATCAGAAGGCCATATACATGGAATCCAGGATTAACCAGCTCCTGATTAATGCCTGCCTGTTAATCCTGGGTTTTTATGGAGAAAGGGGCTACAGTGTTTTCTCAAAGATAAGCTTTGGTGAAGACTGAGCACCGAGATTTTGCTTGAACCGTATAAGGCTGGGTTTTGGCCGACGATCGGCATCAAGTGAGACACCCAGATCGAGCAACTGAATGCCCTGTTGCTGGCAATACGTAAACAGCCCATCGATAAGCATAACCATTGGGCTAAACGATTGATAATCGGGGGCTGATACGGGCAGGAAATTATAGAGAATATCCTGCCGTACGTGAACCGCAACTGTTAGGGCGGCAAGTTTAGTACCGTCCTTTACAGTGAATACATCGAATTGATTGGAGAAATCGGTTAACAAACGTGTTAACCGTTCGGCACTTAAGCTTGGCTTATACCCTTTTTGAAGCCATATATGCTGTAAAAAGGTTACTACTTCATCAATATTGGGAGTTGCCCAATGGGAAAATTGGAAGCCAGCCTCTCTACATTTTCGTAATCGTCGGCGTTCAGATCCATCAATGTTCGCTTCAAAGGAATTTTCGGAAATAGGCAAAAAGAAATTCTGATCTTTTTTTAGCACGCTGAACCCTTGGTTGACTAATGTATCAGTCAGGCGTTCCGCTTGTTCAGGTGCGTAGCAATGTGGATAATTGACCAGACGCAGCGTAGAGGCACCCGCGAAACGAGCCGTCGCTTGAAGCGATCGAAGCAACTCATCTAATATCGTATCTGGCAGATTTTCTGCAAATTCGACGGACCCAAATGGTGCCGCTCCGGGGCTAATAGCTTCCTCATTACCAACAAAAAAGGCGCACCGGGCTTCAGACCGGCCAGTACGTTGATTAAGTGCCGTGAGTAAATGAAACATGCCCTTCTGCTGTCTTAAGTGTTCGCTTTCATTAAAGAAAAAGCCGGGCTGGCAGAACTCGGGAATGTCGGCAGTTTGCGGGTTTTGCTGGCGAATAATAATGTAATCTGTCATAGGCTCTTATAGCCCAATTGAAGTCTAGTAGATAAAATAAAGACTAATGTAGATAAAATTATTGACCTGCTTTAGATTTCTATGGCTGTAATTAAATTTAATTGAAACGAAGGTGACAAATAAAGGTTGGTTATAAAGTGATATCAGGTTGTAGTAGTACCATATTACACTGTTTTAATGTTAAGAATAGTAAAAAAACAGATTGGACATTTTCTCAAAATCTCAAATTTTTGTAGTCTTAATGGTGTTTCTTATATAACAATAGCCGAAATATTGTAATAGATATTGGCTTTGGTTATACTATTGCGGCTATAGGTAGCAAAAAGAAAATAATTGACAACAAGAATACCCTTTATAATTGGGTGACTTCGTAACTAGAACAAAGTCGAAACCAGTATACATTTGTTTTGGGCTGTGTCGATACGCAATTCATTGGTGGTTATGCAGAAAAGATTGTCACCCTGGTGAATGTCCTCTATGTATAGCTGTCAACCAAAATATGTACCGATTACTATTCGTACAATAAATAGTATTCGGCCCACCGATTGTAAGAGAGAATATGTCAAATTGAAAATCCCGGCGATCTTATTTCGCCGGGATTTTTTGTTAATGAGTCTACGGGCAACTTGTTTAGAGAACGTGTTTTTTCTTCCCGAGCTGGGCGTATACTAGTTGAATAATACCGTCTTTCAGGCCCAGGTCTGGAACAATAATCTTATCGGCTCCAGCCCATCTCATGACGGAAATATAAATCCCGGCGGCCGGTACGATCACATCAGCACGGTCGGCATTAAGGCGGAGTTTGTTGATGCGGTCTTCCTGGTCAAACCCAGCGATGTAATCACGAATCCGTTCTATTTCGGTAAGGGTGGTTTCTAATTCTGAGGTTTTAGACGCCAGGTTGAATAATTTACTGATGTTACCTCCGGTGCCGACAGCGATAATTTCTTTAGATGAATCGATATTATCCTCAACCCAGTCTTCAATTTTTCGCCAGGCACCTTTGGTTTCTTTGCCTTCCAGTAGCCGCACCGAGCCGATTTTGAACGACTTGGAATTGATTTTCTGACGATTTTCATAAAGGTTCAGTTCGGTGCTGCCACCGCCAACATCGATATGAAGAAACTGCCGTTCATCGAGTGCCTGAACAACCACATTATTGATGAGTTCAGCTTCCTTGCTCCCATCGATAATATTAATCTTAATGCCTGTTGATGCTTCGATACGTTTAGCGACATCATGCCCATTGGAGGATTCACGCATGGCCGATGTCGCGCAGGCCATATAATCTTCCACTTCATGCAATTCCATCAGCAGTTTGTAAACCTGCATTAGTTTGGTGGTTCGGGCTTCACTTTCAGGAGTAAGCTCGCCAAAATTAAATACATCGTGCCCCAGCCGAAGCGGGAAACGTACGTATTCGACACGCTTGAAGCTAACAACGTTGTCGTTATGTAACACCGTTGAGATCTGCAGACGAGCTGCATTGGAACCGATATCGATGGCTGCTAGTTTCATCAACTATAGTTAGGTAGTGACCAATTCGCCGGAGCGGGGAATGAGCGAACCAGTGAACGGGATTAGTCACAAACTAGTCGCCTGTTCATTAATTCGCTCATTCAAAAATTCGCCCAAAAGTAAGCTATTTTTGGGACTATGGGTAGAATATGTATCTTTGCATAAGTGCTTATCAAGAAAGACGGAGGGATTGGACCCAACGATGTCTTGGCAACCAGCCGCTTACTATACAAGTAGGAAAAGGTGCCGCATTCCACCCCAATTTTTGGGGACAGATAAGTTAGCGTTTCTGCTTCCTTCCCCTGTTTTGATAAGCCCCGGTTTTTACGCTATACTATTTTAAGGCCGCCATTGGCGTGCCTTTAACTCTATAAATTTTGTATCAATTGGAACTGATTACAGACCTTCTGAAACAAAGAATTCTCGTTCTCGATGGTGCCATGGGAACGATGATCCAGCGGTATAACCTGACTGAAGCCGATTATCGGGGTGAGCGCTTTAAAGACTATCCACACGATGTAAAGGGAAATAATGATTTGCTGTCGATCACGCAGCCGCAGATCATTCAGGAAATCCATAAACAATATCTGGAAGCAGGGGCCGACATTATCGAAACCAATACGTTCAGCGGTACATCCATTGCTATGGCGGATTACCACATGGAAGAGCTGGCCTATGAACTGAACTATGAATCAGCCCGCATAGCTAAGGAAGTAACGGAGGAATTAACCAAGCAAAATCCTGATAAACCACGCTTTGTTGCGGGAGCAATGGGGCCGACAAACCGTACTGCTTCCCTTTCGCCCGATGTAAATAATCCGGCATATCGGGCTGTTACGTTCGATGAACTGGTGAATGCCTACTATGAGCAGGTAAGCGGTTTAGTGGAAGGGGGCGCCGACTTGCTGTTGGTCGAAACGATCTTTGATACACTGAATGCCAAGGCGGCTATGTTCGCCATTGATAAGTATTTCAATTTAAACCCGCAGCAGCCTGTTCGCCCAATCATGATCTCCGGCACCATTACAGATGCCAGTGGCCGGACATTATCAGGTCAGACAACCGAAGCTTTTTTATATTCAGTTTCCCATTTGCCCTTGCTAAGTGTAGGGCTCAACTGTGCATTGGGGGCCGAATTGATGCGGCCATACATTCAGACGCTCTCGAAAGAGGCACCGTTCTTTACGTCGGCCTATCCGAACGCGGGTTTGCCCAACGAATTTGGCGAATACGACGAAACGCCGGATATGATGGCATTGCAAATCGAAGATTTCATTAAAAGTAGTTTTGTCAATATTGTTGGTGGTTGCTGCGGCTCTACACCCGACCACATTCGGGCCATTGCCGACGTAGCGGCCAAATATCCGCCACGGCAACTCCCGCAACCTGAGCCCTATCAGAAGTTGAGCGGACTTGAACCGCTCAAAATTACAGAGCAAACGAATTTCCTGAACGTTGGTGAACGAACCAACGTGACAGGTTCCAAGAAATTTGCCCGGCTTATTAAGGAAGGTAATTACGACGAAGCACTGAGCATTGCACGTGGTCAGGTTGAAGGCGGAGCGCAGGTGATCGACATTAATATGGATGAAGGCATGTTGGATTCGGCGGAAGCCATGAAGACTTTCCTGAACCTGATTGCTGCCGAGCCTGATATTGCCCGTGTACCCATCATGGTCGACTCATCGAAATGGGAGGTCATTGAGGCAGGGCTGAAATGCGTTCAGGGAAAAGCCATCGTAAACTCTATTTCGCTCAAAGAAGGCGAAGAAGCGTTCATTGAACGGGCCCAGTTAGTGAAGCGATACGGGGCGGCTGCGGTTGTGATGGCATTCGATGAAACCGGCCAGGCCGATTCGTACGAGCGTCGTATCGAAATCTGCGAACGAGCTTATCGAATTCTGGTCGATAAAGTTCATTTCGCCCCGCAAGACATTATTTTCGACCCCAATATCCTGACTGTTGCAACGGGTATTGAGGAGCACAATAACTACGCTGTTGACTTTATCAATGCTACGCGCTGGATTAAGCAAAACCTGCCGCTAGCTAAAGTAAGTGGGGGCGTATCGAATATTTCGTTCAGTTTTCGAGGCAACGATGTTGTGCGTGAAGCCATGCACTCGGCCTTTCTGTACCATGCAATTCGGGCAGGTATGGATATGGGTATTGTCAATGCCGGGCAATTAGAGGTTTATGACAATATTCCAAAAGACCTGCTGGAACGTTGCGAAGATGTATTGTTAAACCGTAGAGACGATGCAACAGAACGGTTAGTTGATTTCGCCGAAACCGTAAAAGCAAAGGGGAAAGCGATCATACAGGACGAAAGCTGGCGGCTCGAACATGTTAATGAGCGGCTCAAACATGCGCTTGTAAAAGGTATCACAGACTATATCGATCAGGATGTAGAGGAAGCACGTCAGCTAGTCGAGCGCCCTTTGCATGTCATTGAAGGTCCGCTGATGGATGGTATGAACGTTGTTGGCGATCTGTTTGGCGCGGGAAAAATGTTTCTGCCACAGGTTGTAAAGTCGGCACGGGTCATGAAAAAGGCCGTGGCTTATCTGACCCCATTTATTGAAGCCGAAAAATCGGGAGAAGGCTCATCATCGGCCGGAAAAATCCTGCTGGCAACCGTCAAGGGCGATGTTCACGACATTGGCAAAAACATTGTTGGGGTCGTATTGGGCTGTAATAATTACGAGATCATTGACCTTGGCGTGATGGTCCCAACGCAGAAAATTCTGGATGCTGCCCGCGAACATAAGGTTGATATTATCGGTCTGAGCGGATTGATTACGCCCTCCTTAGACGAGATGGTCGGAGTTGCCAAGGAAATGGAGCGTCAGGGATTCACCCTGCCCTTGCTGATCGGTGGAGCCACAACGTCACGTATTCATACAGCAGTTAAAGTTGATCCGCATTATTCGGGTCCGGTCATTCACGTACTCGATGCCAGCCGGAGCGTTCCGGTTGCCGGGCGGCTTGTGAGTGAAACCGATGCTACTCGCGAGCTGATTTTTACTCAAATTAAAGCGGAATATGCCAAACTCCGCGATGACCATGCCAAGCGTCAGAAGGAGAAAAATTTGCTGGGAATCGAAAAGGCGCGCGCTAATCGCACCGTAATTGATTGGCAGAATTTCGAGCCGACCAAACCAACTTTTCTGGGCAATCGCTATTTCGATGATTATTCGATTGCAGAACTAGCCAATTACATCGACTGGACGCCTTTTTTCCAGACCTGGCAATTACACGGTAAATATCCGGCCATTTTCGACGATGCAGTCGTTGGGAAAGAAGCGCGTCAGCTGTTCGACGATGCGAATCAACTCTTGCAGGAAATCATCGACAATAAGCTGCTGAAAGCCAAAGCTGTGGTTGGATTCTATCCAGCTAACTCGGCCGATGATGACGTATTGTTACACGATTTTGAAGAGAACGTACGCGATGTTCCCTGCGAACGTCATGGCTCACATCGACACATCGAATATAAAATCAGCAAAGCCCAGTCGCAGACGGCAGTGAGTTCGGCAGGGGAGTTGATATATGATACCAAAACGGTGCTTCACTTCCTGCGTCAACAGAATCAGAAAGCGCCAGGATTGCCAAACTTCTGCCTGTCTGACTTCATTGCTCCTTTAGAAAGCGGTCGGGAAGATTATATTGGCGGGTTTGCCGTTACGGCGGGAATTGGTATCGAAGCGTTGATCGACAAGTTTGAGCGCGACCATGACGACTATAACAGCATCATGGTGAAGGCGATTGCCGATCGGCTGGCTGAAGCATTTGCTGAACGGATGCACGAACGCGTACGAACAGAATTCTGGCCGTATGCCGTTGGTGAAAAATTGAGTAATGAGCAATTGGTCAAGGAAGCTTATCAGGGTATCCGTCCTGCTCCAGGCTACCCGGCCTGTCCTGACCATACCGAAAAGGGTAAGCTGTTTGATCTGCTGGACGCCAACAAAATTGATATTGAACTAACCGAAAGCTATGCTATGTATCCAGCGTCTTCGGTGAGTGGTTTTTATTTCTCACACCCCGAATCAAGGTATTTTGCTGTCGGCAAAATCAATAAAGACCAGATTCTGGATTATGCGCAACGGAAGAATATGCCCGTAGAAGAGATTGAACGCTGGCTGGCTCCGGTGTTGAGCTATGATGCTTAAATCCGCTTTTCGATTACAGGCTGAGTGAGCGGAATTTTGTGAGTAATCTCAGGTTTCGCTGTCCACTCAGGTAGTTTTTGCAACAAGTCGGTAAGGGTATCTGGTGCGGCTTCGATTAAAAGCATTTTCCGGCTTGTATTTAAAACCTCAACCTGCGACTGTATACTCTGCAAATCGTTCACAGGCATAGTCGAAGGGCCTTCATAGCGAAGGATATAACGATTGGAAGTTTGCATGATATTGACTTGTTAGTCGTTGTCGTTGAGTATAACAATAACAACGACTAACAAGTTTGCGGTCTATGACTCAACAAATTGACCAAGGCCTTCAAACACGGTTCCGAAACCAAGCGATTTCGCTTTTGATGTAACGAATTTAATAATTTCTTCGGCTCGGTGCTGATCGCGGGGAAGCGCCAGTAAGTCAGGGCGAGTGGATAATAATCGGGCTGCAACACCCGTAGCAGTCGGACATGCCATTGATGTACCGCTCATTGGGGCTCGGTCACCCGCCAGGCCTGGCACGGTTGAAATGACTGCGACACCTGGGGCAATCAAATCAACGCTAGCCTCTGCCGAAGCAATATTCGAAAAAGCAGCCACAAAATTCTTTTTGTCAGGACTGCCGAATGGTGCTAGTGCATTGGGAGTATCGCTGGTATTGGCGGGAAAAGTTCCACGACGTCCCATTGCCCCAATGGCCAGAGCTAGCGAAAATGAAGCGGGGAAACTAACCTGTTGCCTGCCGTCATTACCTGTTGCAATCAAACAGACCGTGCCGCTTTGAAAAGCAAATGTTATGGCATCTTCAAGTGCTTCATCCCGCTCACCACCACCAAGACTCATATTAATTAGGTCACAACCATCGGCAACAGCTTTCTCGATAGCGCTCGCAATGTCGAAATTTGACGCACCCTCGGCTCCCCGACCGAAAACCCGATAAGCAAATAAGCTGGCCGCGGGAGCGATACCGCGTAAACCATTGGGCGCTTGTCCTCGTGCCGCAATGATGCCTGCAACATGTGTACCGTGTTGGTCTACATCGGCGAAATCACCTGTATTATCCCCCGTAACAGTACAAGTCCCCCCCGATACTGCCAAATCGGGATGTGGCCCGATTCCTGAATCGATAACGCCCACTTTCACGCCCTGACCTGAGCCAGCCGCCCCATCCGGGTAAAAATGCCGTCTGACATCGATGTGTCCAGGTTTAATAGGCGTGAGTATCAGGGTATCGCCAGTGGCTGGCAGGATGTTTCTTCGAAGTAACGACCAGAAGTTTTTGGTGGGGAATACATATAACCGTTCCAGTGTTCGATTACCAAGCCCTATTAGATTTATCTCACCATTGGCATTCGTAACGCCATCGGTTCCTGCCCGTTGGTCGAAATTAGTAAATCCAACGACTCTTGCTCCCTCAATAGGGTTACCAGCGGGATCAGTTACCCGAAGGTGAAGACCTGCAACGGCTATATTACCAGCCATCGTCTGAACCCGGCGTTGAGGAGTGGGCGGTAAGCATCGTTGTAGGGTGTAAAACCGTTCCGGTACTATCCGAATGCCTGGCTGGGCGGCTCTCAACTCAGTTAAGGCGTTCTCTGGCATTTGTACTAACTTAATACCTGTTTCACCCGTTGAGTTAAGGACGGTCGCACTCTCAGGTATATCATCATGAATAAGGCTGTTGAGCGAAATGCCTACACTCATGGAGCGAAAAAAGGCGTTGTTCGTTTGGCTATGATCAGCAGTAGATCTAATTCCTCTGGTAGGCAGAATGAGGAAATTTTGGGGCGATGCCGCAGAGGCACATAGTTTGATGAGGAAAGGCCCCGATATTGCATTACCAACTGGCGAAGTCAACTTGGCTGTAATACGATGCCTATTTCCGGTTCGGGGTGTTTCATCGAAATTAACTATAATTGGACTATGATCAAGTGTAATATCCTGTTGCAGTGACGATTGCCCTTCTATGTCAACTACGAGCTGAGCCTGCGCCCCGCTCAGATCTGTAGGTTCGATTTTGACACTTAGTTGACAGGCAGACAGCGATAATTGAATCTTTACAGCCATGATTTAATACGTTAAACAGTTAAGAGTTAGGGAACATTCGTTAGCTCGGACGTTGTCGAACTGAATAGACGCATCAGGTCACCAAGATTAGAAAGGCGAAGGGAAACACCAAAACCTGGCATCCACTGAAATTGAGGGGCACTTTTGTTAAGTTTAAAAAATGACCACCCTGCATTAAGTCGAAACGCTTCATTTAGCCTCAGGCTGGCACCAAGAAAATAGATTGGCTTAGGATTCTCGCCCACTACCTGAAAGAGAGCCACGCCAAGCGAGGGGGCAATGCCAAAACCCTGGGTTTCTGACCGTATTTTCCCACATCGTTTTCGCCAGGCCTCCCGAAGCTTAGGCCCCAAAAAATCCTGAAAATAGGGGCTTATCATGAAGAAAAAACCGGCATACGCATTGGCGGCTGCCTGCGTAGTATTCATAGGAGCAGTTACATCCCCTTTAAAGTTAGGAAATGCTAAACCAGTTACGTCAATACTGGCATACTTCAAAATTTCAGTGGTTTCAATAGATTCACTCTGGAGCGTACTTACATAAAATTGTCCGCTGGAAACAAAGGCAAGGAATTCCCGCTGCTTCTGATTGAACTTGTCTATTGGTGCGGCAAAACGTTTCTGTGCTGCTAATGTACGTGCATAATCATTGACAGAGCTAGCAATGGAATTAACGGTTCTGATTAAGGTTGCGTCCGTAGTTCGATTTCGTAAACTATCTAAAACTCTTTCATAGTTTGGTAGTAATAACGAGTCGGCTACGCTTTTCCAGCTTAGTAACTCCAGACTATCACTATCAATCAGCAGAGGACGGTTTAGTATCGATTTATCTTTTAAGTCTTTCCAGCCATTCTCAATATCGCTTCTTTCATTATCCAATTGAGTCGTGATCGAATCAAGTTTAAAAATCAGGTCTAAATCGGATTCAGAAGAAGTTAATTTCTGGAAGTTATCAGTAATAACTGCATTAAGAGGCTTCTGGTCGGATGTCTTAAATAACGCTAATTCAACAGGAATAGAAGCTTTATATAAACTGTCGATGGTGGCCTTGGCCTGAGTGTCGTTAAGTCCCGGAAAAGGAGTTTGTGTCAAATCCTTGCTGAATTTGCTGTATGCTGCATTCAACAGGTCACGTACTTTGTTTGTGTCGGCCTGATTTGCTTTACGAAGTGCATCAAACACAAACAACACTTTTGCTTTGGCTGGCAGAGCGGGTAAAACACCCGCCCATGACCCATCGGAGTGAACCGAGATTGGAATCGCTTCTTTCTTCGTACGGTAGTATATGGTTAACGACAATGATTGTAAACCAGGAGTTTTGCCGTTAATACCAGACACTTCCCCAAAAGGAATCTGACTACCTGGAGCAGCTTCATATTTATCATTAAATATGACCTGTCCTACTACTTGTGCATGAGTGGCTACTAAAAAGATTATTATTAATACTAAAGGTTTCATGCGATGGGTGGGGAGTTAGCTAGACAAAGCTACCGGTAGCTACACTCACCCACAATGGGAAATTCCCCGTATCAGGACGCAAACTCACCTATTTATGAGGTTAAAAAGTAAAAGCCCCGAAGAAAAATCTTCGGGGCTTTTACTTTTTAACCAGAATCGAGTTATTATGGCATCAATACTGTATCGATAACGTGAATTACGCCGTTTGACTGATTCACATCTGGAATCGTAACCGTTGCTACGCCACCTTTAGCGTCTGTCAACTCAATTTTCTTACCTTTTTGCATGGCTGTAAGTGTACCACCGGCAACCGTGGTTAGGGTTGCCTTTCCACCTCCATCTGCAATAGCTTTCATGAGATCGGCAGCACTCATTTTGCCCGACACTACATGGTAAGTCAGAATGCCGGTTAACATGGCTTTGCTTTCTGGCTTAACCAATGTCTCAACGGTACCTTTTGGAAGTTTGTCGAAGGCTTTATTGGTTGGTGCAAACACCGTGAATGGACCAGGACCAGACAGTGTTTCGACCAGGCCAGCTGCTTTAACAGCCGCTACCAGTGTCGTATGGTCCTTTGAGTTCACTGCATTTTCGATGATATTTTTCGAAGGATACATGGGAGCTCCACCAACCATAACGGAATTTTCCTGAGCAAAAGAAAGATGGCCGATCGTTAAAAAGGTAATTAGAGAAATAAATAATTTGAACGTTTTCATGTCGTAAGTTCAGTTGAAAAAAAAATGATTACTATAAATGAACTGTGTGATCGATCGACGTGAAGACTTACGCAGGCAGGCAGGGCTTTGGATTTAAATGGGCAAAAGATTTTTACTTAAGAGTAAATAAAGGTGGGTTATCTGGCGAGTGATGGGCCGTTAAAACAGGCTTGAATGACATAAAAAAACCGCCGGGTTTATATCCCGGCGGAATGATCCTTTTAAAGGGTGCATGTGGATGGATATGCGGATAAATCAGCCATACAAAATTGGCTCATAAACAACTACTTATTCAGGGGGAATTTACCCAAAGCTATACGGGGAATATACGGTTTTAGAGGAGGGAACTTTCCCGTATTTTGGAGAAAAATCCCGTATCTTCAATTGCAATTAATTGTTTATCAGACAATTACACTTTATACATGCAAGATGTTTATCGGAAGTGATCTTTCTATTTACCTCAATAAGAATTACCTTAGCCCTGGTAGAAATTTCCCACTATTTATTCATACCATTATGCTAGAATTCGTATTCAAACGGACAGAACTAAACGACTTGATTCAGTCGTCGGGAGACATTGATAACGGCAATGTCGTTATTCGATTGGCGTTTTCGCCAGGAGATAATAAAGTATTCCCGGCGCGTGTGACCGCCTTTTGCGAGGATGCTGCTGGAAAAGCTCTGGGAGACGATGAGATTAGCGGTTGCCCAAGGCCTCCTGGCTGCGAGTAAGTACAAAAATGAAATGTTGATACCTGATTTCGCTTACGATGTGGCCAGTTATTAGAAGAGCCATTGATTACTTCGACACGGTCCCTCCTTTGCTGTTACTGATCCTGGCTATAACCGTGATGGTTCGGCCAAAGAGGGACTATGTTTTCTATTATATCTGTTGTCAGTTCATATTCAATGGCTATGCCAATCTCCTGAATGAACTTTTAAGAGATAATCTGTTTGTCTACTCACTCAATTTCACATGGTCTTATTTCGTCCTTTCACTCTATTTTATTGATATTTATAATTCCCCTGTTTTAACCAGACTTATTCTTTTCATTGTTGTATTATTCCAGGTTGATTCGCTGTTCAACATTGAACAGGTAACTTCTGAAATAACGTTTAATAGTATATCTTTTGGGATTATTAGCCTGTTAATCACCTTCTATTGCCTACTCTATTATACCAAACAGTTATCTACGCAGCCTAAAGAAAACATCTTACATGTTCGTGATTTTTGGTACGTAAACGGTATCTTTACTTACTACGCCAGTAATTTTTTTATCTTTCTGACATTCAATACGTTAGTGAACAGACATTATACCAATATCGGTATAATATGGAAAATTCATAACGTAGTTTTTCTGGTGATGTGCATTTATTTTTTCGTTGGATTACAATGCAAGCCTTCGCTGGAGAAATCGGAATCGTCATTATAGCAACTCTTTTTTTGCTCTTAATAACGGTCGCTCCTATTTTATTCGTGCTTATGCATCAACGCCAATATCATCGCTATTTATCTGATAAAGAGGAGATTAAAAACTTAAATCAGCGCGAACTCCTTCAGTCTCAATTAGAAATCCAGAATCAGACTTTTCAACAGATTGGCGAAGAACTTCATGATAACATAGGCCAGCTGCTTACAGTAGCACTCATGCGGCTAAATACACTCGAAGACGAGGTTATCGACCCGGATGCTCAGCAGTCTGTACAGCAGACCCGCGAGATCATCAGAACGATCATCACCGATGTGCGTGCGCTTGCGAAAACACTTGATCACGATACAGTTCGACGATTTGGGCTATTGGCTAGTCTGACCCTTGAACTCGAACGGATTCAACGGACTGGGCGTATTCAGATACAGTTTCAGACGAGTGGCGAGACGTATTCGCTCGGTGAACAAACCGAGACAGTGTTATTACGCATGACTCAGGAATCGTTGAATAATGCGCTCAAACATGCTCAGGCTCAGACCATAACGGTTTCAGTCGATTATCAGCCGACTCTATTTATACTCTCAATTTCCGATGATGGTCGTGGGTTTGAATTAGAGGATGTAGCTAAACGAACCCTTGATAAAGCTGGGGTAGGATTGAACAATCTTTACCGGCGGGCCGGGCTGTTAGGAGGCACCTGTAGTATCATTAGCCACCCCGGTGCTGGAACGCACGTCGAAATTAAGCTACCGCGTACGTAAACCGTTTAAAATATAAACGGTTGTTTTTCTAAAAATACTTACATCTGGGTATTGTCTACGATGGTGTAACTACCTACTTTTCAGGGATCAAACCATATCCAGCCATCGTACCTATGCCTACTTCCATTGCTATTGCCGATGATCATCGTCTATTGGCCGAGGCCCTTTCCGACCTAATCCAGAAATATGATAATTACGAAGTCCTGTATGTAGCCGCTAACGGTCGTGATCTGTTAAACCGACTGCACCAGGGACCCGTTCCAGACATTGCACTGGTTGATTTGAATATGCCCGAAATGGATGGTTTTGAAACGGCCGTACAACTTCGTCAGCATTATCCTGCAATACGTGTATTAGCGCTTTCAATGACTGATCGTGAAGAACATATCGTTCGCATGATTCGGAACGGCGCGCGCGGTTATCTCCTCAAAGGATGCCGACCTGCTGAGCTTCGCCAGGCTCTGGATGAAGTTATGGCTAAAGGGTTTTATTATTCTGATTTCCTGACTTCACAACTTATTCGTAGCTTAAATACTCCCGAATCGGGCAGCTCATCTTCCTATTTCAACCTTAATGGTCGTGAATATGATTTCCTGAAATTGGCGTGTAGTGAGCTCACATACAACGAAATAGCTGATCGTATGTGTGTGAGCCCACGTACTGTTGATGGCTACCGCGAGGCTGTTTTTCAAAAAATGGGTGTTCGAACCCGAGTCGGTATGGTTATAGAGGCCGTACGTAACGGGTTAATTGAGTTATAAGCCGACCCAGATCGAGTTTGTGTGTTTCTGGCGCTGAATGCCTGCCTAAATTTGTGGATCAGCGAATAGACACTTGTAGCAACTGGCGACCTAATTCATGAATTGAGGCCTCCAGACGTTCTGCCTGCTCGACGGAAGGGAATCTCGAACCTGTCATGAATCGATTAATCGACTCCATATCAATGCCAGCATGGCCAGCAATGTGATTGGCTTTCAGCTGTTTAAATAGATCCCAAACGGCGGTTGTATCATACACTGGCTCGAATATAATCGACTCAAATGTCGAGCGATAGCATACACTTTCATCGGTTGCGTAGTCAATAAGAACCGTCCGCAAGGTATTTATTACATTTTCTACACTATTACCGCGAGTAGCAGCTAATAGGCATGGGGTTTCTATACGGCCCCAAATGGATTTTCCTTGCTTTTCCAGAATAACATTAAACGACTTGGTATGACGAAGAACCGTTGTCCAATGGCTGGTGCCTCCTGACTTATGGGCTGCCCGCAAGATAGCATTAAGCGTACCGGTCGGCACTTGCTCTAAACCAGTTGCAGGAATAATAAAACAGGTAGCATGGTTTCTGGTCGAGTGGCCCAATAAGCTATGGGTTTGATGCTTTTGGATAACTTCCCAACCTTTTTCCTGGAGTAACCTATTAAGTGCTGAAATCTTCATAGGGAAAGAAGCTTGTATATAACGAGATAGACATGTAAATATAATACTGGAAAAGAGACTAACTGGGCCGTTTAATTAATTTTTTAGTATGTTTTTCTCTCTTTCATAAACAAAATAGTATCCACAAGTTATAATATTGTTTTTTTTGGTATTTATTTAAAATAATAAAGAATCTATTTAATACAAAAGCTGACATAATAAAATTTATGTAACCATAATATAACAACATAAACAAATAAATTGTTTATACTATCTAATAGATACATAATTTATTGCCTCTTTATCCGAAACGTTAGCTCAAAAGTCAGCTGACAAGTGTCTAATCTTACCGTAAATCAATACTTAAGATTAAGAGGGTATCGGGCCTTAGTAGTTAGTAAGTGATGAAATTATACGCTAATTTCTACTACTAACTCGGTTCTGGAGGGCCAGTTTAAGGCATTGTAGCACAATTAACAGGAGCGGTGCGGAGAAGATCTTCAGTAGTAGTGGTAAATGTACACTTCTTCCCGTAATAACGAAAAGCCTCATACTAATATATTTTCCTTCGTATTAAAAAAGTCGCAAAAACAGTTTCCAGATAGGGCGTTTTTAGCTATTCTCTGATAGATGTAAAACAGTATAATGATTAGATTCGAGTTATGATCCTGGACCTTACCAGGACCATAACTCGAATCAGTTGTATTGGTACTTACAAACAAAGCACGGTTTGTCGATACCAGCGGACGAAGCGATTGATGCCTTCTTCGATATGAATCGATGGTAGATAACCTATTCGGTTACTGGCTCGGTGTAAATCAGCCGAGGTCAGTGTTACGTCGCCAGGCTGATTGGGTTGCCAATCAATAACGGCCTTTTTACCTACAGCCTGTTCGATCAGACTAACCAGATCGCGAAGATTAATGGAAGCTACCCCACCTATATTTAACAGGTCAAAGCCATTCAGATGATTGATGGCCTGACTAATTCCCATTACTGTATCGTATATATAGGTATAGTTGCGGGACGTACTACCATCGCCATAAATTGTAATGGGCTGTTCTCCATACATTTTCTCAGTAAATCGGCTAATGGCCATTTCGGGACGCTGACGAGGACCGTAAACGGTAAAAAATCGAAGGCAGGCTACATCAAAGCCATGCAGATGATGGTAAGTATGTGCCAATAGTTCGGCTGACCGCTTCGACATCGCATAGGGCGATAAAGGCCGATTTGCTTCGTCGTCTTCCCGGAATGGTACAAAACTGGAATTGCCATAAACGGATGATGAAGAGGCCATCACTAAACGCCGGACGTTTGTTGTCCGCATCGCTTCGAGTAGCGCTAACGTACCGTTAACGTTGACATCGATACACAAAGCTGGTTCTCGAACCGAATCCCGAACACCCGTCCGGGCAGCCAGGTGCACAACCGTATCGCACTTATATTTACGGAGTATATCCGTCAACAAGGCCTGATCGCGCACATCGCCCTGGACAAATCCGAAATTAGTATGCTCTTTAAATAAGTGTAAATTTATTTGCTTTCTGCCGGGGTCATACTGGTTATCAAAATTATCCAGCCCAATCACGGTGTGACCAAGTGTAAGCAGATGTTCGGTTAGATGTGAGCCAATAAAGCCAGCTGCACCTGTGAGTAAAATTCTCATAGATAGGAATGCTTATCAGGTTGAACCACTGGAAGATCCGGTAAAAAAAATTGTTTCAGGATGAACATAGGTGTGGTATTCTGATTGTTCGAATCTAAATTTTACGGTAGCTTTCCATAAAAAAGCGTATTAGTTTTGGGCATTCAGCAAAATCAGTAAGCATGAGTATACTCCTACTTTACTAGTATGCGTTTCTGGCAAACTATTCGGCAGACCATTACGTCGCGCTCTTCTCAAACACTGGAAGCCATGACTGAACCATGCTTTTGGCGGGTCGACATGCATTCCCATCTAATTCCAGGCATAGACGACGGAGTCAAAGATCCTGAGCAAGCCGTTGCATGCCTGAAACAACTTTCAGCCTGGGGTATTCAAAAAGTTATCACAACACCACATGTCAGCCGTGACTGGTATCCTACCGAATCGGCCACACTGCGAGCCGGGCAGGCTACTCTTCAGGCACTTGCCGCTGAAAACAACCTGCCGCTGCAGATCGAAGTAGCCGCTGAATACCTGCTCGACGAATTTTTCCCCGAACTTTTGGCTACTGATGATCTTCTTACCTTTGGTTCGTCGCGTTACCTCCTTGTTGAAGTCGGCTGGGCAGCTGCTCCCCGGCAGCTGGACGATTTGCTTTTTCGCATACAAACCCGAGGTTACACACCTGTATTGGCTCATCCGGAACGTTACTCGTTTTACTATGAAGACCAAACCACACTCACGAATCTGCGTGAGAAAGGTTGTCTGTTTCAATTAAACTGGGCCTCGCTTACCGGCCGTTATGGCGAGCGTGCTCAGGCTCAGGCTCGGTTTCTGTTAAAAAAAGGCCTGGTCGATTTCGTTGGTAGTGATATGCACAGACCCGCTGACTTCACCTCTCTTGCTGCGCTGTTTACAACTTCCGATTATGAGTTACTCCGAAAACAGCCACTTCTCAATGAATCGTTGCTCTGATCAGGTTATTGGTTATCAGAACCCAAGCTAGCCTGGAGCCTAAATTCTATACCACATCCCGGTCGCTTCTTACCAGCGTACTTCCAGTAGCTATCTACAAAAATACACCAATATCATTTGTTGGCAACATTTTGATTATTTATGTTCGATCAATACCAATATAGGTAACTAATTGTTATGTTAAATATTGTTATTGGGTATCAGGCATCAACTGAACCAAGTCGATTAAGCAGCACGAATAAATACCGAATTGTTTGTTTGTAGTCGATCTCTAAGAATAAAACAGTTCAATACTATATATGTACAAAAAACAGTATCCATAAAATTAAATTTAACTAATAGTTACTGAAAAATAATATTTAATAACTAGTGATTATTATATTGCAACAGGTATTGCAATGGTAAACTTATATTTTCTGCTATTCTAGCTGATATAAACACATTAGCAACTGAGAACATTTTTTTGAATACCTGATGAGCAGTTGCTCATTTTGGCTTGCAGCTAGCGGCCAGAAAGGGATTCAAGGATATACAGAATTTAGATAACTAATAGTATTTCAACCTGACTGTAAGCATGAACATTAGTATTTTCGGACTTGGCTACGTAGGATGCGTTAGCCTTGGGTGCCTTGCCCAGAATGGCCACCAGGTCGTAGGCGTAGATGTGAACAAAACGAAAGTCGATCAGATTAATGATGGTCGGGCAACTATTGTTGAAAAAGACATTGATGCTATCATTGCCACGCAGCACTTACTGGGGCGGATACGGGCAACAACCAATTTTCGGGAGGCCATTCTTGCTACAGACCTTTCTATTATAGCGGTCGGAACACCTTCAACGGCTCAGGGGCATTTGAACCTGACCTATATCCTGAGTGTAGCAGAACATTTTGGTGAGGTGCTTCGGGAGAAAGAAGGTTTTCATGTTATCGCCCTACGTTCAACGGTCATGCCGGGCACCTGCGAAAAGATTGCAGCTATGATCGAAGACCGCACCGGAAAAACCCGCGATGTAGACTTTGCCGTTGTTAGTAACCCTGAATTTTTGCGGGAAGGAACGGCTGTCCATGATTATTATCACCCGCCACTCACATTGATCGGTACCGAGTCAGAACGGGCGGCTTCTATTGTTCGTACGTTGTATGACGAATTACCCGCCGAGGTAGTCGTTGCCGAAACCAAAACGGCCGAAATTATGAAGTATGTGAACAATACGTATCACGCACTGAAAATTTCTTTTGCCAATGAGGTCGGCAATATCTGTTCGTCACTGGGTATCGACTCGCATGAGGTGATGGATATTTTCTGTAAAGACAAACAGCTCAATATCTCCAAATACTACTTCAAGCCGGGTTTTGCCTACGGGGGTTCGTGCCTGCCTAAAGATTTGAAAGGGCTACAAACGTTGGCTCATGACCTGTATCTACAAGTGCCGGTTATCAGCAGCATTCATCGCACCAACGAAATTCAGATGCAGCGGGCCATTGCCGTACTGATGCGCCATAGCCATCGTAACATCGGTTTTCTGGGAATTGGCTTCAAAGCCGGGACCGATGATTTACGGAATAGCCCTGCCGTTGAGCTGGCAGAAACCCTGCTGGGCAAAGGCTTTACGCTCAAGATTTATGACCGCAATGTGCATACCTCAAAACTGACGGGAACCAACAAAGAATACATAGACCAGCACATTCCACACCTCTCCCGGCTGATGGTACAGGATGCTGAGGAGTTGGTCGAATGGAGTGATGTACTGGTCGTTTGTACGAAAGAGGCTGAATTTGTTCAGGTGCTGGGCGAAGCAAGCAATAAAATCATTCTGGATCTGGTTCGTATTCAGGCCGAAATAGATCCAGCTAACCAATATATAGGCATAAACTGGTCGCAGGACGCGGCCGAGTCACCTGCCCAATTAACGTTCAGATAGGCTCGTGGATTTAGTAGAAGAGCGCTATCCACTGTGCGCTATAAATCGCAAACGTATCCCTCATGAATACATCCAACTTCGAAAATTTAGTAGGTAAGCATATTCTAATTATTGTTGAAAATCTTCCGGTTCCATTTGATCGCCGGGTGTGGCAGGAGGCAACCACACTCCGGGAGGCCGGTGCCGAAATCAGCATTATCTGCCCCCAGATGAAAGGCTATACGGATGCATTCGAACAACTCGATGGCATCGATATTTATCGTCATCCACTGCCGGTTGAAGCATCAGGAGCACTTGGTTATCTGGTCGAATATGGTACATCGATTTTCTGGTGGTATTGGTACGCGATAAAAATCTTTGCCAAGAAGCGGTTTCACGTTATTCATGGCTGTAATCCGCCGGATCTGATCTTTACCGTAGCGCTGCCATTTAAATTACTGGGGGTTAAATACGTTTTCGATCACCACGACATCAACCCGGAGTTCTATCTGGCCAAATTCGACAAGAAAGACTTTTTCTATCGACTGATGCTTTTCTTCGAACGGATTACCTACCGGGTAGCCAATGTTAGTATCGCTACGAATGAATCCTATAAAGAAATTGCGATTCGTCGGGGCAAAATGAAGCCCGAAAATGTAACGATCGTTCGGAGTGGTCCTAAACTGGAGCGGCTCCGGATTGTTCCCGGTAACAATGCTTACAAGAAAGGGCGGACCTATCTGGTTGGTTATCTGGGTGTAATTGCCCAGAGTGAAGGCATTGATTTATTGCTCGAAGCCGTTCGGAAAATTACGGCCGTGCGTCAGGATGTGCAGTTTGCCATTGTTGGTGGCGGAACCAGCCTGGAGGAGATGAAAGTATTGGCCGGAACACTGGGCGTATCAGACTATGTCGATTTCTATGGTCGCGTTCCCGATGATTTGCTGCTGGAAGTGCTCAATACCGCCGATGTTTGCGTGAATCCTGACCGGCCTACAGAGATGAACAACCTCTCGACCATGAATAAAATCATGGAGTATATGGCCCTGAAGAAACCCATTGTTCAGTTCGACCTGAAAGAAGGGCGATTCTCGGCGCAAAAAGCATCGCTTTACGCTCGCCCGAATGATCTGGACGATTTTGCGGACAAAATCACGTATTTACTCGATAATGAGACTGTTCGTACGGAAATGGGCGAATTTGGCTATCGGCGTGTTGCCAATGAACTATCATGGGCTCACGAACGAGGCAAATTGCTGAGATTATATGATCGATTGCTGGCTCCAACATTTGGTCAGGAAACACAACCTGCCGATGAGCCTGTAACCGCAACGCAAGTGTAGTAAGGTAAAAGAGAATGGTGGTTGGGGAACTGGTTTTACCGGTTCCCCAATTTTTTTGGTTGATTACAAACCTTTAAGGTTTTTGAAACCGCATCGGCGGCCCGGCGCATCGGCGGCCCGGCTTATAGGTTTAAATGGACCGAGCACTAGTCTTAGACTACTACTACGGTTATTATGAGCGCTAACAGACCAACCGTGGCACGGCTCCTAACCAAAGGCCGAAAATATACAGCTACGAAATCAATACAGACTCACAGATGTAGGTAGGAATAATGCCGGTGCTGCGAATCTGCACTTCCACGTCCTGAGCCTGCGTGTTGCCGCTCAGAACCAGTACGGTGTCCAGACCAAATTTATTCCCGCCGAGTATATCGGTACGTAAGGTATCACCTACCATAAGAACATCACGCTTGCTGATATGCCCATCTTCAGGCGTTTCCAGACCACGGGGAACCACATTTTCGAGCCGCTCGTAGGCAAACATAAAAAGCTGAGCATCAGGCTTCCCGAATCGAATAAACTGTTTCCCTACGATCATTTCGATCATTTCGGCCACGGCCCCGATAGCAATGGCAATCCGGGTTTTCGATACGGGATATGTCTCATCCGTGTTTGCAACAATGACCGGAATATTACGCTTTCGAAGCAAATTTACCGTTTTGTTCAGGTCCGTATTCCAGTCGAAGCCTTCATCATCGAGCAGAACCAGGGCATTGATGTCGGCAATGTCGGACAAGTCCAGTTGGCTGATAGGCAGCGTTTTAAGACCAGCCGTTTCGATATAGTGTGCCGAACTTTCAGTGCCCAGATAAGCAACCCTGCCATGATTCACTTTTAGGTCGAGGTATTCACGCGCCAGCATTCCCGACGAAATAATTCGTTCGGGAGTAATGGCATAAAGTCCCTGTCGATGGTAGGATTCGGCTAATTCTTTCGGTCCGCGCGACGCATCGTTGGTCAGTACGTAAAACTCTTTGCCATTTTCCTGAAGCCAGTTGAACGTGCTTTCAATACCGGGCAATAAACCTTCATAATTTTTCAGAACGCCAAATGCATCGAAGAAAATTACTTTATAATTGGCGGCTACTTCTCTGAAATCGTCAAGTTGCATAGAGAATGATACGTAAGTAGGGAGTGTAAGGGTTGACCATTAATTGTACAAATAAGGCCAACCAGCAATAGATTATTTGTCCTTCTATTACCAAACGTTTGTAAAAATACGGCGTAAGTGAACTAAAATAACTTTTTTACAAAAAAAGCCATCGTTCCCCTGATCCGAACCGGTTCATTTTGATTGAATAAAGTTCTGATAGCCACTACAGTACAAGTACGGCCTTCCCCACAACTTTTCGATCCATCAGAGCACGGAGAGCCAGCGGTGACTCGTCGAGTGAATATGTACTATGAATATGCTGTTTCAACTGCCCGGTGGTAATCCAGTGTAAAATCTGCCCGAAATTGCTCATACTTAGTTTCGGCTCCCGTTGTGCAAACGTCCCCCAGAACACACCTACCAGAGAAGCCCCTTTCAGCAGGGTTAGATTCAGAGGAATATTTGGAATAGAGCCAGCCGCAAATCCAACAACCAGATAGCGGCCTTTCCAGGCCAGCGACCGGATACTTGGTTCGGAGTACCGATCACCAACCGGATCATAGACAACATCGACACCATTGCCGTTGGTGAGGGCCTTGAGCCGTTCGCGCAGGTCTTCGGTTGTATAATTTATGGTTTCGGTAGCGCCCATCTGACGGCAGACCTGGAGCTTTTCGTCGCTCGATGCCGCAGCAATGACGGTTGCCCCCATCAGTACGCCTAACTGAACAGCAGCCAGACCCACACCACCAGCGGCTCCGAGCACCAGCAATGTTTCACCGGGTTTCAGATTAGCCCGGTCTTTTAGGGCGTGATAGGAGGTGCCATAGGTGTACATTGTCGAAGCAGCCGTGATATAATCCATACCAGTGGACATGGGCAAGGTTGTAGCCGCGTTGCCAGTAACCTCTTCGGCAAATCCCCCATGCCCCGTCAGTGAAAAGACATTATCACCTACGTTCAGATGCGTCACACCCTCCCCCACTTCTTTCACGATACCGGCCACCTCGCCACCCGGCGAGAAGGGAAATGACGGCTTAAACTGGTATTTGCCTTCAATCATGAGCGTGTCTGGAAAGTTGACACCGCAGGCTTTTACGCTGATAACGACCTGCCCTTTACCGGCTTTGGGCGATTCAATTTCCTCGACAACAAGTGTTTCGGGCGGTCCAAACTGTTTGCACAAAACTGCTTTCATAACTAGAATGGGTTTAGAATAGACTGAGTAGCTGATCTGAGCATAGTTTATAAGGCTGCGACCTTGGGCCAGAAGCATAACTCCGATCAACGCGAAAGTACTATCTTTATCCGATCAACCTGAACTGTTTATGAACCGTATCGCTCTCCTTGTCACCTTCTTCTGGGCTTCGTTTGCGTTTAGCCAGTCAATGCCCAATGGAAGCTCCATTGCTGCCTCATCGCAACAGAAAAATTACCGACCGCCCACCTTTACCGACCCCGATCGGCTGGCTAAAATTGAAGCGCTTTACCCGGTAATCGACAAAATTTATCAGGACTATGCCGCTAAAAATCATTATCCGGGTCTTGCTTTTGGCTTGGTGGTCGACGGTAAATTGGTGCATTCCGGCGGATTTGGCTACACGGACGTTGCGCGTAAAACACCCGCAACCCCCAGGTCCGCGTTTCGCATTGCGTCTATGACCAAAAGCATCACCGCAATGGCTATTTTAAAACTCCGCGATGAGGGAAAACTCCAGCTCGATGCGCCTGTCTCGAACTATATTCCGGAAGCGGCTAAACTTACGTACCTAACGGCTGATGCACCGGTAATGACAGTTCGCAACCTGATGACTCACTCGGCAGGCTTTCCTGAAGATAATCCGTGGGGCGACCGTCAGTTAGCCGATACCGATGACGAGCTATTGGCACTTCTAAAAAACGATGTATCATTCTCCAATGTGCCTGGTGTGGCTTACGAATACAGCAACCTTGCTTTTGCCATGTTGGGCCGGATTATTACAAAGGTATCGGGCAAGCCGTATCAGCAATACATCACCGAAACCATTCTGAAACCCCTCGGCATGACGCATACCGAATGGGAATATACCAAAGTGCCAGCCGACCAACTGGCGCATGGCTATCGCTGGCTTAACGAACAATGGGTTGAAGAGCCGCTATTGCACGATGGTATCTATGGGGCCATGGGTGGCCTGATTACATCCATTGAGGATTTTAGCCGGTATGTTGCGTTTCATCTGTCGGCGTGGCCTCCGCGTAATGATGCCGAAACAGGGCCGATCAAGCGCAGTTCGGTACGGGAGATGCAGTTGCCGCGAACATTCCGGGACCTGAATCCGGGATTTCGATTTCCCGGCGGCCGGGTTAGTCCAATGGTCAACCATTATGCGTATGGCTTAAGCTGGAGCCACGACGGCGATGGCCGCGACTATGTTGCTCACAGTGGAGGTCTTCCTGGTTTTGGTAGCCAATGGCGAATACTTCCCGACTATGGTATTGGCATTATTGCCTACGGAAACCTGACATATGCCAACCTGGGAACGGTGAACTGGGCTGTACTGGACACGCTGTTGTCAACGGCTAAACTGAAGCCCCGCCAGCTGCCTGTTTCGGCTGTTCTCAACCAGCGTAAGGCTGAACTGGTGAGTCTGCTACCGAATTGGACGAATGCAGACAAGAGCCAGATTTTTGCCGAAAACTTCTTCCCTGATCAATCGTTGGAGGCCCGTCGAAAAGTGGCGCAGGCATTATTCGCCAGGATGGGAAAAGTGGTTCGTGTTGGCGAGTTGATTCCCGAAAATCAGTTGCGCGGTCATTTTGTGATCGAGGGTGAGCAATCCAGCGTAGACGTATTTTTTACTTTGACGCCCGAAAATCCTGCTTTGATTCAGCAATTGGACCTGCATGAGCTTGCCCGTAAGCCCTGATTTTTCAGGCATCGGCGTGTATTTTCATCGGCCCTACCCTGGAGAAGTGGCCGATAAAATACACGCCGATTTTCTTAAAGAGACTTCATAAAAGCGACTAAAGCTCGCTTTTCGGTGAGGGTTAGATTGAGTTTGTCGAAGGGAAGCGTCTGGTTCTCCAGGGTAAATCCTAACCCTACTCCTCCGCCTTTGTCGTAGAATTCAACGACCTGATCCAGTGTTTTGTAGACGCCATTGTGCATGTAGGGAGCTGTAAGGGCCGCTTGCCGGACAGTGGGTGTTTTGAATGCATTTCGATGAATGCCGATTTTAGTTGATCGATAGCGGCCTTCGTCGGCGTCGAGCTGTCGTTCAGTAGCAGTGGCAGGAGCGCCCAGTACTTCGCTTTCCGTTTTGACGTAAGCCGGTGGTATCGTGCCATTGAACAGCGGAAAAAAATGGCAGGTAGCGCATCTGCCTTTGCCCATAAATACATTAAAGCCCATTTTTTCCTGAGCGGTCAGGGCTGCTTTTTCGCCACGCAGATAACGATCCGAACGGGTATTCAGGCTGATCAATGACCGGACATAAGACGCAAGAGCGTTTTTCAGGTTTGTTTCGGTTACGCCATCTGCATACGCCTGCGCGAACTGTTTCTGGAAGGTTGAGTCTTTTTGTAGCGCTGCGGTTGCACTGGTCAGAGAGCCACCCATTTCCTGCGAATTGTGAATAACATCGGTAATTTGATCTTCCAGAAAAAAAACTCTTGAATCCATGAACTGGAACGACTGAAAAGCGGCATTGACTAAGGTTGGCGTATTTCGGCCAATGCGATGTTTTGCATCGAGCGTTAATGGCGACGGTTCGCCATCGGTAAAGGCGCGATTGGGTTGATGGCAGCTTGCGCAGGTACGTTGCCCATTTCCAGATAGAATGGGATTGAAAAAAAGCATTTTACCGAGCGCAACCCGATCGGCAGTGGGCAGGGCATGATTATAAGGCAGAAAAAAAGTTGGGTCGAAAGCGTTGGTATCCGAAAGCGTTCGGGCGGTAGGCCGCAGCATTCGTTTGTCGGTTGCCAGCGGGTAACCAAGAGCAAGTTGCGTTTCCATGAGCAGACGGCTCAGCGGATAAGCATATTGTCGTATAAACCCGAGCCGGTCAAACTGGTTGAACGATTGCCCGCGCATGGCCTGAATGGCTTTACTGATTGTCTGGTGAAGATGAGTCGCCTGTTGGGTGGCAATCGGATAGGCCAGCAGGGCATGATCCAGACTTTCGAGAGCCGCAATGCCTTCGGGGAGGGAGTGCAGTGAGACTGGCGAGTCGAATCCCGTAATGCCCAGTGTAATCAGGCGCAACACTTCCAGCCGCATCGCGTCAAAGATCTGACTGTCTGTTAATTCATTATAGTTTGCAACCCGGCGTAACTGGCTGACTGTAGTTTTGATGGATGCCATTTGCCGGAGTAAATCGGTTCGACGGGAAGCATCTAACGGAAAAATCATTTCTTCCGTTACCTGAAACCCATTAGGCTGAATAACAACGCCAATGCCATCATCTAGCTCACCTTCGGGTAACGGTGGCCCGTTGAGCGATTTGGCTGATCCCGAAAAGTAAAATTCAGTCAGGAATTCTACCCGTTTGTAAGCCAGCCTTGACTGGCGGAACGCTGCCTGAACGATCGGTGCAGGCTGGCGTCTCTCAATGGTGGTATAGAGCTTGGTTACCGCTGAATCGAGCCGGGCAAGATCGGTCAGGTACGTTGTTTTAACGACCTTGTGCGGTTGAATAGAGGTAAATGATTGAACCAGAACCGCTACCAGTATGAGCAGTATTGAGGCAACGGAGCCATGTAAAACTGCTGATCGGTATACAGATCGTTTCATAAAGGAATATATTGAACCCATTCTTTCGACAAAAATAAGCGCAAATGGGGACCTATTTGCAAGGTAACCGAAGCATAACGTTTGCCGGAGCTGTACTCCGATTATAGGTTATCACGCCTGTTTAATGGCATGGCTTCAGGCTAAGATTATGAGCGTTGTTACGCGCCAATTAATTGAAAGTTAGCTAATTATTTGTAGATTTCTCTCTGCTTTCAAGTCACGGTGATAGCTTTGTTTGTTCATAATGCCTCGTTAACTGAAAATGAAACAATCATTACCACTATTCCAGCTGGTTAAAATTAGTGTTTTGGTGGTCTATTTGACCGCTGGAATACAGTCTATCTCAGAGGGCAGACTTCATATACCCAATGATGGCGAAGCACTCGTACGAGGCCCCTATTTACAGAAAGCATCACCAACCAGCATGACATTTCGCTGGCGTACCGACCCCGCTTCGATCGGTGTGGTTCGTTTTGGTGCATCAGCCAGTAGTCTGTCCGGGTCGGTTAGTGAGACAACGGCGGTTATAGATCATGAAGTAACCATAACCGGCTTAACCCCAAACACACAATACTATTATTCGGTAGGCACGCCAACGGGGTCATTACAGGGCGATGCGGCTAATTATTTCTACACCTTTCCGCCAGAGGGAACGCCTAAAAAGACCCGCATCTGGTCATTGGGTGATTTCGGCTACCTCAATTCTGCACGGCAGGCCAATGTGAAAAATGCGTTCAAAAACTATATGAAGAGCATTGGCGACCCGTACATCGATCTCTGGCTCTGGCTGGGCGATAATGCATACAATCAGGGCCTGGATAATGAATACCAGGCGTATGTTTTCAGTTCGGACGTTGGTTATGGGGGAGATCGGTACATGAAGCAGACTCCCATTTTTTCGACACCGGGCAATCACGATTATGTGACCAATGAGCTACGGGTTAATCTGAATATTCCATACTACGGTGTTGTCTCGCATCCAACCAACGCCGAAGCGGGTGGGGTGCCATCGGGCACGGAGTCCTATTACTCGTTTAATTACGGTAACATTCATTTCGTCAGCCTGGATTCGGACCGCTACGAAGACAATGCCGATGTGGCCTCCGATGTTCGGTTTCTTGAGTCGAGGCCGCAGCTTACCTGGCTCAAACAGGATCTGGCCGCTGCTCAGGCGAATCCAAACATAAAATGGATTATTGCCTTCTGGCATCATCCACCCTACACGAAGGGCACACACGATTCGGATACTAATAAACAACTTCGGGACGTTCGAATGAATCTATTGCCGGTACTGGAACAGTATAAAGTTGATCTGGTCATGTGTGGTCACAGTCACGTCTACGAGCGGTCGAGGCTCATGAAAGGACACTACGGCGATGCGCTTACGTACGACAGTAAGCTGCATAATTCCGTTGATGGCAGTAACGCCAAATCAAGTGGCAAGTTCGATGGATCGTCTAATTCCTGCTATTACTTCAAAAGTCGCAACTCCGCCACCAATGAAGGCACGGTATACGTAGTGAATGGTCACGGTGGGGCTCCAGGCGGGCGTATCTTATCGGGAACGGCTCAATGGCCACATAATGCCATGGAAGTTGCCTACGACGATGCCGGGGGATCAATGTACCTTGAAATTGAAGGCGGTAAACTGGTATCGAAGCTGATTGCCGGTGATGGCTCAATTCAGGATCAGTTTACCATTATTAAAGATGGAGACGGCTTTTCAGTGCCTGCCACCAACGGTATTGCCCGTAACGCAACCTGCGAATGTACGGATGGCAATAACCAGACGCATTATACCGATGCAGAACTTAATAAGATACTTTCGATCAGCAAAAACGGGCAGAACATCGGCCGGATTGGCGATGGAACGTTCAGTCTGCAACTAAAAGGTACTTCTGGCGCATCGGTTATAGCCCCCAATAGCCCGACTAATTACGTGACTCTTCCAACGGGCTGGTCTGCTGCAAACCGTTATTATACGCTGAAACCGACCAATGAGCCATCGGCAGGCAACCCCGTTGCGGTGTCTTTTTATTATACGCAGGCCGATGTAGACGCTATTAATGGAAAACTGGGTCAGGTGTTAACGCCACAGCAACTGAAAGTCTTTACGATCAATGATGGGCCGACAACGTTCAATCCTGATCCGGCCAGTGGGCATACGGCTATTCCAAAAGCTTCGTCGCCGGGAGGCAGTGGCGCATCAATTTTTACGTATGGTGCTAAACCTTCAATCACTGGCTGGGCGAATTCAGGGAATGGCGGTAGCTTTCGGGCCGATTTTCTGGCTGCCCGTTTGGGTAGTGGTGGCATTGGCGGTGCATTGAATGGAGCAGATCCAACAGCCAATCCGGTATCTGTAACGCTTGTTGCCAGCCCTGCCGTAAGTCCGGGCCTGACAAACCTATCCGCAAAAGTGTCGGGGGGCACGGCTCCGTTTAGTTACACATTCAGTGGCCCCGGTGTTAGTCCAACGGCTGGTAATACCGCCAGAGTGACAAGTCTGACCGCAGGGGTACAGGTGTTCTCCGTTATTGTCACGGATGCTGTGAGCCAAACGGCCACGGCTGCAACATCGGTAACCGTAACAGGTGGAGCGGCAGATTGCGGCAATTATTTTGTTGGTGTAGGGGCCGGATACGCGAATACGACAGGTTGCGGCAATGTCGCATTAGGGCCTAATGCGGGTTATTCGAACATGACCGGCAATCAGTCAACATTTGTGGGTAGTTGGGCAGGTTTCTTCAGCAGTGGGCAGGCCAATACCTTTGTTGGGTATAAAGTGGGGCTAAATACAACCACCGGGAATTTTAATACCTTTCTGGGTACGCTGGCCGGGCTTAACAACACGATTGGCTCGGCCAACGTCTTTTTGGGCGATAGCGCGGGAAGTGCCAATGCCGCCGGTAATTACAACGTATATCTGGGAACTAATGCGGGGAATGGAGCTGGCGTGAACGGCTCCAATAATGTCTCCATTGGTTCTGAAAGTGGACGGAGCAATCAGAATGGACTTAACAATACCTTTCTGGGCTACCGGGCAAATGCGGGTAAAGCAGGACTGTCTAATGCTACGGCTATTGGTAACAATGCCCGAGTGGATATTAGTAATGCGATCGTGCTGGGCAACGGTGCCAATGTCGGAATTGGGACTGGTAGCCCCGGAAATAAGCTGGAAATTCATGCCGATTCCAGCGGACAATCCGGACTCCGGTTAACTCAGGTCACCTCGGCCATGACGCCTATTGGAAGTGCCAGTAAATTCCTGACGGTCAACGCTAAGGGTGATGTATATCTGGCAAACTACGTCAGTGGTGGCAGGGCTGCGGCTTCTTCAGATGATGGCTTGTGGCAACGTAATGGCCGGTTTCTACAAAGTGTGAAGGGCGAGGCCATTATTATTGGCCAGGGCGTTAGCAAGACACCGTCCGATTATAACCTTTTTGTTTCTAAAGGGATTTTGACCGAGAAAGTTAAAGTTGCGATCAAAAATACGTCCGACTGGAGTGATCACGTACTCGGCAATACCTACCAGTTGCGCCCGTTAGCTGAAGTGGAACGATACATTCAGCAACACCAGCATTTGCCCGGTATACCTTCGGCAGAAGAGGTTGTGAAGGATGGAATGGACGTTGGCCAAATGAATGCCAAACTGCTGGAAAAGATCGAAGAACTCACGCTTTACATCATTGAATTAAAGAAAGAAGTCAACAGTTTACGTCAGACAGTCAAACCAACAAAAAAAAGGTAACTAGAATGCCCCAAACCGTACGATGCGGTTTGGGGCATTCTGGTTAGTAAACACCCTGTTTAACCGGTATCCGCTCTTCGTAATGGCCACCGATACCCAGATAGATGACCCGTTTTCCAGAACCGTTCAGTATGGCGTCATAAAAGCGCACACCGGCTTTGGCGATTGCGTCCATAAAGCCAGGGTAATCCGATTTACCTTCCTGATTATCACGAATGGCCTTTAGAGTAAGTGCCTCATCGAAGGTTCGTTCAATAGTTCTTGGCCCGGCTGTACTGGCGTGAATCTCAACTAATCCATGAGCAAATCTGTACAGAATAATACTGGATGCTACATCAACAGTATACGACTGAACACCGGCATCGATAAGTTTCTGGGCCAGATCAGGATAGTTTTTCGAAGTGGCGTAAGCCTGATGAATTTTTTCAGCTATGGTCATTTTGTGGCTGATTTGTTTACCACAAAATTCTGAATCAGGCCAGGCCCAAACTTGTAAAAAATCGTTTTTCTTCGTCAGATAGCAGTCGGAAAGCGAAGGAATTGAGTAGGCAATAAGCCGGTAAAACGCTTGAAATCATGAAGAAAATGTGCCTGATCGAAATAGCCTGCGTCAATACTGATTCGGGTGGTTGAATCAGTGGAACCCAATGCGTTTATTGCGTTTTTGATTCGAACGATAGACGAAAACTTTTTGGGCGATGCACCCACCTGTTTTCGAAATCGTTTTTCGAGCGGGCTCTGGCTGATGCAGAGTTTATCGGCTAATTCCTTCATGCGGATTGTTCCGTTCGACAAGTGAATGTGCTGAAGGGCAGCTACAATAAGCGGGTCTGTCCGTGGCTCCTGAAGTCGTGACAGCAGGAACTGCTCCACAGTGTTGATTCGGCCCCAATCGTTGCTGGCCGCCATAAGCTGCTCGTCAAGAACCGCCAGGGTTGTCGAATCTATAAAGTTATCGAGCGACAGACTTTTTCCGAAAAACTCGTGGACAGGTTCGCGGAAAAATGCAGCAGCGCCTGTTTCGATAAAATCGACGAGTACAGAGCCAATGTTACGGGAGTTTTTAAAGACTCTAAACGTATCCATAAGTCCCGTAACTCCCGATGTTGATAAAGGAGTTTCACCCGCATTGTCTAGATACATCAGTTTTCCGCGATACTGAAATCCCATCACCAGCGACGTGTCTGGCAAAATTTTATAAGCCTGTTCGTCGGCTGTTTTCGAAATGATCAGCCGACGAACATAAGGTTTAAGCCGGTCGCATGGCCAATAGGGCTGGAATTTCATGGCAACTGAGTCGTGATGGGCGTTAGTACGCATCAGCAAAACCATACGGTAGAAGACGCAAACGATACACCTCTACACTAACCAACAACATTTTCCAGCGTTCCGATCCCATCGATCGTTATTCGAATTTCATCACCTGATCGAAGCGTGAAATCGTCGGGAGGAACAATACCGGTGCCGGTCATGAGGAAGCAGCCGAAAGGAAATGAGCATTCGCGGAAGAGGAACGAAACGAGTTCCGTATGTTGCCGTTTCATCTGGCTGATGGCAATGCTATTGGTAAAGGCAGCCTGAAACTCCCGGATGATTTCCAGCTTAATCTGCGAATCGGGCGAGATTGGCGTCTCTGGAACATAGAGACATGGGCCAAGGGCAGCGCTACCGTCGTAGCTTTTGGCCTGCGGCAGATAGAGCGGATTTTCACCTTCAATACTCCGCGAACTCATATCGTTACCACAGGTGTAGCCTACGATTTTTCCTGATGATGTAATAAATAGTGTTAACTCAGGCTCCGGTACATTCCAGGTCGAGTCGGCCCGAATGCGGACATTTGCTCCTGGTCCTACTACACGTTCCGGTGTTGATTTGAAGAATAATTCAGGACGTTCGGCGTCGTAAACCCGATCATAAAAATTATCTCCTCCCGACTTCTTCGATTCTTCCATGCGGGCATTGCGGCTGCGCAGATACGTAACCCCCGATGCCCAGACTTCCTGCCGACCGATTGGAGCCAGTAAGCCCGTTTGTGCCCATTGCTGGTGATCATCTGCCGGAGCTACCGATTTGGTTATCTCCAGCAGAACATCATACAGATTATCCTGATTGACTAAATCATCCCAGTTGTCGGCCGGAACAGTATAAAACAGATTATTCGATTCAAGAACGATGCCGGAGCCGGTTTTGTAGAGTTTCATGCGAAAAGATTGAATACCATTTGTAAAGAACGATTGTACTGTGTTTTACTTTATCGAAATGTGCTGATTGATGGGGTGATGAATCGTATAAGTTATCGGTCAAAAATAAGGAAACAAGCTAAGAAAGGCCCTTGCTTCGTTAAAAATTGGCTGAGCAGCGAATCGTTTAATCCGTGCAGTCGAGCGACCAGACGTATCGGTTCCTGCGCCATGAAATCAGGAAATGCAGTCAAAAATTCAGCAAAAAAGAGTTAACTTAGTAGGCTTACTACCGCATCGGCGGTTCGACAACAATGCTGCAAAAAACACGGGGTATTGCCCTTAGTTATATTCGTTACCGCGAAACGTCCATTATTGCCCGCGTTTATACCGAAGAGTTTGGTTTACAAAGCTATATTGTCAATAGCGTTCGAACGGCCCGGAGTAAAAACAATAAAATAGCTCTGTTTCAGCCGTTAACGTTGCTCGAGATGGTCGTTTATAACAAGCACGACCGCGATCTGCACCGGCTTTCGGAGATCAAGACCAGCCATCCGTTTCAGAGCCTGCCTTTTGAGGTAAGTAAGTCAACGATTGCGATGTTCGTAACGGAAATGCTGAATAAAGTGCTGAAAGAAGAAGCGAGCAGCCCGGTATTGTTCCGGTTTCTGGTCGATTCAGTACTATTCCTGGAAGAGGCCCGTACGAACTACGAAAACTTCCACCTGACCTTTCTACTGAAACTTTCGTTTTTTCTGGGATTTGGTCCCGAAAGTGCCCGCGAATTCGAGAGCCAGCTCCGGGAAAACTCCTATCCGTTCTTACCCGACGATGAGATGGATGCTGCGCTCAATAGCATGCTTCGCCAGCCCTATGGAACGGCAATCCGGATTTCGCGCTCGGCCCGAAACGAACTGCTGGATGCCCTGGTGGCTTATTATCAGATTCATATCGACTCAATCGGCGAGGTAAAGTCGTTGCCCGTATTGAGGGAGGTGCTGGGATAATAAGCGGTGATTAAACATGAGTCATCCCGAATTTTGCAGGATAGCTCCTATTTGCCGTAATGTGTACTTAAACTTTACGCTTTAGCTCAAAATGCTGACCCAGATAAAGCCGCCGAACCTGTTCATCACTGGCCAGTTCTTCGGCAGTGCCTTGCTTTAGAATTTTACCCTCAAAGAGCAGGTAGGCCCGGTCAGTGATCGAGAGCGTTTCATTCACGTTGTGATCAGTAATGAGAATGCCGATGTTGCGGTGCTTCAATTTGGCGACAATGCTCTGAATGTCTTCTACGGCAATCGGGTCGACACCCGCGAAGGGCTCATCGAGCAGAATAAACTTAGGATCAACAGCCAGCGCACGGGCAATTTCGGTGCGTCGGCGTTCGCCCCCGGAGAGCACCTTGCCTTTGCTCTTGCGAACATGCGTCAGGCTAAACTCAGCGAGCAGCTCTTCTACTTTTTCTTTGCGTTGATTTTTTGGCAAGTCGCTCATTTCGAGTACGGCCAGTACGTTTTCTTCGACCGATAGATCCCGAAAGACAGATGCTTCCTGCGCCAGATAGCCAAGGCCGAGTCGTGCCCGTTTATACATAGGCAGGTCTGTAACATCGATATCATCAATAAAAACCTTACCACTATTGGGCTTCACCAAACCAACAGCCATGTAGAACGAGGTAGTCTTCCCGGCACCATTTGGGCCGAGCAACCCTACAATTTCACCCTGGGCCACCTGATACGACACGTTATTGTTGACCAGCCGCGACCCGTATTTCTTTATTAAATTTTCAGTTCTAAGAATCATTCTGATGCGTTATTGAAAACGGTCAGTGCCGAATTGCCTTAATGCGTTAATGGCTGCTGCAAAGTTCGGGCTAATACCATCTACTGCCAACTATTTTTGGTGTGGGGGAAAGTCTCCATCCGTTTATTAACAATTATTAATGGCAACGAGGCCCATTTTCGACCGAATTGTGTGTTTACTACCAACTATGCTCTGTCTGGTAGCGGACAAATAATGAACTATTTCGTCTGGCTTTTTCAGACAAACCAGCCATCTGTTTAACAACGATATTCCCATCAGTTCGTTCATCCGGACGGTTTCGCTTAGGTAGAATGCCGGTCGAGCTTGTTTGATCTGAAAAAAGACACCATCTACGCTTCAGCCACGTTTAGCATCCAAGCGACCACGCTGGCCCAGCAACGCTGTACCGATTCGCATGACAAAAAATAACCTGATGATGTATTTTCCAGGACTTTCGCAAAACCCCGTGCCACGGTTAATAGTGATGCGTAAACAAACCGTGGCACGGGGTTTTGCGAAAGTCCTGATTTTCATCGACCCGTTTATAAAATCAGATTTTTAGGAATAACTGGTCAGCTAGTATAGATTCGGCCATTGATCCATTGACTCTGTTATTCATTCGTTATGACGCAAATTCGTGAACTGACCAATTATCTTGAAGCATTGGCACCACTTGCCTATCAGGAGTCCTACGATAACTCCGGTTTGATCATTGGCGATCCTACTACCGAACTAACGGGCGTTCTGGTTACGCTGGATGCGACTGAGGCTGTTGTAGACGAGGCTATTGCTAAAGGCTGTAACCTGGTTGTGGCTCACCATCCGATTGTCTTTAAAGGGCTTAAGAAACTCAACGGAAAAAACTACGTTGAACGAACGGTCATCAGGGCCATCAAAAATGACATTGCGATTTATGCCGCCCATACAAACCTGGATAACGTGGTTGGTGGCGTTAATTTCAAGATTGCGGAAAAGCTGAATCTACAGAATGTACAGGTACTGGCACCTAAATCGCAGGTGTTGAGTAAACTGGTCACGTTTGTTCCTGTGGCCGATACGCAACGAATTCTGGACGCGCTTTATGCCGCCGGAGCGGGTCAGATAGGCGACTACAAAAATTGTAGTTTTCGCGTAAGCGGCACTGGAACCTACCAGCCGGGCCAAACCGCACAACCAGCAATTGGTGAGGTAGGCGAATACCACGAAGAGGCTGAAAACCGGATCGAGGTTATCATTCCGACGCATCAGCAGGGGCAATTGTTGGCGGCTCTTAGACAGGCCCATCCGTATGAGGAGGTCGCTTATTATTTAACCGCATTAGATAATAAAAATCAGGAAGTTGGTTCGGGAGCCGTTGGCGATTTGCCGGAGCCACTGGATGGTCAGTCCTGGCTAAGCTACTTGAAAGACAGGATGAATCTTAACCTGATTCGATACACACCATTACCCGCACACCCAATCAGGCGTGTAGCGGTATGTGGGGGCGTCGGGAGCTTTTTACTGCCCGATGCCTTACGAGCAAACGCCGATGTTTTTGTGACGGCAGACTATAAATACCACGAATTTTTCGATGCCGATGGGCGCATTGTCATCTGCGATATTGGTCATTATGAAAGTGAAGTCTTTACAAAAGAGTTAATTAGCCAGCATTTGGCAAAAAAATTCATTACTTTTGCGGTAATTTTATCAGAAACTGACACTAATCCGGTTAGCTATTACTAATGAATAATGTATAATGCAAGGACTCTGAATTGATTAATTTTCAGCTAGTTAGACTATACCCCATTATACATTAAACCGCACGGGCGGTCCGGATTAGGTATTATACTTTAAAACAAAAATCTCCGAATGGAACTGACGATTGCGCAAAAATTAGACGCTCTTCTTAAACTGCAATCCCTTGACTCTCAACTAGACGAACTCATAAAAATTCGCGGTGGTCTGCCCGAAGAGGTCCGTGATCTGGAAGATGATATTGCCGGATTCGAAACTCGGATAGGTAAGTTCCAGGCTGAAATCAAGACGTTGGAAGACGATATTGAGCGCAACCGGGTTGCCAAGAAAGACGCCGAAAAGCTGATTACCAAATACAAAGATCAGCAAATGAACGTGCGCAACAACCGCGAATTCGATGCCATCTCCAAAGAAATCGAATTGCAATCGCTCGAAATCGAACTAGCCGATAAACGAATCAACGAAGCACAATTTCGGGTTCGGGGCAAGGAAGAAGAAATTAAGACTACGCAGGCTGCGCTTAACGAACGGAAAGAAGATCTGAAGGCAAAGAAGCAGGAACTGGATCAGATTACGTCGGAAAGCCAGGAAGAGGAAAAGGAGATTATCAAGCAGCGCGACCAGCAGGCAACAACCATCGAACCGCGCTTATTGAACTCATACAATAAAATCCGGAGCAATGCCCTCAATGGCCTTGCGGTCGTTATGGTGAAACGGGGTGCTTGTGGCGGTTGCTTTAATGTAGTACCACCGCAGCGTCAGGCCGACATTAAAGACAAGAAGAAAATCATCGTTTGCGAACACTGCGGCCGGATTTTTGCCGATGTCGAAGGGGTGCCCGAACCAGCGCCAGTTGGCCGGGGTCGGTAGGTGATTAATCTAATTAGCAAAAAAGGTCGTCTAACTGGCGACCTTTTTTGCTATACTGCGTTTGCTATGCTGATGCTAATCAGACCAATTTCGGTACTAACAGCCGCCCTATTTTTAGTGTCCTGCTGCGTTCATGCGCAGGATTTCGTCTGGACACCAGGTCTGCAACGTGCCTATACGGATCTCCAAAAACTGAAGCTCCAGTCGGCCCGGCAGGCTTTAGTGAAAGAAAGTAGCCAGAACGGTGTCCGCATTTTTCTGGATGATTATGCAGATATGCTCACCCTTGTCACCTCCGACGATGACCGGGCCTATGCTGACATGAGCGACCGCGAAGATGAGCGACTGGATGCGCTTAATGCCTTAGATGAAAACTCGCCCTGGCAGCGTGTTATCCAGGCAGAAGTTCGGCTCCATTGGGCGTTTGTAAAATTGAAATTTGGTAAAGAACTCAGTGCGAGCTGGGATGTTATTCGGGCTTATAAGTTACTGGCTACCAACCAGAAAAAATTCCCCCATTTTTTACCGACCTATAAATCGCTTGGAACACTGCATATCATGGTTGGGTCAGTGCCGGATAATTACGTTTGGGTAGCCAACCTGCTTGGGTTGCATGGCAATGTTCAGCAGGGACAACAGGAGTTGCAGCGAGCCGAACAGGACCCCACCTTCAGGCTCGAAGCCCAGCTTGTTTCGCTGATGGTAAAGGCATACGTCCTGAAATTCTCGGAAGCGGATGGAAAGGATTTACAGCGGCTGGTAAGCGACAATCAGGATAATCTGCTTTTGCATTTTTTCGGGGCAACTATCGAGCAGAAGAATGGCCATAGCGAGCAGGCGCTCACTTATTTACTGACACGCCCTACTGGGTCAGCCTATCAGGCAATGCCAGTCATCGAAAATATTTTAGGCGACATTTACCTGCAAAAGGGACAGAATTCAATGGCTATCAATCACTTCCAGCAATTTCTGACTGCGTATAAAGGACAGAATTTTTTGAAGGATTCATATTATAAGTTATTTCTCTGCCACTGGCTGGCCAATTCGCCTGATAGTAAAGCAAGGTTATTTCTGGAAAAACTGATAACCGTTGGCCGAACGACAGTTGAATCGGATAAGGCCGCGCAGAAATTCGCCGAAGCGTATCTGAAGCGGGGCGGATCGCCCAATCAGAAAGTATTGATGCGAGCCCGGCTTGCCTCCGATGGTGGTTTTACGGATAGTGCGCTGGCTTATCTTCGTCCTTACGGTGAAGCAAAATTTTCATTGACGGCCGAGAAAGCCGAATATAATTACCGCCTTGGTCGTATCTATCAGCGCCGGAACGATGCCGATGCGGCCATTCCTTATCTTAACCGGGCTTTAGTTCTTAGTGAATCCCCCGATGGTAGCCGGGAGCAGTTATCCTTCGGTGCAACGGCGGCTCTACAATTAGGGTATATCTACCAACAGAAGGGCGATCGTGTTCTGGCGCGGTCATTATTCCAGAAAGCACTTAGTTTCAAGCACCACGAGTATAAAAACAGTGTCGACAATAAAGCACGAGCGGCTCTAAGTCAATTGTCACAAAACACTTAGCCAGCTTTTTTGGTATACTCGTAGAGGTCAGCTTCGACTAATGACGAAAATTGTTCAATAAATACCAGATTTGATCAATATAAAATCACATGGGTCGTCTTTAGCGTTTGTATACTAGGGTCAATAACCATTGGAACGTTTTACAGCAGCCACTTATCGGGATTTATCTCCTCAGGAGCTATGGCAACGCTTCAAAGCTGGAGACGAACGGGCTTTAGGAGAGTTGGCCAGGGAGCATTATCCTGGATTGTATAACTATGGCCTGCGTTTAACGACCGACTCCGAACTGGTTTGGGACACGATTCAGGATCTTTTTCTGGAATTATGGGATCACCGGGAAACGGTCGGAAATGCCGTTTTCGTTAAAACGTATCTGCTTAAAGCGCTCCGCTATAAATTATTAAAGTCTCGGGCACATCAATCCCCGATCCAGATTGATGATTCAGACAAGTCTGGCCCCTTCTCGGTATCGATTGAAGACGAAATAATTGATCAGGAAGTGCATACGGAGCAGGCCCGGTTATTGCATCAATTGATGGCTAGTCTCACCAAGCGTCAGCAGGAAGTGCTTTATCTACGATTCTATCAGAACCTGGATAATCACGAAATTGCCCAGATTATGGGCATGGAACGGCAGAGCGTAGCTAACCTCCTTCATCGGACCTTTAAAGAACTCAGAAGCCACTGGTCTCCTGATTTGCTCCTTTCGCTTTTGCTGCTAATCCTCCCCAAACGGTAACAAACAGACAATTGTACTCTAGGCGAAAAAAATTTTACATTTTTTTGAGTATTGGCAGGCAAAGAATAGCACTATAGGGTTAGAAGCAACCGTGTGCTTTTTGCGCTGCTATGAACTACAAGATTTACAACGCTGAAGATTTTCTGTTCGACGAGTCATTTCGCCAATGGGTAGGTGGAACATCTCCCCAGGCTACCGTATTCTGGGAACAATGGCTGATAGAAAATCCGGATCGGGCCGATGTAGTCAGGCAGGCGCAGGAACTTGTACGTGCCTTAACCAGTGAATACCGCGATAATGCAACGGAAGACCGTATCGATAGCGAGCTAAGCCAGTTGATGCAACGGGCCGCCGAGCGTCGGGATGCTGACGTAGAAACACCCGTGCGATCGATCTGGCAACAATCCTGGTGGCGGTGGGCAGCAGCCGCTTCTATTCTCGTTACGGTTGGGTTAGGGATCTGGCTGTATCGGTACACGAATGAGCATGCTCAACCGGCACCTTACGCCCACTTGACAAAGGCAGCGGGCATTCTGCTCCTGGAAAAAGTAAATGACAGCGATCGGGTTGTCAATGTCGTACTTGGCGATGGTAGTGTTGTAACTCTCCGGCCAAAGAGCCGTTTAAGTTATCCAAAACAGTTCGGAGCAAACAACAGAACGGTTTACCTGAACGGGGAAGCTTTTTTCGACGTGGTCAAAAATCCTACTAAACCGTTTCTGATCTACGCCAACCAAACAGTCACTAAAGTACTGGGAACGAGCTTTTTGGTACGGGCTTTTGAAAGCGAAAAAGCCGTTGTCGTAACCGTAAGAACTGGGCGGGTATCGGTTTATAAGCAACAGGATTTTGAGAAAGCACAGCGGTCCGGTCTGCGACAGATTCAGGGCGTCATCCTGACTCCAAATCAACAAATGACGTACAATCTGGCCGATAACCAGCTGATGAAGGCACTGGTTGAGAAACCCAAAGCATTGATGCCCGAAACGATTAGCCGCGAGCAGATCTTTGAGGATGCTCCGGTCGCTAAAGTCTTTTCAACCATCGAGCATACCTACGGTGTGAAGCTTCTTTACAATGAAGATGACCTGTCAGCCTGTCTGGTGAATCTTACGTTTTCGAATGAAAGCCTGCTTGAACGACTCGATGTCGTTTGTCAGACCATTGGCGCTACGTATGAGGTGCTGGATGGGCAGATTGTCATCACCAGTAAAGGCTGTAAGTAAGTATCAAGTGATTAATCAAGACGATGGAGTTCTCAAAATTACCTTAGTTAGCCAATACCTCAATTACCATCAACTCTGAAGCAATACGAATTTTAAACCCACTTTTTTACCGCCCGCCTATGAAGCAGTAGCCAACCTATTCACAAAAAAAAAGCCAGTGATGATTCCGGCATCACTGACTCAAAAAGCACCCTTCTCTGAGACCCTCATTTTGCATGAGGCAGGGGGTTCTTTGTCCATTCCAAAATTCAAATAGCCAAAAAACAAGCAAAAGTATGAAAGAACTTCGACAACCGCTTAGCCTGTTGCGTAGACTTATGAAATTTACTGTCTATCAGTTACTAATAGCGGCTATGGTAGCCGGTCTGGCTGCGGCCCGCCCGGTTGAGGCACAGCAAGTCATGGATCAGCGCATTACACTCCGCGCCGATAACCTGACGATGAAATCTGTGCTCAATCAATTGGGACGCCAGGCCGACGTACGTTTTGCCTACCGATCAGCTCTTAAGCAGTTGAATAGTCACGTTTCACTAAACGCTACCAACCAGCGATTGGGTGAAATTCTCGATCAGTTACTAAAACCGCTCGAGGTCACGTATTACGTTAAAGGGCGGCAGATTATCCTGAATCAGGAACCAGCAGCCCCAAAAGCGCCCGAAGAGTCCACTCGAACAAACGATGAGGCTTTCAATGATCGTTCCCTATCAGGAACGGTTACTGATGAAGCTGGCGTCGGCTTACCAGGTGTAAGTGTGGTTGTAAAAGGAACCCAGCGCGGTACAACCACGGATGCCACGGGCCAGTTTCGGATGACGCTACTCACTGGCGACGATGTTCTGGTTTTTAGTTTTGTTGGGTACCTGTCGCAGGAGGTTACGGTAGGAAATCAGACGGCCGTAACTGTCAGACTGGCCACCGACACCAAAAACCTTAGCGAGGTCGTCGTCGTTGGTTACGGCACACAAAAACGGTCAGATTTAACGGGTTCCATCTCCTCCGTAAAAGCGGAAGATGTAAAAAACCTGCCGGTTCGGAGTATAAACGAAGCCCTGCAAGGTCGGGCTGCGGGTGTTCAGGTAACCCGGAACGACGGGTCGCCAGGGGCTAGCTCCGACATTGTCATCCGGGGCGTGGGCTCCATTGGTGGTATGTCTCCCCTCTATATCGTGGATGGGATTCGTATGTCGGCCGGCAATAACTTCAACTTACAGGATGTCGAATCGATTGAGATTCTGAAAGATGCCAGTGCTGCCGCCATTTATGGGGCTCAGGCAGCTGGCGGGGTCGTACTGGTAACCACCAAGCGGGGGAGCGGTACCGACCGAATGAAAATCAATTTCAATGCCTATTACGGCGTTCGGCAACCCCGAAACCTGTATAAAATGCTGAACACGGCCGACTACATTACGGCCAAGAAAGCGTTCGGCGTGAGTACCACCGGCTGGGGCGATCCAACTACTTTGCCCGATAACGACTGGGTGAAAGATCTGTATACGAACGGCTCCGACCAGAGCTATTCGCTCTCCTTATCTGGAGCTACGGCCAAAACCAATTACTATTTGTCGGCTAACTACCAGCGCGAAGGAGGAACCCTGATCGACAACTGGTTTGATCGGTATGGGCTTCGTTCCAATGCAGATTTCAAGATCAATAAAAAATTGAAGGTTGGCGAAACCCTGTATGCCTGGAAAACAGGAAATAACCCGGTTCAAACAAGCACGTTTCCGTTCCGTTCAGCGCCTGTTGTTCCCATTTATGATCCTACCAACTCAGCCTATGGTGGCTGGGCCAAAACCGGTACGTTTTTTACCGGGCCCAATCTCGTCGGACAGGAATACCAGAACCACATGCTGAATGAACAATACGCACTGGAAGGTAATATCTATGCTGAATGGGAAATTCTTAGCGGGCTCAGCCTTCGCTCCACATTTGGTGCCTCGATCTATAACGTAAAGAATTACAAATTCACGGAGGCCTACGACTACGGCACAGTGGCGAATCATAATGCATTCCTGAGTCGCGACGTCAATAATCAGCGGAACCTAACGGCCAACTTTGTGCTGACCTACGGCAAAACGATTGGTCAGAACGATTTCAAAATACTGGCCGGATACGAAGCCTACAAATCAGACCTGAGTTCGTTGCATGGTGAGGCTCAGAGCTTTCCCTACGTTACATATAACCTGGGTCTGACCTCTAATCCCAGCAGCTACGTAGCCAGCGGTGGTGAATTCCCCCAGACTCGTTTGCTGTCCCAGTTTGGACGGGTCAATTACACCTACGCCAACAAATATCTGCTGACGGCTACGGTTCGCCGGGATGGTTCTGACCGATTCGGCCCCGCCAACAAATTCGGCGTTTTCCCCTCGGCCTCCATTGGCTGGAAACTAAACGAAGAAGCGTTTATTCAGGAGAATCTGAGCTACGTTTCGAACTTAAAACTTCGTGCCAGCTACGGAAAACTGGGAAGTACCAGTAGCATTCCTCAGTATACCTACCAGAACTCATACGGCGGCACGAATGCCATTACCAGCATGGGTCTGCCCGATGGCTCCCGTTTTAAGGGATACGCCCTGACTGCTCAGTTGGCCAATCAGGATATCAAATGGGAATCTGTGCTTCAAACCGACATCGGTCTGGATATTGGCCTGTTGAAAAATGCCCTGAATATCACCGTCGATTGGTACAGTCGCCAGACTAACGATATGATTTATCAGGTTCCTGTGCCTATGTCTACCGGTTTTGGCAGCTCGACAGTTTACACCAACATCGGTCAGATGAGTAACAAAGGTCTTGAACTGGCTATCGATTACCGGGGCAAAAAGGGCGACTTCACCTATGGCATTACCGCCAATGCCGCGTTTAACAGCAACCTGGTAAAAAAACTGGACGGCACGAACAACAATCCAATTAACGACGGCCCGGCCGGTGATTATCTGGAGAGTGTGGTTTCCCGCACGCAGGCCGGTCAGCCGCTGGGACAGTTTTACGGCTATAAAACGGATGGAATTTTCCAGAGTGATGCTGAGGTAGCCGCTCTGAACCAAAAGGCGCAGGAAGCGGCTGCTTCTGCCGGTGGAACGGCAGCTGGGGTTTACTACCAGGCCGCTGCTACAGGGGCGGGTGATCTGAAATTCAAAGACATAAACGGAGACGGAAAAATTACCACCGCCGATAAAACCTTCATTGGTAATCCGTGGCCGAAAATGACGTACGGTTTTACGCTCAGTATGGGCTGGAAAGGGCTGGATTTTTCGGCCTTGTTTCAGGGAATTGCCGGGGTCGATGTTTTCAATGCCAACAAATACTATACGTCGATTTTTGTGGGTGATTACAACACGACCAGGGACATTTTCAACACCTCCTTTTTCAACGGCAACGGACTCACCAACCTGCCTCGGGTAGGCTATACGGATCCGTCCGGAAACTACGTCCGTGACCCCAATGCCAACTACACCCGGATCTCGGATTTTGCTGTCGAAAACGGAGCTTTCCTCAAACTGCGTAATGTTCAGATTGGCTATACTCTACCGGCTTCGCTGATGAAACAGTGGAAAATGTCAGGGCTCCGGGTGTATGTGCAGGGGCAAAACCTGCTGACCTTCACCAAGTATTCAGGGCTTGACCCGGAAGTACTGGGGCGTAGTAGTGGTTCTAATGCAGCCACCACCGGACGGGGCATCGATACGATTTACTCTTATCCTCGTACCTCACTTGTTTCCGTAGGCGTCGATGTCAATTTCTAACCACTTTTCACGGAATTACGTGATTCAAAAAAGATCGTCCATCATGAAGATAGTAGCTAAATTTTCCCTCTTTGTCTTACTCCTGAGTATGGCATCCTGTAAAGAGGATTTCGTTAACGTAGACAATCCTGGCGCCATTTCCACGGCCAGTTATCCAAATTCGGTTGCCGATCTGGAACAGCTCCTGGCAGGTGCTTACGCCACACAGCATGCACCCAGTATATTCGGGCATAACATGCTGGCCAAAAATACCTACCTCTGGGATCATACGACGGATTTAAGCTGGCAGGGAACAACGACCTGGATTCAACTGGCGCAGAATAATTCGCAGGTCAATGACAGCTTTCTGCAAGGCACCTGGCAGGATCTATGGCGGGGAATCCAGCGTTGCAATACGCTACTGGCCGGTGTTGAAGCCTACGCGCCCAAAGCAGCGGCCTCCGATGCGGCTGCGGTGAATCTGATAAAGGGGCAAACGCTGTATCTGAGAGCCTGGTATTATTTCTACCTGACTTCCTTATGGGGCGAAAGCTTTATCGTTGATGGGCAGGGCGGAGATAAACAGGGCGTACCGCTTGTTTCAAAAACGGCTACGAGCCTGCCCGAAACCCAAATAAGCCGCTCGACAGTGAAACAGTGCTGGGACTTCATTATCAGTGACCTGAAAGCCGCCGAAACGCTATTGAAAGGAAAGAGCTGGACAGGCGCTACCGATAAATACAAAATGGGCGAATGGGGTGTTAAAGCCTTTCTGGGTAAGGTCTATGTGTATGTTCAGGACTGGGCGAATGCGAAAACATACCTCAGTGATGTCGTAACCAATAGTGGCAAATCACTGGTTTCATTCGATACCTACAAAACGATGTTCAATGGGCAAAACGAGTTCAATTCCGAATCGCTGATCGAACTCAATCTAAACGTCGACATGACCTATCGGGGTACAGACGATCGCTCGATGGGCTCCAGTATCGGCATGGTGATTGCCCCAACCTATGTTGGTCCCAATGGCGCACAGGCGGCATCGGCCTGGTCGAACGTCTTTCCACATGCCAAAAACATTGCCCGTTTTGGCTTTAATCTGGGGCACTATTTCCCGGCCGGAACCGCTACAGCGAACATAGCGAATGTCGATAAATCTTACATCACGCGTTCTGTAGCCGCCCGAACCAACAAAACAGTAGATCCCCGCTTATGGGTCGCCTGTTTGCAGCCCTATGTCGATTCGATGATTATCAGTGGGGTTAAAAAGCCTATCTCTCACTATCTGGATATTTCAGAAATCGATATGGAAGCCTGGAGTTTCCGGAAATACATTTACCTGGGCGGTGCGGAAGGTGAAGTGAACATGGCGAATGGCGACAATATTCTCTGGCTACGCCTGGCTGATGTTTACTTGCTTTATGCCGAAACGCTGACCCATAGTGGCGACAACGCAACTGCGCTGGAATACATCAATAAAGTCAAGCGACGAGCTTACGGGTATGCCGTCAATACGCCATCGGCCGTTGATTACAAAAGCCTGGCCGATCAGACCAGTGCTCCCGATGCCGTGCTAAAAAATGACCCACTCAAATACGAGCGATGGGCCGAACTATTTGGCGAGGGTCACTGGTGGTTCGACGTCTGCCGATGGAAAATCGGCGATAAAGAAGCGGCTTATTATCAGCGGGTTCGGGGTGGAACCATTCAGTGGGATGCTACCGACTACGCGCAACCCATTCCGATCAATGAGATCACGTCCAACGTTAATATAAAGCAAAACGCGGGCTATTAAGCAGCAGGATACGGTGGTGTCGGGCGAAAGCGTCCGACACCATTCAACTCCCCATTCACTGGCTCTACCAATTTCTCGCAGCGATCTCATGAAACAGGTATTTATTGTCCTTGGCATGCTAGTCGGCATGGCCAGTGCTATTTTTTTGCCTCCGTTTCCGCAAACGGACATGTCCAATGGGGTAATTCAGGCGAAAATTTACCTGCCAGATTCCACCCAGGGCTATTATCAGGGCGTTCGGTTCGACTGGTCGGGTGTTGTTGCCAGCTTAACCTGCAACGGACATAGTTATTTTGGGCAATGGTTCGAGAAATATGATCCAAAATTGCACGATGCTATTAGCGGGCCGGTCGAAGAGTTTACGCCGATCGGTTATGAAGAAGCCAAACCCGGAGACGACTTTCTGAAAATCGGAGTCGGTTCACTTCGGAAGTCGGCCGATTCACCGTATCGGTTTGCTACTCCCTACCCACTCGTCAATCCGGGCAACTGGTCCGTAAAGAAAAAGGCCGATGAAGTTGAATTCATCCATGAACTGACCGATGCTGCGGGTTATTCGTATCTCTATCGGAAGACGCTGAAACTGCTTCGCCGAAAATCGACGTTAGTACTCGAACATTCGCTGAAGAACACAGGCCGTAAACCGATTGAAACAACGGTCTACGATCACAACTTCTACGTAATCGATAACCAGCCGACCGGGCCAGATTTTTCGGTAACCTTTCCGTTCAACTTGCAAACGAACGAAAAAGCCCGAGGGCTGGGAACGTTATTTGAGACCCGGAATAACCAGGTCGCCTACCTTCGGGAACTCACCAAAGGCGAAAGTACTCACTGCTACCTGACCGGCTTTGGCGATACAGCAAAGGATTACGACATCCGGATCGAAAACCGAAAAACCGGCGCGGGTGTGCACATCACCAGCGATCAACCCATTGCTCAATTAGCCTTCTGGTCGATAGCGACAGTTGTCTGCCCCGAACCGTATGTCCGGATAAAGGCCGAGCCGGGTAAGGAATTCACCTGGAAAATCACCTACGACTACTATACCTTTCCACAAGCCGCTTCGAAGTAGCCTTAAAACAACGTCATTTTCTTCAGGAGTCCATGAACTATACGACAACACTTGGATCGATCGGCTTGTTGTGCCTGCTCTTTGCCGCCGTTCATCCAACTCGTGACGGAGCCAGCATCGATCAGCCGGGCAATTCAAATTGGCCCAACTACGGCGGGAATAAAGCCGGAAACCGCTACTCACCCCTCAATCAGATCAATCTCAGCAATGTCAAAAACCTCAAAGTAGCCTGGACCTACGATGCGGCAGCCACCGATAGCAAAACCGGTCGCCAACCCGAGATTCAGTGTCAGCCCATCGTCGTGAACGGTATTCTGTACGGCACATCACCGAAGCTAAAATTATTTGCGGTAGAGGCCAATACGGGCAAACAACGCTGGCTGTTTGATCCATTTAAGGACAGGCAGGCCCGCTTTAACCCCAATCGGGGCATTATGTATTGGGAAGATGGCAACGACAAGCGCATTCTTTATTCGGCTGGCCCTACCCTCTTCGCCATCAATGCGCTTACGGGTGAACCCGTTGCTCAGTTTGGCAAAAACGGAGAGGTCGATTTACGGGAGGGCCTGATCGCCGATCCCAAAATCGATATTAAAAAACTATCTGTTTCAGCAACCAGTCCCGGAACGATTTACAACGATCTGTTGATCATTGGCTCAGCCGTTTCCGAATACGGTGATGCTGCACCAGGTCATGTACGGGCGTTCGATGTTCGTACGGGAACAATGCGCTGGATCTTCCACACGGTTCCTCAGCCCGGTGAAACGGGTTACGAAACATGGCCTAAAGATGCCTATAAAAAAATAGGCGGAGCCAATAACTGGGCGGGCATGGTGCTCGATGAAAAACGCGGCATGGTCTACTTCGGAACGGGTTCGCCAGCGGTTGACTTCTACGGTGGCAGCCGGGCAGGGCAAAATCTGTATTCTGACTGTATCCTTGCCCTGAATGCCGAAACAGGCAAATTGAAATGGTACTACCAAACGGTTCAGCATGATTTGTGGGACCGAGATTTGCCCTGTCAACCCAATCTGGTTACCGTGAAGCATAATGGCCGGATGGTCGATGCCGTTGCCCAGAGCACCAAAGATGGATTGATTTATGTGCTCGACCGCGACACGGGCGAATCGCTCTTCCCGGTTGAGGAACGGGCTGTTCCAACGTCTGGTCTTCCGGGCGAACAACCCTGGCCTAAACAGAAATTTCCGTTGAAACCGGCCCCCTTTTCCCGGCAGTTATTTACCGAAGCCGACATTACCGACCGTACGCCCGAAGCCCATGCCTTCGTGAAAGAACGATTCCAGAAAACGCGCTCTGGTAATAAGTTTATGCCACCCAGTCTGGAAGGCACGTTACTATTTGGCATTGGTGGTGGAGCCGAATGGGGCGGCAATGCGGCTGATCCGGATGGTATTCTTTATCAGAATGCCAACGAGATGGTCTGGGATCTGAAGATGATGGACATGGCCGCCCGAACGGCTGAATTAAAGACAAAAGGGAATGCCTTGTATCAAGCCAACTGTGCGGCCTGTCATGGAATTGACCGGAAAGGCAGTGGACAGGCTTACCCTAGTTTAGTTGATGTTGGCAATCGGTTGTCGGGACAGGATATTCAGGCCATTCTGAAATCAGGTCGGGGCCGGATGCCCTCGTTCGAGCACATTTCCGATCAGGACCGTAGCACGCTGGTCCGCTTTCTGCTCAATACCGAATCAAAAACCAGCGAAACGGGCGATCACCATTCAGCTGCGGCCCCGACAGCGGTTGCCGAAAAATCTGAATTTCCGTACATACCTCCTTATATCAACAATGGTTATACACGCTTCTTCGACCCCGATGGCTATCCGGCCGTAAAACCGCCCTGGGGAACGCTCAATGCGATTAACCTCAACACAGGAGAGTATCTGTGGCGGGTCCCGCTCGGCGAATTTCCGGAATTGACCAAAAAGGGAATTCCACTAACGGGTACTGAAAATTATGGCGGACCAATCGTTACGGCAGGTGGCCTGGTCTTTATCGCGGCTACCTACGACGAACGAATTCGGGCTTTCGACCGCAAAACGGGAAAAGTTGTCTGGGAATACCAGCTTCCGGCGGGTGGATTTGCCACGCCCATTACCTATCAGGTCGATGGTAAGCAGTATGTCGTTATTGCCGCCGGAGGGGTCAAAAACGGCCACAAACCGGGTGGTTCATACATCGCGTTTGCCCTTCCTTAACCATGTCTTTACCAGAATAACAAACGAATTTATTAATCCTTCAAGCCATCTTTCCATGAATACAGCCCGTGAATTGCACGAGAATCAACCAGAACAAAGTCGTCGTGATGCCCTGAAAATGCTGGGTATGGGCTCCTCCGCCGGACTCCTCAGCCTGTTCGGCGGACTCCCCACTGCCCAGGCCAGAGAACAACAAACTACCCCCCGATACGCCCTAGGGGCAGCACCCGTTAAAATCAAATCCGTCAAAGCCATCGCCACCGCCCCACAAGGCTCCAACCTCATCGTCGTTAAGGTCGAAACCTCTGAACCCGGACTCTATGGACTCGGCTGCGCTACCTTCACCCAGCGGGCGGCCACCGTCATCGTCGCCATCAACACCTACCTCAACGAATTCTGCGTCGGTAAAGACGTCGATAATATCGAGGATATGTGGCAGGCTGCCTATGTCAGCTCCTACTGGCGCAACGGACCCGTCCTCAACAATGCCCTCTCCGGACTCGATCAGGCCCTGTGGGACATCAAAGGAAAACGAGCCGGTATGCCTGTCTACCAGCTCCTGGGTGGCAAAGTCCGATTCGCTATCCCCTGCTACACCCATGCCGGGGGCAATACTCCCGAAGCAGCCGCCGACAGCGTCAAAAAATTCATGGCCGATGGCTTCAAGTACATCCGCATCCAGCAGGGTGGCTATGGAGCTGTAGGGGCCACGGCCGATAAGCCCGACTTCAAGGTAGCCAACTTCGGGGGCGAAACCGACAACTACATGAATGAGCGGTTGTATCTGAAGTCGGTGCCCAAGATGTTTGAGGTGGTTCGTAAGGAGTGTGGGGATGAGATCGAGCTCTTGCATGACATCCACGAGCGGGTGCAGCCCATCGATGCCATCAACATGATCAAGCGGGTGGAGGAGTACCGGCCTTTCTTCATCGAAGATCCCTTCTCGCCCGAGAACATGAAGTGGTTTGCCCAGTTGCGGCAGGCCACCTCGGTGCCCATTGCGATGGGTGAATTGTTCAACAACATCAACGAGTTCAAGGAGCCGATGGTGAATCAGTGGTTCGATTTCATCCGGATTCACGTCTCCCAGATTGGGGGCATCACCCCCGCCATGAAGGTAGCCCGGTTGGGGGAATGGTTCAACATCCGCACGGCCTGGCATGGACCGGGTGATGTTTCGCCGGTGGGTCATGCGGCCCATGCGCACATCGATCTGGCGGTGTGGAATTTTGGGATTCAGGAAGCGGTGCAGTTTTCGGAGAAGACGCAGTCGGTGTTCAGTGGTTGTCCGACGATGAACAAGGGGTATATGTCGGTCAACGAGGTGCCGGGTTTGGGGGTTGATATCAACGAGAAGGAGGCCGCCAAGTATCCCATCAGCACCAAGTCGAACTGGCAGGTGCGCAAGATGGATGGCACCATTATCAGACCGTAAGGCTGGAAATTTCTGCAAGCTGCGTAAAAAATGAAAGTAGCTACAGCATTTAATGCTGCTTTGGTTATTTGTCAGCAAATTTGTTCTGAACACAAAGCGAACGAAAAACACAACGATTGACAACTTTTGCGTTTTTCGTTCGCTTTGTGTTCAACAGATTCGACACCCAAGCCTCCCGATTGACCATGACCCGAAAACTGCTCTTTTTTATCCTGTTTGCCTGTGTTCAGCACCCAATTATTTTTGCGCAAAATCCTACGGAGTACGTCTGGTGGAATCCGGCTCAAAATCAATTTCCGGTTATTGAAGGTCAGGCGTGGCCGAAGGATGTCAAAAATCCGTATGACCGGCTCCCGGCACAGGCAGAAAAGAGCGTTAGGGATGTGGTCTGGAATCTGTCGCACAATGGGGCGGGGTTGCTGATTCGTTTCAAAGCCAGTACCGATCAGCTCGTCGTGCGCTATGCGGTGAGCGGCTCCCATGCCCTACCACACATGCCGGCAACGGGGGTGAGCGGAGTGGATTTGTACGCTCTCAACAGCGATGGTGACTGGCGGTGGTGTACCGGGAAATACGCTTTTAAGGATACGGTTGAATATCGGTTTACGAATCTGGAGCCGAACGATCAATACCATCAGAAAGGGCGTGAATACCGGCTGTATCTGCCCCTTTACAATTCGGTAAAATGGCTGGAAATAGGCGTTCCCAAAGGTGTTTCGTTTACGCCGTTACCAATCCGGATCGAAAAGCCAATCGTCGTTTATGGCACCTCGATTGCGCAGGGAGCCTGTGCATCGCGACCGGGTATGGCCTGGACGGCTATTCTGGGCCGAAAGCTTGACCGGCCGGTTATCAATCTGGGGTTTTCGGGTAATGGTCGGCTGGAGAAAGAGGTTGTCCAGTTACTACCAGACATCGATGCCAAACTCTACGTGCTGGACTGTCTGCCGAATCTGGTTGCCTCAGTAGGTATTGCTCCTGAAGAGATCAAAAACAGGATCATCGAGTCGGTAAAAACGCTTCGGCAAAAACGCCCGGCAATCCCTGTTCTGCTGGTGGAACACGCAGGCTATACCGATGGATCACTGAATGCCACCCGTCGCAAATTCTATACGGATGCCAATGAACTGATGCGCCAGGCATTCGCTCAGTTGAAAACTGAAGGAATTAACCAGATTTACCTCCTCCCCAAAACAGCACTTAATCTGGAAATGGACGATATGGTCGATGGTACGCACCCGACCGATCTGGGTATGCAACATTATGCTGATGCCTATGAAAAAAGCATCCGTACGATTCTCAATGAGCCAATTGGCCAATACACTACAACTAAGCCCTGTACGCAATTTCGGGATGCCGCGATTTACGATTGGGAAACCCGACACCGGGATATGGTATCGTTAGCCAAAGCAAAACCCCCGCGCATTATTTTTCTGGGGAATTCCATCACGCACTATTGGGGTGGACAGCCACAGGCACCCATCAGCCGGGGAATCGACTCATGGAATACCGTCCTGGCTCCATTGGGGACACAAAATTTTGGCTATGGCTGGGACCGCATCGAAAATGTACTGTGGCGGGTCTATCACGATGAACTCGATGGCTATTCAGCCGCACAGGTCGTTGTTATGATCGGCACAAATAATCTGCAACTGAGCACCGATACGGAAATCATTGAAGGACTGAAATTTCTGGTTAGTGCCATCAAAACCCGTCAGCCGGGGGCAGATGTACTCTTGCTTGGTATCCTGCCACGTCGTCAGGGAGAAGCCCGAATCCTTGAACTCAACAAAGGAATTGCACAGGCTTCGGGACAATTAAACGTAACCTTCGCTGATCCAGGAACTGTTTTTCTGAAGGAAGATGGCAAAATTGATGAATCGTTTTTCACCGACGGTCTTCATCCGAACGCAGAAGGCTATCAAAAACTGGCAGGCAAACTCACTCCTTTTCTGAAGCCGGTCGAGCAGAGCAACAAACAAAAACGGTAGTGCTGCCTTAGCGCTACAACCGCATTGTTCATGAAGAAGACAGCATCCAATCCGCAAACCTTAGCCGATCGCAAACGAATGAGCAGCAGGCAATTGTGGTTGTTTAAGGGCATTGCTTTGCTGCTACCTTTTTTGCTTCTGGCCCTACTGGAAGGTGTTCTACGACTGTTCAGCTATGGCCATGAACTGCGCCTTTTTGTCGATGATCCGCAGCAATCGGGCTTTCTGGTCATGAACCAGCATGCTTCAGAAAAGTATTTTACGGAAACAGACAATGCTACCATCGGTAATTTTGAGCCCTTTCACAAACACAAACCCGACGGAACACTGCGGATTTTTGTCCTGGGGGAATCAACAACGATCGGCTACCCGTACATGCATAATGGGTCATTTCACCGCTGGCTGCAATACCGGCTCACGCATACCTTTCCCGATAAAGAGTTCGAGATCATTAATCTGGCCTTGACAGCGGTAAACTCTTATACGGTGTACGGTTTCGCACAGGAGCTGGCCGCCTACCAACCCGATGCCGTGTTGATTTACACTGGTCATAATGAATACTATGGTGCTTTAGGCGTTGGCTCAACGAGTTCAATTGCCCGGAATCCATCGCTCGTTCGATTTGTACTTAAACTTCGTGAGTTTCGGCTCATGCAATTGATTGGTCATACCTTAGCCGGAATTCAGAAAGCACTATCCGGTCAGCAACCAGATTTGCGCGAAAATCTGATGAAACGGATGGCCGCCGACCAACAGATTCCTTATCAATCGGAGGTCTATCAGCAAGGAATCGAGCAGTATAAAACTAACCTGAACGATCTGTGTCAACTGTTATCGAATCAGAAGATTCCCGTTTTTATCAGCAATCTGGTCAGCAACGAAAAAGACCTGAAGCCGTTAATCAGTGCATCGGGAAATCTGGCCAACTCGGCTCAACAGCAATATCAGCTTGCTGGCCAGGCCTATAAAACAGGGGATTTTACTACGGCAAAAAAGGCGTATGTGCAGGCTAAAGAGCTGGATTTATTGCGTTTTCGAGCTCCTGAAGCCATGAATCAGGTCATTCGGGAACTGGCCACCCGCTACCCCGATGTGACAATCGTTGATACCAAAGCCTACTTTGAAAAACAGTCTGCCCGCGGCATTCTGGGTAAAGAAACATTACTGGAGCATGTACATCCCAACTTATTCGGTTATGCGTTGCTTTCCGATGCGTTTTATGAGGCCCTGAAAAAGCGTAAACTGATTCCTACTGAAGGCAGTCAGGAAATGTCATTCGCGCAGTTAAAGCAGCAAATGCCGATTACGGCTGTCGACTCGCTTCAGGGAGCTTACGAAATGATGATTCTTAAAGAGGGCTGGCCATTTAATGAACCAATGCCACCGGAGGAAAATCGCCCAAAAACGGTTGAGGAACAGTTGGCAGGGGCTTTAGTCGTTAAGCAATTGTCCTGGCGCGATGCCATGAATCAATTGGCTGCTTATTACGTGAAAGTGAAAAATCCGCTTAAAACCCTGCAGGTAACCGAAGCGTTATCGCTGGAATATCCAAACGACCCAAATCTGTACGCTCAGGCTGGCAAACTTTGCGCTGCCCTGAATCAGAACGAGCAGGCGGTTCTATACTTAAAAAAAGCATTTCAATTAGAAAATACCTTCGACAAAGCCCAGCAGTTGTTTATCACGTTCCTGAAGCTGGATCGGCCAGAAGAAGCCTTGCCTTACCTGAGGTATGCCTCAGCCAACAATACGTCTACGTTCAACTTAAACGAACTACAGACGTTTGTTGAGCAGTTGATAGAGCTCAAAAAGCAGTACGCCAAAGACACCAACAATGTGATTCTGAGCAATCAACTGGCCGCTGGTTATCTTAAATTTGCGAATGCCAGCGCGGCTGCCAAGTATGTAAAAAAAACCTTGCAACAAGACAGTCACAATGCCGATGCGTTACAGTTAAATAAACAGATTCAGGCGCTCAGAAAATAAGCAGACGAATTTCCTGTTTATGACAATTGAGTAAACTGTCTATTAAAAACGAACTACTCATGGAGTTTTTAAAGGATTTCTGGCTTTTTGTGCGGGAACGCAAGCGGTATTGGTTAGTACCGCTATTTATTATCCTGCTCCTACTTGGCTTGTTAACCGTATTCACGACAGGTTCCGCGTTGGCCCCGTTTATTTACTCTATTTTCTAAAAACCTGATTTAGCCCGATTCGATGACTGCCGGAAATCTGGTACTTTATTTCGGCAGGGAACAATTCGCTAATAAAGCTACAGGTTTTCCAAAATATCCCGGTAGCCTCTTCCAATCGGAATAGTGGCCCCATTAACATCAACCATCTCAGCTGTATAGGAATCAATCTTGCTAATTGAAACGATAAATGATCGATGAATCCGCTTGAAGAGATTTACGGGCAAAAGTGCTTCAATTTCGTGCGTACTCATTTTCGAAATGTACTCTTTTTTCGTCGTAACAATCCTGACATATTCTCGCTGGCTCTCGATATAAACAATCTCCGAAAATAAAATCCTGACCTTTTTCTTTTGTACGTTTAGAAAAATAAAATCTTTTATCTCCTGACTTTCGGTTGGCTTGTATCTATCTAAATTGCCCGCCTTTACTTTATTGACAGCTATTAAAAACCGCTCAAATTCGTAGGGCTTCAGTAAATAATCCGTCACATTTAACGCAAATCCTTCTACAGCGTACTGATGATAGGCCGTTGTAATAATTACTGCAGGGGGATTGGTCAGTGTTTTCAAAAAATCCATCCCTTTTAAAGTAGGCAGGTGAATATCAAGGAAGATCAGATCGATTGAATTTTGTCGTAAATAATCAATGGCAAGAATCGCATCTTTAAAGACCGAATTCAGCTCCAGAAATGGTATTTGCCGAATATAATCCGATAAAACTTTTACGGCTAAAGGCTCGTCCTCTATAATAATACACTTTATATTAGACATGGCTTGCAAGATTAATGGTTAACGTAGCGGTAAATGTAGAATCGCCCTGCTGAACCGATAAGTTGAAATCGGTATAGAGCAACTCCAGTTGCCGTCTGAGGTTAGAAAGTCCAATGTTTTCTTTTACAGGCAACTCGTCTAAAAATTCTTCTGTAGAATTCCGGACTAAAAAAGCCAGTAGCTGCTTATTTACGGAAAGATGAATATCGACAAAAGGATGATCTCTGGTTTCAGAAACGCCATGTTTGAACGCATTTTCCACTAAGGGCATTAGTAAAAGGGGCGGTAAGGCCTGGCTCATATCATCGATGTCATGCTTAAAGTCGACGGATAAAGATTCGTCATACCGCAGCTTTTCAAGGGCAATATAGTCAGCCATAATTTTCAGTTCCTGTTCAATACGGATATAGGCTCCACTGGTTTCGTAGAGCATAAAACGCAGTATTTGCGACAGCCGCAAAATGGATTCGGGGGCCAGGTCGGACTTATCTCTTGCCAGTGAATAGATGTTATTTAACGTATTGAATAAAAAATGTGGATTGGTTTGGGATTTAAGGTAATTTAATTCCGCTTCCTGTTTTTCAATTCTCAGTTGCTGAGCCGCTTCTTTTAGCTTTCTATAATCATACGAATACCGAATAATCCCAAAGAAAATGATCGAAAAAGCGCTATATGGAAAGTGATTACTTATACCTTCCAATGCCGAAGGGTATACTTTCAGCGGAAAATAAATACCTGATTGAATACCAATATACCGCCAGAAATAAAAGCCGAAAGAATACAAAAAAAGATTAGCAGATAAAATAAATGGTGCCGCAATAATTCGTTTCCAGGTTAATTTTATAAACGGTAAAACATACTCATAAAATAGAAAATTAATAACAATAAGATAGCCAACTAGCCAGCAATTATTCACTACTCGTTTTAGAAATGTCTCAGGATGGCTTACTAAATCGACAAACACCTGCAACAATAAATAAGCACCCCCAACCCGGATAAAAAACTTAAACCGCTCCCTATCGATTGCTATTTCCATTCTGCTAGATAAGCTATAAAAATCAACAAATCTTACTTTTTTGTTTTACTGTCAACAGAATGAGCTTTGTAATCTACAAAAACCCGAAAAAAGTCAATAGAATACAACATTGATCCGTGAATTAGTCTGTCAAGCAGTGGTGCCGGTAAAGATGTGGTGTCAGTTTCTTAAAACTGACACGAGGAGGGTGGCTCGCTGTACGATTCTCAAAACCTCGCCGTTCATGCCGAATGCGGTTTCTCTACCCACAGGGTCAGGTTGAAGAACCTGACCTCACACCAACATTCACTAAGCAAACCTTTCAACCCGTTTTGTTTATTTACTTCAACAGTTGGCCTAATTGGGTCGTCTGTTTACCATAACCCGTTGTTGATTGACATCCACTTTCAGTGCTTTACTCTATTCGATAATCTTGTTAAAAATTCGCAGGATATGAAAAAGAGTCTACCCATTCTCATGGCTATGCTGATGATAGCCGTTCACCTACAGGCCCAGATGGAGCCGACTGCCAGCAATTGGAAAACCTGGTTTATAACATCACCCAAGACCTACCGCTTACCTCCCCCTTCTCCCTACAAGCAGGAAACGGACCAGGTATTATCTAAACAGCATGATCTGGATTCTGCTGGCTGGCAACAGATTCTATACTGGAATGCAGGAGCACCCGGTTACCGATGGCAGACTCTAATGTATAGATTATGGATGACAGATACCACCTACAATGGCGCTCTGGCGAATATGCTGCTCAGTGTAGCCACTTACGATGCTACGATCGTGGCCTGGGATACGAAATATGCCTATAAACGACCTCGCCCTTTTGCAATCGATAGTCGGATCAAAGTACACGGGCCGAAGCCCGATAGTCCCTCCTATCCCTGCGAACATTCGGTAGCGGCTGGCGTAGCGGTGACGCTCATCACTCATTTCTATCCTTCTATGGCTGAGTCTGTTACTCGGCTGGCGCAGCAGCTCATGGCATCACGCATTGCGGCTGGCACTGCCTTTCCCAGCGATACCCGCGCGGGTTTTGAACTGGGCAAACAGATTGCCGAAAAAGAATTGGCCTATACGAAAGGGTTTACGCCTAAAACGGCCTGGGACGGAAAGCGGCCGAAACAAACGGGCATCTGGAACGGAAAAAAGCCCGCATCTCCACTGGCAGGTCTTAGCAAAACTGTGGTACTGGACAGCAGTAGTCAGTTTCGCCCCGGCCCACCACCCGACTTTGCAAAAGATATGGCAGAACTGAAAAGCTTCAAACCTACTTTTCGCTCGATGGCCAATGCGTTTAACTTTGCGAGCCAGCCCTTCTGGGAAGATTTGCTGCACAAAAAAATATTCGAATACAACCTCCACCTGGACCCGCCCCGTGCCGCGCGATTGTATGCCATCGCGGCCATTGGTGTCTATGATGGCTTTGTCGCCTGCTGGGATGCCAAGTATGCCTACTGGGGCATTCGACCCGATCAGTACGATACTACCTACCAGCCACCGCTGCTGATTACGCCACCTTTCCCAGGATACCCTTCTGGACATGCCGCTATTGGTAGCATAATGGGTGAGTTGTATTCGTATTTCTTTCCGGCAGAACGCGCGTATTTCCAGCAGAAAGCCAAAGAAGGGGCAGAATCCCGCTTCCAGGCGGGCATCCATTTCCGCACTGACAATGAAGTTGGTCTGGAGTTGGGCCGGAAGGTAGCCGAAAAAATTATTCAGAAGGTAAGAACCGATGGCGCCGACGAGGAATTAATGCTGGCAAAGAAAAAATAGACAGACACTAAGGTCAGCCAGGGCAGTTTCCTATTCCAGCACCAGTTTGGAATGGGAAACTACCCTGGCTGACCTTCTTTCGTTTAACGATGTACAGCGATCGTAAATGGTATTCTCATTAACTTTTATAGATGCTCAACGTGCTGAATCGGTCAGTAACATTTATACTGGTTACTGACCACACTATATTACTTTTATACTAAACCATCTATACTTATTCTCAATTACCCAATAAAGACCCATATATTCGAGAAAACTATACGCTCAACTCCATAAAAAATACGTTAGTTTAGTTGTATGAGCAGTAGCAACCGGACGTACATCAATCGTTCACCATCTGACAGTCAAACGGCTTTTTTTGTAAAACCGGGCTCTATCGTTCGGCAAATCTGGGGCGACGCCGATGTTATTCTGCTGGTCTTTGCCGGATCGGCTGCCGAGTTCGCCCTTAATCGGGCGGTAGACTGGCTGTTTTTTACGGGTAAACTGCCTGCCGATCCCATTGCGCGCCTATTCTCGACGGTTCGTTATGCACAGGAAATCGTTTTTGCGCCCGAAACGCAGGCTCGTCAGGCCATTGCCCGCATGGGGGCTATTCACGGTGGCGTCGAACAAAAACGCGGCTACCAGATTCCGGATTGGGCGTATCGGGATGTGCTGTATATGCTGATCGATTATTCGGAGCGGGCTTATGAAACCTTATACAGAGCGCTCACCGATTCTGAACGCGAAGAGTTGTTTCATACCTTTCGGGAAGTTGGTGCGGGTATGCACGTGCCGAAACTGCCGGATACCTACGCCGATTGGCGAACAGATCGGGAGGCTCACCTTAATCGGGATCTGGTCCGGAGCGATTTCACGGACAAGCTCTTTCAGCGATACCGCGAGCAGTTAGGCAGTTGGCGCTATAATCTGCTGCGTCAGGCACAGGCGGTGCTGGTGCCTGAACAAGTGCGATCATTGCTCAGCTTACCTCAAAACCCGTGGCTGAATAATACCATTGGCCTGTACAAAATTCTGAATTCACTTGGGCTACGATCGATGGTGCAGCGGGCTTTACTGCCAACGAATTATCTGGAGCAAATTCGTAGCTTAGATGTTCGGTAACCGGGTAAACTGGTATTTGACGACTCATCGAACCAGTTACCACAATTACCAATTACTTTAGTTACTCAATTGCCCAGTCCCTTCGTCATTCTTCATCAACATGGTTAGCGCACCGATCACAACCTCTGTATTTGACCTGTTTAAAGTTGGTCCCGGCCCATCGAGTTCGCATACGATTGGACCAATGAAAGCCGCATTCGATTTCCGGCAACGACTGGCCGACTTACCTACAGATCTACAGCAACAGGCCGATGCGATTCATGTTCATCTCTATGGCTCACTCAGCGCAACGGGCAAAGGCCACGGCACCGACCGCGCCGTTGTGGCCGGACTACTAGGCTGGCAACCCGAAACCACCGACCCCGATAAACTTCTCGATCTTCTTCGCGACCCGGCACAGGTATATGCCATTCCGGTTGGCAATCGTACCATTTCTATTGGCCCGCAGCAGATTCATTTTGAGCGTGTTCGTTACGACTCACCCTACCACAACACCATGGTAATTCGTCTGGCAGACGCCGACGATACGCTGTTTTCGGAAGAATATTATTCGGTAGGGGGCGGATTCATTATTCGTAAAGGCGAACCAGAAATAGCGCCTGGCAGTTTGTCGGTGCCTTATCCATATGGAACAATGACGGAGCTAAAAGCTCAACTTATAGCCCACAAGATTTCACTGGATGAATTGATGCTGGCCAATGAAGCTGCGTTGACGGGCCGTAATCGGGCAGAGATCAACCAACGGGTCGACCAGATTCTGGATTTCATGCACAAAGCCGTCCGACGAGGTCTACGTCATAAAGGTATCTTGCCCGGATCTATCAAACTGAGTCGAAAAGCGCCCATTCTGTTTCAGCAGGCCAAAGGTATGAGCCAGTCGTCGGATAGTTTTCTGATCTTCCTGAATGCCTACTGTTTAGCCGCTTCGGAGGAGAATGCAGCGGGAGGTATTGTTGTTACAGCGCCAACTTCAGGGGCATCGGGGGTTATTCCGGGACTAACCTATTTGGCAAAACATCATTTTCACTACGACAAGGCTACACTTCGGTCGGGTATGTTAGCCGCTGCCGCTATTGGTTTTCTCGTTAAACATAACGCCAGCATTTCCGGTGCAGAGATGGGTTGTATGGGCGAAATAGGAACCGCATCGGCCATGGGGGCTGCATTCCTGACGCGTTGTGCTCAACCGAATGGAACCATTGGCGCCATTGAAGCGGCCGCCGAAATTGGCATCGAGCATCACCTTGGTATGACATGCGACCCCATTGGTGGCTACGTTCAGATTCCGTGCATCGAACGCAATGCGATGGGAGCCGTCAAAGCCTATAATGCCTATCTGCTGGCGACTTCCGGTGCGGCTTCGTTCCAGAAAATTTCGCTCGACTCGGTCATCAAAGTGATGAAGGCAACCGGGCGTGATATGTCAACAAAATACAAAGAGACTTCCGAAGCTGGACTGGCTCTGAGCGCAACTGAATGCTGATCAAGTTAAACAATTGATGGGCTTTAAGGTATTTTTAATAAAGTGCGAAATCGAGCACGTTATTTCTCTATGACAAATATCTATACTCCCCAGCAACAACGGGTTCTGCTTATTACTAGCCTGCTTATTATTGGCGGCTTTATCGTAGTGGGGCTCAGTGGCTATGTATCAGCGTTTCTGGGTGCAGGAATTCTTTACGTTGTTTTCCAGCCGTGGTTCAGAGCTCTGACTGTCAAGCGAAAATGGAATCGCTCGCTGGTGACTGCTCTGCTGATTATCTTCTCACTGGTTGTCATTATTCTGCCTTTTCTAACTCTGAGCCTGTTGCTGATTGGCCGGATTCAGTATTATAGCCAGCATACGGATGATATTCTGAATTTAGTAAAAAAGGCGGAAGACCTAACTGGTTATCAGATTACAAGCCCGCAAAACATCCGTTCCATTACACAGCAGGCAGCAAGTTACGCCAGTAAATTATTGCCCTCTCTGGCAGGTGGGGCCTTAGACTTTATCGTTATTCTTGGCGTGTTGTTTTTCACGTTGTACTATATGTTCGTACAGCAGGAAGATTTCCTGAAAGGCTTACGCAAATACCTGCCCTTCAAACGCGACACCCAGCAGGAACTGGGTGAATCGCTTAAAAATAACGTAAACGCCAATGTATTAGGCCAATTGCTGGTGTGTTTAGTACAAGGTGTATTAACGGGGGCTACACTTTGGATTTTCAATGTACCGGATGCTCCTTTCTGGGGAGTTGTGGCATTTTTTATGGCCTTTGTTCCTGTCCTCGGAACGCCGTTAGTCTGGGGTCCAGCGGGCTTAATCAAGTTGTCTCAGGGCGATACAGGCGAAGGCGTCGGTATTTTGCTGGTTGGCGTTATTGTTATTATCAATATTGACAACCTGCTTCGGATTATGCTGGCCAAACGCATGGGCGATATCCATCCACTCATTACGTTGGCTGGAATTGTCCTTGGTGTACCCATTTTTGGCATTCTGGGCCTGGTTGTCGGACCTTTGTTGTTGTCTTATTTCATCGTCCTGATCCACGTATTTGAGCGTGAGAACAAAAAACAGGAGGAAGAAGTCATCAAAGATGAAGAACGGCTGGAACAAAAAGCGGAGCAAGCAATCGTAAAAAAAAGATAGTGCTGGGCTAATTTAAACCTATAAGCCGGGCCGCCGATGCGCCGGGCCGCCGATGCGGTGTCAAAAACCGTATCGGTTTGTCATCATTCACGTATAAAATAGAAATTGGAAGAGTAATAGTATAGAATGAAAGAAGCCGCTAAGCATAACTCAGCGGCTTCTTTTATGAACAATATTGGATCAGCTTTACTCGATGACAACGCCCATCGAACAAAACTTATCAATGCGTTGGTTGATTCGCTCGTGCGGATCGATGGCACTTAGTTCAGCTAATGCTTCCAGAATGACTTTTTTGAGCAGATAGGCCATTCCCTGATGATCGTTATGAGCCCCTCCAAGCGGCTCTTCGACAATGCCATCCACCAATTTGTAGAGTTCCATATCGCGGGCGGTCAGCTTCATCGCTTCGGCGGCCTGTTCTTTAAAATCCCAGCTACGCCAGAGTATGGTCGAACAGTTTTCGGGAGAGATCACCGAATACCAGGTATTTTCAAGCATTAGCACACGGTCGCCAATGGCAATTCCCAAGGCCCCACCCGATGCTCCTTCGCCAATGACGATGCAAATAACCGGCACGGTCAGCATAAACATTTCTTTAAGGTTACGGGCAATTGCCTCTCCCTGTCCACGCTCCTCGGCTTCGAGACCCGGAAATGCACCCGGCGTATCGATCAGTGTAATAATCGGCTTATTAAATTTCTCGGCTAATTTCATGAGCCGCAACGCCTTCCGGTAGCCTTCCGGGTTGGGCATACCAAAGTTACGGTGTTGCCGCTGTTTGGTATTCCGTCCCTTCTGTTGCCCAATAATCATGACCGTCTGGTCGCCAAGCTCGCAAAAACCACCAACCATTGCCGGATCATCGCGCACGGTACGGTCGCCGTGTAGCTCGATAAACTGATCGCACATCAGCGAAATGTAATCGAGGGTATACGGCCGGTCGGGGTGACGTGACAGCTGAACCCGTTGCCAGCGGGTAAGATTCTGGAATATTTCCCGACGTAGTTTGTCGATACTTTGCTCCAGTATATTGACCGCTTCGCTAACGTCTACGTTACTGGTTTGGGCCAATCGTTTGGTTTCTTCCAGCCGCGCTTCGAGGTCGGCAATAGGCTTTTCAAAATCGAGGTATGTTCTCATAGAATGATGAAAAATGTGTAATGAATGATGAATACCAGCCAACCCGTGGGGATATTCGTCATTGATCACGCATGATTCATAATTTATAGTTCATCATTTATAATACAAAGCTCTCGCCCTTTTTCGGAATAATGACCTGTGGATACCCTTCTTCAGCGAGTGTGGCTTTAAAGGACTCCATGCTTCCGTATTCGCCGTGGACAAGGAAAATATTTTTAAGTGTTTCCGGCGACTGCATGCCAACAAAATTTATCAGATCGTTCCGATCGCCGTGGCCACTAAATACGTCGATTTTTTCAATATTGGCCAGTACCTGATGGTCTTTCCCTTTAATGCTGAGCGTTTGCTGGCCGTTCAGTAACCGCCATCCGAGTGTTCCTTCGGCGCAATAGCCAATGATCAGAATTGTTGAATAAGGGTTGCTGATATTTTCGGCAACATGGTACTCAACACGGCCACCCTGAACCATTCCCGACGACGAAATAATGATGCAGGGTTCGCCATAATTCGATACTGCCTTGCTGGCTTTCGACGACTCCAGGAACTGAAAGTTCTGGAAGTCAAACAACGCTTCGTTCTCTTTGTAGAATTCCCGGGCTTCCCGGTTCAGCATTTTAATGTGCTGATTGTAAATTTTAGAACTCTCAAAGGCCATTGGGCTATCAGAAAATACCCGGATAGGCGGAAAATCCCGTTCGGTATAGAGCCGGTTCAGCGTGTAAAGTAATGCCTGGGTTCGCCCAACGCTAAACGAAGGAATGATAAGTCGTCCGGGAATGTCAATACAGGTCCGCTGAATAATATCGGCCAGCGCATCTTCGGGCGACATCATGTTTTCGTGCAGCCGATTACCATAGGTACTTTCACAGATGAGGTAATCAACCTTTGGAACGGGTTCCGGATCAACCAGCAGGGGGTAGTTTTTCCGGCCTATGTCGCCCGAAAAACAGATGCTTTTCCGTTCGCCATTTTCAACCACATTGATAACAATGTGAGCCGCGCCGAGTAAATGGCCCGCCGGAATGAACGTAACATCCACTCCATCGGCCACCCTGAATTTTCGGTTAAACGCAATGGGAACTACATTTTCCATTGTTTCCCGCACCTGTCTGTCCAGAAACAGGTCTTTCTGCATCTGAATCTGACGATCTCGAACGCGCTGTTTTTTACTGGCGTTCAGGTCGTTGATCCGCTTTTGGTTCAGGGAAGCAGCATCTTTCAGGAGTACATTGGTTAGTGCAAATGTTGGCTCAGTACAAAGAATCTGTCCTTCATAACCTTCCCGAAAGAGGTTAGGCAGATTGCCCGAATGGTCCACGTGAGCGTGGGTCAGCAACACTAAGTTTATGCTTGAAGCCTCAAACGGAAAAAATCCCAGATGAGGAGTAATTGGGGCGGTCTCCTGTGACCCAGCCTGACCGTTGGAATTGGGTCGCTCCATATCCGACCCACAGTCAATCAGGATGCGGTAATCATCCTCCAGTTCCAGCAGGTACATGCTGCCTGTTACCTGCCGGGCCGCCCCCAGAAACGATAATTTCATGCGTACAGCTTAAAAATCCGATGTCGTTTGTTTGATGTCTCGTAAAGGGTGGGACTTAACACAAGCTAGGTGGTGAGTATTATGTAAGTTTGCAAAAGTACAAAATAGACCCCGAATCGCCTAACTGTCTCTAATCGCACTTTATGCCTCGCTTGCTCTCATTTGTCTTTTCAATCACTTATTTATTCGGTTATTACACGCAGGCAAAACCCTTTTCGAATAACCAACCCATTACCGATTCGCTGGCAACTCAGCGCCTTCTGGCCAGAGTTGAAGCGTTTCAGTCAGGGCCTGCTGCCCGGTTCGGTACAATAGCGCTGTCGGTTCGCCGGGTAAGCGATGGAACCGAACTCATTGGTTATAATACACATCAGAGTTTACCATCAGCTTCTACACTAAAACTCATCACTACCGCTACGGCAATGGCCGTACTGGGCAGTAACTATACGTATACAACAATGCTGGAATATGATGGCACGATCAAAGACAGCACCTTAATGGGCAATCTGTACATTCGCGGCTCGGGTGACCCTTCGCTTGGCAGCTGGCGATTTCCCAATTATTATGATCTGAATGCCTTACTTAAATACTGGTCAGCTGCGGTTAAAGCAGCTGGCATTCGCCGGATACAGGGAACGGTAGTGGGCGATGCCAGCCTATACGATGAATTAACAACGCCCGATACCTGGCCGTTTGGCGATTTAGGCAACTATTACGGGGCCAGTCTGAGTGCGCTCAATATCAATGAAAATTTGTACCGGGTTTTCTTTAAAACAGGCAAATCCGTCAATGTTCCAGCCAATGTTTTACGTACCGACCCTGCCTTACCCTACCTGGTTTTTCGCAATACTGTCGTAACGGATGCAGCCAACACCGGCGATCAGGTCAATATCTACGGTACGCCATTCATGAACCAGCAGTGGCTGACCGGTAAAGTCCCGATTGGTGAACCGGCCAATGAATTTAGTGTTAAGGGCTCAATGCCCGATCCAGCTTTTTTTGCCGCTTACGCGCTTCATAGGCAGTTAGGTCAGGATACTATACTTGTCAGTGGTTCACCTAATTCGGTGGGCGGTGGCTTACCCAATTCCTTCCCTGCTACGGGCAAACGAACGGTGTTAAATCAACACCGCTCCCCCACATTGGTCGAACTGGTTCTGCAAACGAACTTCCAGAGCATTAACCTCTATGCCGAAGCGCTCCTTCGAACCACGGCACTGACCCTAAACAAAACTGTTCGTTCGACCAGCGCCAGTATCGATGAATTGATCAAATTCTGGCGAAGTAAGGGGGTAAACCTCGATGGTTTCCGGATTCGGGATGGGAGTGGTTTATCGGCCGTGGGCGCCCTTACCGCCGACAACATGACCAGTATTCTTAGCACAATGGGCCGTGAGAAGGCGTTCCCGCAGTTCTATGAAACGATTCCAATCGTTGGCCAGACGGGCACCGTAAAAACACTGGCACGAGGCACAGCCGCTGCGGGTAACATTCGGGCTAAGAGTGGCTCAATTGAAGGTGTCCGGGCCTATGCAGGCTACTTCACCGCTGCCGACGGTGAGCGTATGAGTTTTTGCGTACTGGTCAATAAATTTACCCCAGGCCAGAACCGCGTGGTAACCACGGAACTGGAGAAAATTTTTGTGGGGCTGGTTGGGTTAAGCGGAAAGTAAGTAAGTCGGAATTCGGAATACGGTATTGGGCAGGTGAGTTTACCTGCCCAATACCGTATTCCGAATTACTCGTCATCTTCGTGGTCGCACACGGTAACGACATTAAACCAGTATTGGCCAATGGCTTTCGTTACTTCACTGAGCCGTTGAAACGTTGGGGGCTTGGTGATAAAACTATTGGCTCCGTTAAAATAAGACGTTTCAATATCGTCTTTAGCATCGGAGGTTGTTAGAACGACAATGGGAATATGACGAAGCTGTTCACTGGCTTTAATCTCGCGTAAAGCCTCCCTGCCGTCTTTTCTGGGCATATTCAGGTCCAGCAAAATCAGCTCAGGGAGCGTATGTGATGAGCCAACATACCGTCCTTTATAATTTAAGAAATCGAGCAGATCTTCACCGTCTTCGGCAAATGAAATCCGGCTGGCAGGATAATGTTGATGAAAAGCTTCACGGGTCAGGTAACGATCGTCTTCGTCGTCATCAACTAGCAGAATATGAATAGTTTTCTGTGGGGTTTGATCGGTCATAATCGTATAGTGATTGGCTTTCGGGCAGGACTACGATAAACGTTGTTCCTTTTCCTGGCTGACTTCGGGCAGTGATATGGCCGTGGTGAGAAACAGTAACTCGTTTACAAATAGCGAGTCCAATGCCAGTGCCTTCAAATTCACTTTTGCCGTGCAATCGTTGGAAAACTTTAAAAATATGATCTAAATATTTTTCGTCAAAGCCGATCCCATTATCTTCAACGGTGATCTCGAAATAGAGTCGACCGGAAATTAATTCAGGGTATGTCGACCCATCAATGGGATTAGCCTGTATTCGGAGAAGAGGCTGTACATCTACCCTTGTAAATTTCAGTGCATTAGAAATCAAATTCGTAAACAAATGATCCATTTGGCTTCCAATAGCCTGAATCATTGGCAATTGGCCAATTTCCACACGAACGTCCAATCCTTTGATCCGTAGCTCCTGATCATCTAATATACGCTGAACGATCGTAGCTAATGCAACAGGCTTAAACTCTTCCTGATGATTCGAGATCCGCGAAAAATTCAGGAGATCTTTAATCAATTTCGACATCCTTTCGGCAGAATGAACAATTTTGTCCATAAACATAAGGCTGTCGCCGTCGAACAGGTTGCCGTATCGGTCTGTAATCAGATTAGCAAAGGATTGAATCTTCCGGAGCGGCTCCTGCAGATCATGACTGGCCACAAAGGCAAACCGTTCCAGTTCTTCATTAGACGCTTCTAACTGACGAATCTGCTCTTTAAGTCGCGACTCATAGGCGCGAAGCTGATCTTCGTTCTGTTGCCGACTCGCCAGTTCCTGCTCCAGTAAACGATAGGAAATGACCAGTGAAAGAAATGTGAGTAATGAAAGCGTAAAAATAATGATGAGTGTATTGCGAAACGATCGGGCGGCCTGCCGATTTCGCGTCTCCATCAGGGTGCGTTCTGTATCGACCATGATGGCTACATGGCGCCGAAGGGCATCCATACGCAACCGCCCTTCTGTACTCAGTTGCAGCACAATCGGAACTTTAGCCATCCTGTTTTTAACGCGCATCTGCGAGACTTCCAGTTTAGCTTTGACCAACTGATCGAGTAAGGTAGTCCGCTGAACCTGCAATGAGTTATCACCCATAAGCGTGTGCAACTGATTCAGTCGGCCCGGTAACAGGCTCAGCGCGATTTTGTAAGGCTCCAGGTATGTCGTATCATTTGTCAGAACATAGCCCCTTGAGCCTGTTTCAACATCTTTCACCAGTGATAGAATAGTCTCCAGCGAGCCAACCACTTCATAGGTATGACGAACTCGTTCTGTATCATTTCCATACTGATTATAACTATAGAATGATAACGTAAAGCCCGACGCAATTAAAACCATTGCCACAAAGAATCCGAACGCAATGCGTCGATTCATGATCTTTGGAGCAACCTGATGAAGAATTTTCATGACGTCGAAGAACTCTTTACACTGCAAATATAAATAAAGAAATGGGCAAACTTTCCTTTAGAGGTAGGTATGCCCTGGCCTGATAAAGCGCCAATTCTTACAGTGTTTCAACAACAAGATTATGGTTTGTATAGATGCAGATATCTGCCGCTATGTGCAGGCTTTCCCGGACCATTTCTTCGGCAGATAGCGCCGTTGCGTGTTTCTTAAGCGCTACAGCGGCCGACTGTGCATAGACACCACCAGATCCAATAGCCGCAATATCGTTATCCGGTTCAATCACATCACCCGTGCCCGATATCATCAACAGATCTTCTTTAGAGGCTACAATCAACATCGCTTCCAGTTTGCGCAGGTACCGGTCAGTACGCCAGTCTTTAGCCAGTTCGATGGCGGCCCGCTTGAGATTTCCACCATACGCATTTAGCTTCTCTTCAAATCGCTCAATAAGTGTAAAAGCATCGGCGGTCGAACCGGCAAAACCGGCCAGAATTTTACCGCCCATCAAAACGCGTACTTTACGGACGTTACTTTTGGCAACGGTGTTGCCCATAGTGGCCTGGCCGTCAGCGCCAAGCGCGACATGGCCATTGTGCCGGATACCAACCACCGTAGTGGCATGAATGTTGGGTTGCATGAAATAAAAATTGTCAGCTTATATAACGTACTAACGACCGTTTACGGTTCATCGTTATGTTATTCTGGGTTTGTTTAGTAGCTAACTCGTGAAAACTACCCGCGCTGCTCCGGCCAGCCAATAAAAAATGTAAACAACAAACTATATAACCATAAACTTATTCCTGAACTTCGGCGAATGGAATGGGCCGATTAACACTTTCTTCCAGGGAGATAAACGTTTCTGTGCGCTGAATACCGGCAACTTTCTGAATTTTATCGTGCAATACTTCGCGAAGATGCTGAGTATCACGGCAAACGATTTTAGCAAAAATGCTGTAAATCCCAGTTGTATAATGAACGTTGACAACCTCCGGAATCTTTTCCAACTGCTCGGAGACTTCGCCGTAAAGCGAACTCTTATCGAGATAAATACCCAGAAAAGCACTGATATCCCAGCCAAGCTTGGTATGATCGATAACCAGTTGTGAGCCTCGGACAATACCCATTTGTTTGAGTTTATTCATACGGACATGCACGGTGCCTCCGGATACGAAGATTTGCTTACCAATTTCGGTATAAGCCATATTGGCATCCTTCATCAGTAAGTTTAAAATTTTAAGGTCTGTATTATCAATTTCTAAATTTTTCTCGGTCATTTTTAGTTTGTTTTTGATAAATATCAACAATAATACCTAATTTTTGAATAGGATGTAAATTTTTCGAAATTTTCATGTAAAATTTGCAATGAATCAGGCACATCCATTATCTTTGTATTGTCAAGTTGATCGAGCGGGGTCACACGCCGGTCTTCTTGATATTTTTCCTCACACTGTAGGATGTCGAAATTGGCAGACGTGCCCTCCTGTCTCGGGGGTGGTGATAAGGGATAAACGCAGCATAATGCCGCCTGCAAGGGCGACTGGGGTTGACCACCAGAGTTGTACTGTGGCTAACTGCACCGTGGGCGGTTCGAGTCCCCCTCCTACAGCATTTGGTTTTTAGTTTGTTGATGAAGTGTAATTGAACACGCCGGCTCCACGATGAGTCCGGCGTTTGTTTTTTTGTACCCGTCCTTATCTGACCAAAACGCGGACTTTTTTGCTTATTTTTGCAGTTTATCAGTAAAGACTCCTCCGTTTTATAACGTGAAACATATTCGTAATTTTTGCATTATTGCCCACATTGATCACGGCAAAAGTACACTAGCCGACCGCCTGCTGGAATTTACCAAGACTGTAGGGTCCCGCGATATGCAGGCTCAGTTGCTCGACGACATGGACCTGGAACGTGAGCGGGGTATTACTATCAAGAGCCATGCTATTCAAATGGACTATATGTACAACGGTGAGTTGTACACATTAAACCTGATTGATACGCCGGGACACGTCGATTTTAGCTATGAAGTGTCGCGGTCGATTGCCGCCTGCGAAGGTGCGCTGCTTCTCGTCGATGCCTCGCAGGGTACAGAAGCTCAAACCATCTCCAACCTCTATCTGGCGCTCAACAACGATCTGGTCATTATTCCCGTCCTGAATAAGATTGACCTGCCCGGTGCTATGCCCGAAGAAATTAAGGATGAGATGGTCGACCTGCTGGGCTGTGACCGCGACGACATTATTCCGGCATCGGGTAAGGAAGGCATTGGCGTTCCCGAAATCCTGGCAGCCATTGTCGAGCGGATTCCCCCACCGAAAGGTGATCCTGACGGTTCGCTGCAAGCCCTGATTTTCGACTCACACTTCAACTCCTACCGGGGTATTGAGGTTATTTTCCGGGTCAAGAACGGCCGCATTCGCAAGGGCGACAAGGTAAAGTTCATGAACACAGGCAAAGAGTACTTTGCCGACGAAATCGGAACGCTACGCCTGACGCAGGAACCTAAAGACGTCATTGAATGTGGCGACGTAGGCTACCTGATCTCGGGAATTAAAGTAGCGAAAGAAGTGAAGGTGGGTGATACCGTTACCACCATCGACAATCCCGCCAGCAGTGCCATTCAGGGCTTCTCGGAGGTTAAACCAATGGTGTTTGCCGGTATATATCCGGTAGAAACCAGCGAATTTGAAGACCTGCGCGATGCCATGGAAAAGCTGCAACTGAACGATGCAGCGCTGGTTTGGGAGCCCGAAACATCGGCAGCTCTGGGCTTCGGTTTCCGGTGCGGTTTTCTGGGAATGCTCCATATGGAGATTGTACAGGAACGGCTGGAACGCGAGTTCGATATGACCGTTATTACCACAGTTCCGTCGGTACGGTTTGAGGTATTAACCACCAAAGGTGAGGAACTTCAGGTGTCGGCACCAGCCGAAATGCCCGAACCGAACCTGATCGACTTCATTGAAGAGCCCTTTATCCGGGCGCAGATCATTACCAAGGCCGAGTACGTTGGCGGAATCATGAGCTTGTGTATGGACAAGCGAAGCATTCTCAGAAACCAGGTTTACTTGACCGCTGATCGGGTCGAACTTCAGTTTGAAATGCCACTGGCGGAGGTTGTATTCGACTTTTTCGATAAACTCAAGACGATCTCCCGCGGCTATGCTTCCCTCGATTATGAGTTTATGGACAACCGTGAATCAGACATGGTGAAGCTGGATGTGATGCTTAACGGTGATAAAGTCGATGCGTTATCGGCCATCGTTCACCGGTCGAAGTCGTACGAATGGGGTAAGAAATTGTGCGAAAAGCTTCGGGAGTTAATTCCCCGCCAGCAATTCGAAATTGCCATTCAGGCTGCTATTGGCCAGAAAATCATTGCCCGCGAAACGCTGAGCGCCCTCCGCAAAGATGTATTGGCGAAGTGTTATGGCGGTGATATTTCCCGGAAACGAAAACTGCTCGATAAGCAGAAGAAAGGGAAGAAGCGAATGCGCCAGGTCGGCAACGTCGAGATCCCCCAGGAAGCGTTTATGGCCGTATTGAAGATCAATTAACGTATTGAATCCACTTAATTTTGATGCTCAGGGGCATCTGTTTCCCTATGATCTGATTGAAACAGAATGGAACCCATTCGCTGATACATTCGGCTGGAACGATCACCGTCATACATTAATTGAGTTGTTCTATACATTTTTAAATAAGCTTAATGATCTATCTATCAATAAGTTTACTTTATGGATTGACGGAAGTTTCGTTACGCAGAAAGAACATCCGAATGATATCGATGTCGTAGTTGTTCTACCATCAACAGTATATTGGCAATTTGAAAAGCATTTAAGGACATTAAGGGATCAGTTTGACGGATTAGACGTATATTTTGTGCGACTGGTAGGTGAAGAAGAACCCGATTACTTCCTCTATGTTTCAGACCGTGCAGAGTGGCTATTCCAATTTACTATGACCAAGCCGGATCGGGTTTCACGACGGAAATTTCCAAAGGGCTTTTTACAACTAATTTGGAACAATGAATCGGCGCTCCAACGTACATAGCGAAATTGTTGACGTTCTCAACCGGATTGAACGGCTTAATGAATTGGTTCAATTACATAAGCAACAACCACTTGTTGACACGTTGACGGTAGAAGGCTATGAACGGCTACGCGAACAATACATAAACCAGTTGGAAGAACTACTGGCCTCCTTAAACATCAAGGCAGAAATACACCTTAAAGCTGCCTAAACCTACAATCTGGTTGGCAACATCGAGATCCCGCAGGAAGCGTTTATGGCCGTATTGAAGATCAATTAAGTTAAAAAGCCCCATCGTTAATCGGTGGGGCTTTTTAACTTAATTAATGCTTGATTCTATTGGCTTACTACCCGAATTCCTGCTTTTACTTCAGCCACTTTCTCCCGCAAAACAGCCAGCGAATCGTCCATTACGGTTACGTGCCCCATTTTGCGGAACGGCTTCGTGATTGCTTTCCCATAGAAGAACGGGAACACGCCCGACATAGTCAGCAAATCTTCCAGCCCCTCATAAATTGCTGGACCCGTAAACCCATCTTCGCCAAGTAGATTCACCATAGCCGCTGGCTGATACGATGTTGTATCGCCAAGGGGGTAATTAAGAATCGCACGCCAGTGCTGCTCAAACTGAGAGGTGACATTAGCACGGATCGTGTGGTGACCGCTATTGTGTGGGCGCGGAGCCACTTCATTAATCAAAACATTTCCGGTCTTATCCAGAAATAGTTCTACGGCCAGCAATCCAACGATTCCGAATGCTTCGGCAGTTCGGCGGGCAATATCCTGCGCCTGCTGGTTAATCGATTCAGAAACTTCCGCTGGAGCAAATAAGTATTCGACCAGATTCAGCTCAGGATGGAATACCATCTCAACCGTTGGGAAAGTCTGGACCTCACCCCGTTCGTTACGGGAAACGATCACAGCTAGTTCTTTCTCAAACTCGACGGCTTTTTCGAGCACGCCCGGTGCATCGAACGCTTTACCAACATCCGTAACCGATGCGATCCGCTGAACTCCCCGACCATCATACCCATCCCGGCCAAGCTTGTGAAAAGCCGGAAAAAAATCGGGCTGATGAATTTCCAGCAAGGCCACGTCAGCGCGATTTTCGGTTAGAATGAAATCAGCCGTGGGTAAGTTATGCTTCTGGTAAAACTGTTTCTGGAGTCGTTTATCCTGAATAATCCGGATAACAGAGGGTTGCGGAAACACTTTCTTCCCTTCCCGTTCAAGCGCTTCGAGTGCATCCACATTAACGCGCTCGATTTCGATTGTCAACACGTCGACCGACTGCCCAAATTGGTAAACCGTGTCATAGTCGGTCAGCGAACCCTGGGTAAATTGCGTGCATAGATTACGGCAGGGCGCTTCGGCGTCGGGGTCGAGAATATGAACACGAAGGTTCCAGTCTATGGCGGCTTGCAGTAGCATCAGGCCAAGCTGCCCCCCGCCAAGAATACCAATAGTAGGTGTCAAGAGAGTAATTGGTTGAATTGTAACTAGGTAATTAGTCGAATGAGCAACTAAACTGCAAAATTACCTCAATCAACCAATTCCCCTAATTACCGGCTTACCTTAATTACCTGCCTGATCGATTCGTTAATCTTTCCGCTTAATATCTGCACCACCCGATTCGCTCTTGGCGAGCACTTTAGCCGATCCGTAATAGTATATATCGGCGCCACCCGATGCCTTCATACTTAACTCTTTAGTGGCATTGACATAGACGTCGGACCCGCCCGATGAGTTGGCATTACAGGTTTCTACGGTCAGTTTACGCGCGTCGAGATCGGCACCACCAGAACCGCTGGCATTGAGCGTGCGGGCCGAACCCTGCAAAGTAGCATCAGCGCCACCCGATGCTGACACGTTCAGTTCGTCGGCTTTGAGGTCCATTTTCACATCCGATCCCCCCGATGCCTCAAGGTGCAAGTCCTTGAACGACAGGGTACCCTGGCCAAAAACATCGGCACCACCCGAGGCATGGAGGCTACTAAGCTGCTTAAATGTCAAGTACGCTTTTACGTAATTATTGCGGCCAAAATTCCAGTTCATCATCCCTTTCCGGTCAATGTAGAGCTTTAGAACACCGTTTTTGACTTCAGATTTTACCTCGTCTTCGTCAATTCCTTTAACTTCGAGCGTTAGTTTTTCGGAACCACCCTGGGTTAGGTAAACATCGATACCACTGCTAACGCTTAATCCCGTAAAATTCGAAACAGGGCGGTCTTTTTTCCAATCAGTCGTAGCGGAGTTCACTCCTGAGGCTACCAGTATTAGCGATAAAACTATCGTTTTCATATAGTAAGAAAAGAGTTGATTTATGTGAAGATGCAGGAAATGGTCGTTATGTTGCATAACTGTCCGAAAATTCTGTCCGGTTTCAATGGCAGCTCTGTCCGCTAACGGACGGAAAAACGAAGGCTTATGACTACAAATCACTCATAAACAATGGCTTACAAAACTGGCACGACACTTGAGCCAACACAAGAACGAACCCAGGTTCGCCTAGAGCAGGTAGGAATTATGCATAGGGCGTATTGATTCTAAAACCTTAACTAACGCATTTCAAAGATAATCGATTATGATTCAGCTTAACAACGTCTCTAAATATTACCCTGCTGGCTTTGGCCGAATCTATGTATTGCGCAATATAAGTCTCGACATTGCACAGGGCGAGTTTGTATCCATCATGGGGCCGTCGGGTTCAGGAAAATCTACCTTACTGCATATTCTGGGATTGCTCGAAGAACCATCGGAAGGCGAGTATCTATTTGAAGACCAACCGGTTCAGAAACTCTCCGAAAAAAGACGAACCGAGCTTCACCGGACTCAAATCGGCTTCGTATTTCAGGCCTATCACCTGATCGACGAACTGACCGTTTATGAAAACATCGAAACCCCGCTGCTCTATAAAGGACTGAGCGGATCAGAACGTAAAAGCCGGGTTGCCGAACTCCTCGACCGCTTTAATATTGTTGCAAAAAAAGACCTCTTTCCGGCACAGTTATCGGGCGGTCAGCAGCAATTAGTCGGTATCGCGCGCGCACTGGCGGCTGAGCCATCGGTCATTTTCGCCGATGAGCCAACCGGCAATCTGCATTCCGACCAGTCTCGCGACATTATGGAAATATTTAGCGAGTTGAATAAAAAAGATGGTGTCACGATCGTGCAGGTAACCCACTCTGAAGCGAATGCAGCCTATGGAACACGAATTGTACGACTGAAAGACGGCTGGCTCGAACCCGAAGTGGCGAAAGAAGCGCATTGATCAGCTATACATACTGACTCAATGAAAAAGGGAATTGGCACTAACGATGCTAATTCCCTTTTTCATTGAGCCTCTTTTTACGTATCACAACCGGCGAGTTGAATAATTCAAACAATTTACTTCACTGAAATCATAAACAATTGATTTTTAACGACTTGTTAATAAAAAAATTAACTCATTATAATCTCGCCCACCCAAGTTTGCTCCGTCAAACAACGCAACGCAATCTATTCGGATGAAACACAATTACGGGAACGAGGTAAGATTCAGGAAATTATTATCGAGTCTGCCTGTTTAGCTTTTTCAAATTTGTTTCACTAATTCGTTCGATTGTTATGAAAACCATAGTTCTGGCCGCCATCGCAGCGCTGCCATTTTCAGCCCTTGCTCAACAGGCCGATAAATTCCCTCCATTTGCCGATAATGGCGTATACTTATCAGGTACCGACTTCTCGAACCACAAACTAACCGACGGTTTCGACGACGGCCAACCGGGTTATCGCCTGCGTGATGAAACGTTTCAACGAGGAATAAAGATTGATCAGCCTAATGCCCCGGAAGCAAAGATCCCACTTACTGATTTATGGGGTGAACGTAAACAAGGCGTTGATTATCGAAGCTTCGAAGGTGATTTCTATCGCGTTGAACACACCGATCGTATTTTTATTTACAGTAAACCGGCCAATACCTGGCTGACCAGCGGTGGACCAGCCTACCCGGCAACGTTATATTACTTCAGTCGGGAAGCCAACTCACCAATTCACCTCATCACGAGCGAAAACCTGAAGGACATTTATTACGATCAGGCCGATAAAACAGCCGTTTTCGATACTATCGACGATTTAGGCAACAAACCAGCCGACCAGGCCAGAACGTTGTTACGCTTGTTTTATAGCAACGATAACACCAGCGCAAGCCATGCAGCCTCATAAGTGATCAAGGAATTGCCAGTAAGCAATCTTCAGAATACGGTTTAAAGTAGTCCGGTAGTGATTAATTGCCAGTCTAGTTGACTGGCAATTTTCTTTATAGCGCGCGGTAGCGCCAGGTTTAGAACAAACATTAGTAACCCCCTCCTGGTCAAATCTGTAAATTTATTTTCGTTCAATTAAATTTTCTTCCACAGAAAACTTGACAAAGCTGCATTTAATTTATTTACTTTGTCAAACAAAGTACTTTTAGATATGCAGCAATTACTTTACATCCCCCGCCCTCACCCCATCGACCGATCTGGTCAGCCGAAAACCAGTAAGGGTCTGATGGCCTTAGCGGGTCTAACAGTAGCGGGCCTTTGTCTTGTGATCACTCGTGGATTACTGACCAATAACTGGTGGTTTTTCATCATGCTAACCTGGAATCTGTTTCTGGCATTTTTTCCGCTGGGAGTCGTCCTCGTTCTGCGCGATCTACGGACGGCCGGTATTATGAACCGTTGGCTGCTTGGGATTGGACTGGCAATCTGGCTGGTGTTTCTACCCAACGCACCTTATATTATTACGGACCTTTATCACATTAAAAATATTGATAAGCCGCTGCTCTGGTTCGATACAATGACACTCTTCCTGTTTGCCCAAACGGGTTTGCTGGCTGGCTTATATTCTGCCCTGATCGTCCATCGGATGGTACGTCCGCTCATTGGTGCACGACTGGCCTGGATCGCCTTGCTGACTAGTCAGCTCTTATCTGGCTTCGGGATTTATCTGGGTAGATTTGGCCGCTGGAATAGCTGGGACTTATTAGCAAACCCCCTCGCTTTATTCGACGCGATTGCCGGGGCAAGCAGCAATCATTTAAGCCTGAAATTAACCCTGGCCTATGGCTTTGTGCTGGCGGTTCTGTATGTGGCTTTCTGGTGGTACGTCGATTATGAGCGCGATCAATCCAACTAAAAAAGGCCTTTTTTGTAGTTCTAACAGCAATACGAATGCGTGGTTACGTTGAGCGATAACGAGCATTGGTCATTACCTTAGCTACCTCAATTACCCTACGACCAATTAATGCTATGTTTGCCACATGATTAATTTCCGTAAAGTCTGGCGTAGTTTTGGGTTTGCGCGACAGGGTATCGTTGATTTATTTCGTTACGAGAACAACGCCAAAGTACATTTGCTCATCGCAGTATTAGTACTTGTTGCCGGGTTCTGGCTGGAGATGAGTCGGGTAGAGTGGGCCATTATTCTGACACAAGTTGGGCTCGTCTGGGCTGCCGAAGCGTTCAATACGGCGATTGAAAAGATCTGCGATTTTGTCTCTCCGGGCCTGCACCCGCAAATAAAAGCGATCAAAGATTTATCGTCCGGTGCAGTATTGATACTTGCAGTCACAGCCGTACTGGTAGGGCTACTTATTCTAGGCAGTAAATTACTGGCTATTTTTAATGGGTAGCCTATTCGTAGCGCTTGCCCATGTGTTGAACAAAAATGTGCTAGCAGACCGCAGTAATAACGGGCCGCATTTGACCGAATACCTTAAACTCTAAAAGAAACTTTTTTCCATGTACGAATCGCGCGAACATCTACAGACGCTGACTGAGATCCGCAGCCTGATGGAACGCTCTTCCAAATTCCTGTCATTGAGCGGCCTATCGGGCGTATCGGCGGGCATTATCGCTCTGATAGGGGCTACTGTTGTTTATGTTCGCCTACGAACTGATCTGCTTCAGACACTGAGCTACCAGCGAATCGAACTTTATAACAACACAGCTCACCAGGCTATTCGGGAATTTTTGGTTACTGTGGCTATTGTTGTCTTATTGACGGCTTTACTGAGTGGCAGTTATTTTACCATTCGGAAAGCACGGCGTCAAGGATTGAGCGTCTGGAACTCGTCGTCGCAACGATTGCTCTGGTCATTGGCCGTACCGTTGGCAGCCGGGGGCATATTTTGTTTAGCCTTATTATACTATAATATGATCTGGCTGGCTTTTCCGTCAACCCTTATTTTTTACGGATTAGCTTTGCTCAATGGCAGCAAATACACTGTTCGCGATGTCGAATCGCTCAGTTATTGCGAAATTGGGCTTGGATTACTCTCCTTGTTTTGGCCAGGCTACAACCTTCTGGCATGGGCAGTTGGTTTCGGGGTTCTACACATCGTTTACGGCCTGGCCATGTATTATAAATACGAACGCAATACCGCATGAAAGACCTACTGGCTCAATTCAATAAAGCCTTTGAGAGTAAAGCGCGGTTAAACATCATGTCGGTCCTGGTGGTTAATGACGCCATGAGTTTCAACGCGTTCAAAGAACTGCTCGGCCTCACCGATGGCAACCTCGCCACCCATCTGCGAGCGTTGGAAGAGTCGGGTTATATCGCTGTGCAGAAACAGTTTGTTGGCCGTAAACCCAATACAACTTATTCAGCTACCGATGCCGGACGGCAGGCTTTTTCCGATCACCTCAACGCTCTGGAAGAGTTTATCAAAAATCTATAAAAACAGCTCCTAAACGATTACAGCAGGAATAAAGAGCGGGCTATTCAGTCCGTCATGCCGTAATGCGTCTATTTTTTCCTTTTTCACTTTGCAAAACAAAGTACTTTTATGAAAATAGAAAGCCGAGTAGCTACCCAGCTGCCAGAAAGCCCCAAACAAGCTGAACGTTCAGATGTCTTTAGTGATAGCCATGCGTCTACTACTCCACCTTTACCCTGGCTGAAGCCTTTTCAGGAGCCACTATTTGGCATAGGTCTAGTAATGCTGATCCTATCAGGCGGAGCCTTCCTGCTTTACGACCTCTTGAATGATTCCGGACGCACGGGAACCTATAACAGCCTGATGATTATGCTCCATTATGGCCTATTCATTATCTATGGGCTCATGCTGTGGACCAGTGGCTATCTGAAAATACGCGATACCAGTCGGCATCGTCCGGTCAGATGGCTGGGTCTTTTGCTGTGGCTAATCAGTGCTTATGCCCTAAATCGGGACCTACCTGTTTTTCAGAAATCAACAGAATGGCTGTGTTGGACATTAACATTAGTTGGAATTGCGATGATTACCTATTCATGGCTCGATATGCTTTCGGTACGCGTCCAGCAACTACTCTATGCAGTGCTCGCCTTCGGCTTTTGGGTCTTTGCTTATATGGCGGTCTATATGGTTGAGTGGTACATCGTTAGTGTACCCATGTTAATTGGCCTTGGTTTATCCTGCCATACCTTTGTCCCACTGGCATTTACCATTGCACTCGGCAGACGATTATGGTATGATTACAGGCACAACGAACACCTCCGGCCGGGCGTAGTTCTTGGGGCGGCTATTCCGATTGTGGCACTGGGACTATTTCTGACAGGCTGGGTAAGTGATTTAAATCGCATCGATCGTATCCGGCGGGAAAGTACAATCCGACAAACCAGCGATCTACCCGAATGGGTACTTATAGCTCAACAACTAAAACCCGGCTGGATTACTAACCGGTTGCTTCTTGCCGGTCAATTATATGATCTTGGGCCTTTCTTCAGCAATAGCAGCGGGTTCTTTCCTTCACAAACGGGACTGGATGACGTCCGTCAGCACGATCCGCTGGTTGTGATTGCGTCAAATCTGTATCCCACAGATGGCCTGACAGCCTCAGATAAGCTGAGTCTATTAAAAACAATCCATGATGACCATCATACTACAGAAGAAAAATTCTGGACAGGGCGTCATTTGACTATTTCGGACGTGGTTTCGCAGGTACGTATCTGGCCTCAGTTTCGACTGAGCTATACAGAAAAGACAATTCGCATTCACAATCAGGCCTCGATAACAACCGAAGAAGCACTCCTCACCTTCCATTTGCCGCCCGGTTCCGTTGTATCGTCCATGTCCTTATGGGTGAATGGTCGTGAAGAACCAGCCCGACTAACAACCGTTGCCAAAGCTGATTCGGCTTATCGTACCATTGTGGGGGTTGAATCGAGAATCACAGCCCGCGATCCATCAGTAGTTTTCTGGCAGGAAGGCAACCGTGTAACAATTCGTGTGTTCCCGTGTCGGGCCAATGAAGACAGACGCGTAAAATTGGGCATTACATCGCCGTTGGCAATAGCAGGAAACGAGTTAGTCTATCAAAATTCCAATTTCGAAGGCCCGAACGCCATTTCAGCCACCGAATTGATCAACATTGATTTTGACCAGACACCCCAAAGTCTGGAGTCACCCTGGTTGCTGGAGAAGCTAACTGGCAATCAGTTAATCCATCAGGGGAGCTACGAGCCAAACTGGTCGCTCCGGTTTAAGGCTCCAGCTTTATCGCCCGACGCCTTTGTGATGCCAGACAGTAACCTGGCCTACCAATTGATGCCTTATAAACCAAGATGGAGCTCATTTGTGCCAAATGATGTGTATCTGGACGTGAATGCAGCCTGGACGAAAGATGAGTTCATAGCCGTATTCAACGCTGCGACCCATATTAAAAGCCATGTATGGTTATTCGACGATGGGCTTAAACAGCTTACAAAACAGGATCTGGAGGCTACGTACAACCGACTCTCGGCGCAGCAATTTAGTTTATTTCCCGTATACAGGATTCAAAACCCAGCAACGGCCTTACTTATTACAAAAGCAGCCCTTTCGTCACCGACACTGAGCGACTTAAAAAATACCACTTTTGCAGAACGGATGCAGCAAACAGGTAGGCAAACCGAACCCATTCGAACGTTCTGCCTCGGCAATAACTTATCCCCATACCTCAAAACGCTCTCGGAACTTAGTGTCCTGAACGTGACCTCCGGAACAATCCATGATCTATCGCACCAGGTTGTCACCCAACACCAATTTCCAAAGCAACTGAATGAGCCAGGCCAGATAGCTCTGCCTGAAGCGGGGGTTGTTATCCGGGAAATAACCCGGCCTGAACCGACGGCAACTGTTTTAAGAAAGTCCAATGCGCCTGATCACCTGGCGAGGCTGTTTGCCTATAATCACCTGCTACATCAAATCGGTCGACACTATTTCACGCCCAATTACCAGACTGACACATTGATTCATGAAGCACAAATGGCTCACGTTGTCTCTCCCCTATCAAGCCTGATCGTTCTGGAAACGGCCAATGATTATGAGCGATTCGGCATAAAAAGCGACAGATCAGGGCTTAAAAACGCCACATTAAAGCAGGAAGGAGCCGTGCCCGAACCCCACGAATGGGCGCTTCTGGCGATGCTGGCGGGATTTATTGGTTGGCTGATCTGGAAAAAACGGTATGCTACTGCTTGATCTAACAACCCTTCTTACCGTTGCCTTGCTTCTGTTTGTGGGGTGGCCCGGCCAGCATAGGTCGGGCCATTGGATCGGACGGATAATTGCGTTACTGTTGCTTTCGCCAGGGTTACGGTATTTTTCAACCCTCTTTACATTTCCAATCCGGCTACAACTCAGTAGTTGGGCCGGTTCGCTTTTGCAACTGGCTGGTTTGGATGTACAAACTCAGGGAAACGTTCTCGTCTACAACGGCCTTGAGATGGCCATCGACCCGGCCTGTATGGGCTTACAAATGACCGGCGTGTCTCTTCTGGTTGCTCTTTTTTTGCTACTATGGTATGAAAATCAACTCCACAAACGAGTCCCTGTCGGCTGGGTAATAGCCTACGGATTAATCACATTTGGGCTAACCATTACGTGCAATTTATTCCGGATTATTTTTCTGGTGTTGTTTGCCGCTATGCCCGGAACATGGGCCCACGAAGCACTGGGGCTACTTTGCGTTGCCGTTTACACATGGCTCCCATCGTGGGGCCTGGCCCAATCACTGGTGCGCAGACTTGGCGTATCGGAAACATGGGTACAGGAGAAACAAGCAACGATAGTTCAGGCAAAACGACTGATCATCAGGGTCGCCTGGGGGATAGCCCTGGTAGGAACCGGACTAGTCATCAGAGCCTATGCAGCAGAATCACCAAATTCGGCAGAAAATCTATGTAAATCAGAAATTTACACCCGCTATGGCATCCGGTATGATTCGAATTTTACGGGCAAAACGCTAAGCAATGGTTTTGTTCAACTGATGAAGCCGGGCGTACTAATTTACCTAAAGCCCCAACCCGACTGGTTTAGCGCCGACCACAGTCCTGTTACCTGCTGGCGGGGCAATGGCTATGAGCTCCGCCAGGTTCGGGAAACGATACTGGATGGCCATCCAGCCTATATTGGTGAATTACGCCGAAAAGATAAAGTGCTTCATACCGCCTGGTGGTTTAGTAACGGTAGTATTACAACGATCAGCCAGCTAACAATGCGCAGGCAAATACTCCAGGGCGAAACGGGCTTTGTTCTGGTCAATGTAACTGTTTCGGGGGATAAGATTTAACCCTGGATAGATTCGGTCCGCCTGATGACATGTATCTTTGCGCTCATCGCCATTTATACACTATGAAAGTTACCGGGTTCAGTATTGTCAGAAACGCTATCAAATTTGATTACCCCATTCTCGAAGCGATTCAGTCTGTTTTACCACTTTGCGATGAGTTTGTGGTAGCCGTTGGCAATTCTGAAGATGACACACTGGCGCTGATCAAAAGCATCGATTCTGACAAGATTCGGATCATTGAAACCGTTTGGGATGATTCGCTACGGGCGGGGGGGCAAGTGTTGGCCGTAGAAACGAACAAAGCTCTGGCAGCCATCTCACCGGATACCGACTGGGCGTTTTACATTCAGGGCGATGAGGTACTGCATGAGCGATACCTACCCGTTGTCAGACAGGCCATGGAGCAGTACCTCGATCGCCCTCAGGTGGAAGGGCTCCTGTTCAACTACCTGCATTTTTACGGATCTTACCGTTATGTAGGCGATTCACCCCAATGGTATCGGCGCGAAATTCGGATTATTCGTTATTCAGACAATGTAACGGCTTATCGGGATGCGCAGGGTTTCCGAACGAAAGACAACCAGAAACTGCATGTTAAACTAATTGATGCCTATATCTACCATTACGGCTGGGTAAAACCACCCGACGTACAGAAATCCAAACTGGCCGCTACGCAGCGTTTCTGGAACGATGACCACCAGATTGTGCAGGCGCGCCAGACGCTCGATCATTTCGACTATGGGTCTATCGATTCATTGGCTGAATTTAAAGACACTCAGCCAGCCATTATGCAGCCTCGCATCAACGCTCAGAACTGGCAGTTTGACTTTAACATCCGTGAAAAAAAATATTCGTTAAAAAACCGTTTCAAAACACTCATCGAGCGAATAACCGGGTGGCGCATGGGCGAATATCGCAACTATAAACTGCTACGGTAGTTTCAGAGAAGCCCCTATCAATTATTACCCGAACGAGCGGCTTCTTAAGGAGCGGACGTATCAGTAGAACAACGTAAATTTGTTTGGGCGGCCCAGACCGCTTAAGTCATTTTATGGAAACTACGCTCTCTCCTTCTCGTCCTATTCCCGTACATCCGGGCTTACCCATTGTGGGCAATACGCTCGAATATCTACGCGATCCGCTGGTATTTCTTCGTCGGCTGCAACGAGACTATGGGCACCAACGCATGGTTTGCATCAACGTTGGCGGACGCATAACAACCCTTATGCTCAAACCCGAAGAGACGAAGCAGGTCATTCAGGAAAATAACCGCAACTACGGTCGTGGAAAGTCATTCGCCATTCTGCGGGAATTTTTGGGCAATGGTCTATTGACGAGTGAAGGTGATTTCTGGCGTCGGCAGCGACGGCTGGCCCAACCGGCATTTCATCGGCAAAAGCTGGCAATTCTGGCCGAGATCATGATTGAGGAAGCAGTGGCATGGGTAGATCGTCTGGAGAAATCAGCGGACAATAAGCCCGTAAATTTCTCGGCGGCAACAATAGATGTTACGCTCCGTATTGTAACGAGGACATTATTTGGCAGTAGTTTAGGCGATCAGTTAGATGGCCTGTCGAGTGCATTGGCGAACCTGAATCATGTCGCCAATAATGCGGTCATCAATCCGATTCGCTTGCCCAAATGGGTTCCTACACCCGATAATCGATCCTTTGAGAAAGCGACTCAAAAAGTAAACAACCTGATTTTCGGCATTATCGAATCAAGACGCCGAACGGGCGAAACTCGTGACGATCTGCTGGATATGTTGCTCCGTGCAACCGACGACGAAACCGGAGAAGGAATGTCGGACGCGCAACTTCGCGACGAAATGGTGACGCTATTCACGGCAGGTCATGAGACCACAGCCACGTCGATGGCCTGGACACTTTATCTGTTAGCGCAACACCCTGAGGTTGTAAAGCGGGCAAAAGTCGAAATCAAGGCCACTCTTGGTCAACGCAACCACCCTTCGGCCGATGATTTACGGGCTATGCCCTACCTGTCGCAAATAATTAGTGAATCGTTGCGTCTTTACCCACCAGCCTGGATTATGAGTCGTTTGTCGCTCGGTCCTGACCGATTCGGCGATTACGTGCTGGAATCAAATCGGGGTGTATTGGTTAGCCCTTACGTGCTGCATCATGATCCTGATAACTGGCCTGATCCAGAACAATTTAACCCCGACCGTTTCGCACCTGAGCAAAGTAAAGAGCGGCACCCGTATGCCTTTCTACCCTTTGGCGGAGGTCCACGGTTATGTATAGGTAATCAGTTTGCTCTCATGGAAATGCAGGCCCTACTAACCGTTCTGCTGCATCGTTTTGATCTTCGCCCTATGCCGGGTTTACGCATCACGACCCAGCCCCTCATTACGCTTCGCCCGAAGCAGGCTGTGCAACTTTACCTCGACTAGTACACCAAAATTATACTTTCTGAAGAATCTTTGTATTTAACCGTTCCACGAAAACCGGTAAATCACTCACTCTAAAGAACTAGCAACACTTCTCGTTTGCATTCCGTGAAACACGATTGCATCTTTCATAGCAGGCCTTGACTTTGTGGCTGATATAGTCAAACTTAGACAGTCCATTGATGTTCTTGTTTCAATTCACTTTTAAAAGCGACACAATGAGACTACAAATTCACGCCGTGAGGTTCACGGCAGATCAGAGCCTGTTAGACTTTGTCCAGGCCAAACTGAACAAATTAGACACTTTTCATGACCGTATTATCGGTACTGAAGTGTTCCTCAAGTTAGACGGGGCCGATTCTAATAAAATCAAAGAGAAAGTGATCGAAGTTCGACTCACAATCCCCGGCAAGGAGCTATTCGTGAAAGAACACGACAAAAGTTTCGAGAGCGCAACCGATAGGGTGCTTGAGGTTTTAAAAGATAAACTCGTTCGTTGCAAACAAAAAAGGAATGACATTTTCAGTCCGGCCATTACCGAAGCTCAAAGCCGGATGAGAGAGGAAGAAGAAGAGGTCTTTGAACCAGATGAGTTATAGATCGTAATCCATCAAAAAAGCGAAAGCCACTCTTACAGGAGTGGCTTTCGCTTTTTTGATGGTCAATCAATTACAACCCAAACGCTTCCTTGACCTTATCAACAAAGTCAAGTTTTTCCCAGGTAAATAGCTCCACTTCTACTTCTTTTGTGTGTCCGTTAGAACCAAATGTTTTCTTCACGATCTCGTTCTTACGGCCCATGTGTCCATAAGCAGCTGTTTCAGAATAAATCGGGTTCCGGAGTTTGAGTCGTTGCTCGATAGCATATGGGCGCATATCGAACAGCTCTTCAACCTTCGTGGCAATTTCACCGTCGTGCAAATCTACTTTAGCAGTGCCGTAGGTGTTCACATACAAACCACAAGGTTTAGCGACCCCAATGGCATAAGAAACTTGTACTAAAACCTGATCGCAGAGGCCAGCAGCTACTAAATTCTTCGCAATATGACGCGTTGCATAAGCTGCAGAACGGTCCACTTTTGAGGGATCTTTACCCGAAAAAGCACCCCCGCCGTGAGCACCTTTGCCACCGTAGGTATCGACAATAATCTTACGACCGGTGAGGCCCGTATCGCCGTGAGGACCGCCTATCACGAATTTGCCCGTTGGATTGATGTAATAGGTGATGTTACCCGTAAACAAGCTATGCAACTCGACGTTCTGTGCCGCCTTGACACGGGGAATCACGATGTTGATGATGTCTTCTTTAATTTTAGCCAGCATTGTTTCGTCATCAGCAAAATCATCGTGCTGGGTCGAAACGACAATTGTATCGATACGAATTGGCTGGTGATCATCCGAATATTCAATGGTCACCTGCGACTTGGCATCGGGCCGCAGATAAGGCATTAATTCGGTTTCGTTATTTCGGATGTTCGACATTTCACGCAGGATCGCATGCGCCAGATCCAGCGGCAACGGCATGTAGTTATCGGTTTCGTTTGTCGCGTAACCGAACATCATACCCTGATCGCCCGCTCCCTGAGCGTTGGCACGTGATTCGAAATCTTCACTAACAGCTTTCCGGTCAACTCCCTGATTGATATCAGCCGATTGATCGTGAAGAGCCGAGAAAATACCACAGGAATTGGCCTCAAACATGTATTCGCTCTTGGTATAACCAATCTTACGAATCACATCGCGGGTAATTTTCTGAACGTCTAAATAAGTATCTGTCTTGATCTCACCGGCCAAAACGACCTGTCCGGTCGTAACCAGTGTTTCACAAGCTACTTTACTTGATGGATCGAAAGCCAGGAAATTATCAATTAGTGCGTCGGAAATTTGATCCGCGACTTTGTCGGGATGTCCCTCAGAAACAGATTCGGAAGTGAAGAGATAAGGCATTACTGCTCTGTATGACTTGGTTTGAATAGCAAATCTACGAGATATTTCGCAAGGGACAAGGAACCGGTCCGGGACGGCTCTTATTCGGCAGGATCAACACTTTTGTTTTACTTACTTTTATCGAATTGGTCAACTTGACTATACAGCCAATTATTGACTCGTAATAACGAAGGGCTAGCTTATACGACCGCTCTATTCTTTCTTTAGCCAAACATTTTCCGGCGAAGCACATCGAAGAAAGCCACCGTAAATGGCCACCAGGGCATCGTCGAAAACAACCGGACTTCATCCATAAGCCGGGTGTCTTCATCCAGAAACTTAAAGACACTCATAGCCTGATTTTCCGTATAGAGTCGGGTAAATAAGTCATCGGCGGGGTACCGATGATTTTCCAGCACATTCAACAATATACTATCATATAATTTAAATCGGCTCTTTAACCAGGGGAGTTTGCGATTCGGCTTACCCGTCTGCGCCAAATTCGCAACAATTGACTGTAAGAACTGCTGCGTCCGCTGGAATGTATAACCCGTAGACGGTTTTGTGTGTCCGCCTGACGTGCCAATTCGCACAATGTGTTCAGAGGGATTTTCCTGGGTTGGCTCGTCACTCATCGGGATTATACCCGTTTCGACTTCACAGATTTCATACGTGCCGGTATTTAAAAACCGATCGATATAGTGGCGTAGTTCTGTTTCGTATTCATCATCAGCCAGGCGCTTATCGTTAAAGAGTGTAAACTCCACCAGAGCGGTTTTATCATCAAATGGCATCACATACACAAACCGGCAATCACCGCCCTGTTCGACGCGGAAATCCATAATTTCGGGTAAGGTCGGATCAAAACAGGAGTTACTGGTTTTGATAACCCACCCTCTGAAATGCTGTAACAGATTATGATTTTCTGGTTGATCGAGCTTCAGGGCAAACGTGCTATCGAATACGTAATCGGCAATGTATGGCTCATCATCGGCGATCACAAAACCACCCTGAGGAGTTTCCTTAACACGATTGATCGTTGCCTGTCGGCGTTCGATATTGGGGTATTTTTCGAGCTCTTTCTGAATGAATTCGTAGAAATCGATTCCCCGCAGCATTTTGTATTGATAACCACCCAGGTCGAGTGCTCCAGCATGGGTAGTACCATGAAAGCTGACCTGGTTCCATTTACGGAACACAATTGATTCGAACGGACCGGCATTTCGCTCCCAGAAGCACCAGGTTCGATCATTGCGATCTTTACTATCACGGTCCAGAATCAGTATTGAACGGTCGCGTAGAGAAGATTGTGTCAGGTAGTAAGCCAGACTTAACCCTGCCATACCTCCCCCCGCTATAATGAAGTCGTATTTTTTCATGCAGCAAACAAAAAGTCCGGACGAGCCGCCCGGACTTTTATACTAAATAACAGGGATACTGAATTGTTTGCAAATATGCCCGTAAACTTTACACGTTCACGTGTTTTTCGGCATGATAGCTCGACCGAACCAGCGGGCCCGATTCTACATATTTTATTCCACGCTTCAGTCCTTCTTCCTTATACATTGCAAACGTTTCCGGATGAATCCATTCAATAACTTCGTGGTGCATTTTGGTTGGCTGTAAATATTGGCCCAGTGTTAATACATCGAGGCCATTGGCAACCAGATCGTCCATGGCTTTGAACACTTCATCGTGCGTTTCGCCGAGACCAAGCATAATGCCTGATTTAGTGCGTTTGCCGTACTCTTTGGTCCGGCGAGTCTGCTCCAGACTACGCTCATAACGAGCTTGTGGCCGAACGCGCCGGTAGAGCCGCTCTACTGTTTCCATATTGTGCGAAACAACCTCCTGACCGGCAGAGATCATTCGTTCGAGTGCTTCCCAATTACCTTTCGTATCAGGAATCAGTGTTTCTATGGTTGTTGCAGGCGACGATTCTTTAATTAGCCGTACGGTCTGGTGCCAGATTTCGGCACCCCGATCTTTCAATTCGTCACGATTGACGGATGTAATCACGGCATGCTTCACTTTCATCAGCAAAATTGCTTCGGCTACACGACGGGGTTCGTCCGTATCATATTCGTTTGGACGCCCCGTTGCCACTGCACAGAATGTGCAGCTTCGGGTACATACATTCCCGAGAATCATAAACGTAGCCGTACCAGCGCCCCAGCATTCGCCCATGTTGGGGCAGTTGCCGCTTTCGCAGATCGTATGAAGTTTATGTTCGTCCACTAATTTCCGGACTTTGGCGTATTCAGGACCAATGGGTAGTTTAACGCGCAGCCAGTCGGGACGTTTTTTCCGTTGTTGTTCGGAGGGTATTACGGGTAGTTCAATCATGGCTCCTCAATCCTTTCCAACAGAATTCGTTTTTTGCCCGTAAAGTTCAGGAAAAAAATACAGAAAAGGGAAGAGCCGGAGCAATGGTTTGTTCCATTATTCCGGCTCTTCCCTTTTCTGTATTTTAGAATCCTGCTTATTTCTTATTTCCGAAAAACAAGGTTATATAACCAGAGGTGAAGAAGCTGCGATTACCGTCTTCACGGGTTCCATTCGGGCCGGGATTGGGAATAATAATGACCTTATTCGGGAAAACTTCGGCCAGAAACCCAATTTCAACCCCTGTTGTATTGTTCCGGAATGTGCTTAATTCAAAGCTCAATGCTGCTTTTACATTCAGGCCTACCGTCAATTTAGAATCGCCCAGGCCCTGAAAGAATCCTCCAGACCCGATCGGTGCGCCCTGTGGGCTACCTGAGCCCTGATTTAGTGAGCTATAGGGTACAGACCGCGTCTGATTTCCTTCCTGAATTTTTACATAATAGGGCTTAATAATACCCAGTGTTGGACCTGCCGCGAAAATACCGCTTACAGCAATTCCTTCATCGGCGCTACGATCAAACAGCTTGATTTCGCGGCCATATTGCCCCCGAAGGGCAAAAAGATAGCTTTCTTTGCCGTAAATAAAGCGAGAGCTGGCAAAATTGCTTGTCGTCTGAATTTCTTTGGGATGCTTTACATTAACGATCTCGATACTTAGGTAACGATATTGCGGCATTCCAAAAAAGCTATTCGACAATAGTTTAGCCTGCCGGAATGATAAGCCTCCCAGCACACCCGAATTAGTGTTCGATGTGATGCCATAGGTCGTAATGGTTCGATACGTTTCATCGTCCGAATCAGTATTTTGCGCCCAGACATTACCACTAACTAACAACCAACTCGTTAGAGCGATTGCCTTCAATTTGTATATAGTTCGCATTTTGTCTAATTCTTGATTAAAACTACACAATTTCCATTAATTCCCGCTAAAATCATGGACCACATTAGCGTAACCAACTGATATTTTTTATGTTTAGGCAAATTAGCCTGAAAATCAACAACCAACTTATTTTACCCTCATTCGGCAGGCTTATTGATTCACAACTCATTTTTAATTCATGGCTACGATTCACATTGATTATCTTGGCGATTTACGAACCGACTGCACTCATCTGCAATCGGGCACTCATATCAATACTGATGCACCTACCGACAATCAGGGTCGGGGCGAAGCGTTTTCCCCAACCGATCTGGTTGCTAATGCGCTGGGCACCTGTATTATTACAACGATGGCTATTTCTGCCCGACGTGATGGTATCGAACTAAAAGGCAGCGAACTGGAGGTAACGAAAATCATGACCAGCCAACCTCCCCGGCGCATCGCCCGCATTGAGGTTGACCTTACTCTTCGCGCCGAAGTACTCCCCAACGATGACACTCGGGCTCGCCTGGAAAAAATCGCGCATACCTGTCCTGTAGCCATCAGCCTCCACCCCGATCTTGAGCAAGCCGTAACTATTCGGTGGGAAGAAACGGTAAACGCCTGATCCGTACGCTAACTATAAATGTGTTCATCTGACCGAAATAGGTCAGATGAACGTATAGCTCACTGCTGGTAAGCAGCTTAAAACCGTAATTGGGTACTTAGTTTTATACAATTGTCAAGCGTAATATCTTAGCTTGTCTATCAATAACATTCAGCAAGCGGGCTTTTGTGTTGCGTTGTATATATCCTTTGCAATACTACCAGTCTTCAATAAAAGTCTTTTTGAATGATCTTATGGGTTATATGAAGCAATAGAAGTAAACTATGAAGTTATTAATAATCGAATTATGGAGCTGGTAGAAAGGGGGTTCGGTGTTAGTGTCACCGTTACCACCTTTCCACCGCCCGGCGGCATGGCTATCAGTATTCAGTACGAAACGACTTAGCTAATGCATCTAATTCTTAGCACTTACATTTTTAAATCGATATATACCCAGGTTTGGCTCCAGGTCGGCAACCGTAACCTGCATATCATTGAGTTGTCCGTTAGCAAGATCGTACACCCACCCATGCACCTTAATATCTTGACTCTCAAACAAACGCTTTTGGACAAACGATAGCTTCATCACATTCAGACACTGCTCCCGTACATTCAACTCGACCAGTCGCCGATGTCTGGCTTCAGCATCTTCAAGAGCATCAAGCTCCTCGCGATGTATCCGATACACGTCCTGGATGTTACGTAGCCAGGTGTTCATATAGCCAAAATCATCATGGGTGGTGGCTGCTTTGATACCACCGCATCCGTAATGTCCACAAACGATGACGTGCTTAACTTGCAAATTCTCAACAGCGTACTGCAATACTGCCAGTGAACTAATGTCGTTGTTGGGTACTAAATTGGCAATATTGCGATGGATAAATACGTCTCCTGGCTTAATCCCCATAAAAGCATCCGGCGATACCCGACTATCCGAACAGCCAATATACAGAAATTCGGGGGCTTGGCTTTTAGCCATGTCTGAGAAATAGGTGGGATCGAGTTGCAGTTGCTTCTGTACCCATTCTTTGTTGTGACTGAACACCTGTTCGTACAAATTCATAAACTCATCTTGTTTTTAGTTCAAAAAAAGTATGCGCCAAAAGATTTTCCTCCATGATCTCCCCTTATTTACGCCAATTTGTGGTTAAGGGCTTCTTCTAGTAGACTGGCAAAGAATAGATCTAAGAAAATTCGTTGCCAATCTATCCTAATTATCTCTAGTTTACAAAAGGAACCGAACCAGCGGGCCGGTTTTAACACTACTTACAGTCGCATATTTACTGACAAGACCAGCTTCTTGATAAGCTGAGTGAGCCATGACAAATTTGACGGTCAGTTATCGCCGACCGTTTTTCAATTAGTCCCAAGAAGTAATATAAATCTTGCATAACGCCAGGCTTCTCGAAGTAACGACGTCTTTTCCTCAAACGTCAATCCCGAATCGGTTACGGGTTTATCAGGAATGCAATCTGGTCGTACAATGACTAAAAGCCCTTTGCTTTAGCCTCTTGGCCACAGTTCATTAACCTACCGGACAACCCTTTAGGTTGACTGTTCCCTATTAACGACAGTTCAAACACATCTGCCCACTTTGCTTGCGCTCTCCATGAACTCAGGCTCGTGGGGATTCGGTGTTAGCTTCACCGTTACCACCTTTTCACCGCCCGATGACCCACTTTATGGATTGGTGGCTAGTCGCTATCATCATTCGTTCATCCTAAATGAACGAATGGCGCAATTACAAATATGTTATTTTGATGGGTATTATTTTATAGTGATATTGGCTCGTTTAATACCGTCAAACGGTTCGATGTTATTGACATCAAAACAAAGGAGCAAAAAAGCTACTTAAAAGATATTTTCGCATAAATAAGAAAACACAGGTTACTGGTGTTATTTTCGCAGGAAATAACACCAGTAATTTCCCTAATGTATTGACCTTACAAACTATTTCCTTATAACTTTCAGGTTTATTACATTTCCAGAACTAAAGCTTCTTTATTATATTTATTTCTATATTCAATTGGCGACAATCCCGTAATTTTCTTAAATACGGTTCTAAATGATTTCGTATCCGAATACCCTACATCGAACATCACTTCATTAACGTTTTTTCGACCGGTTTCCAAATCCTTTTTCGCTGCCTCTATTTTTACACGCTGTATATATTCAGTCACCGTATTTGCTGTAGCACTTTTAAACCGACGCTCCAGACTCCGGCGCCCCACGGCTAACAAATCAGCTAACTGGTCGACAGTTATTTTGTCCTGAAAATTAGTTTCAATAAAATCCTGGGCCTTTTTTACGGATTCGTCTTCGTGTGCTTTCTGCCCCTGAAATATAATAAAGGGTGACTGGCTGTTCTTGTCGATGTCAATCATAAACGCTTTGGCAATCAGCACGGCCACATCTCTGCCAGCATTCTTTTCTACGAGGTATAGAAGCAGATTCAAATACGAATAGGCCCCTCCGCTGGTGTAAATACCGTCCTCTTCGGTCATAATCTTGTCATCGACCAGATTTACGTCTGGATACATTGCCCTAAATTCGTTGGCAAGCCGCCAGTGCGTTGCGCACTGCTTCCCTTTCAGTAGACCTGTAGCGGCCAGAAAAAAAGCGCCAATGCAGTAGCTGGCAATCTCTGCACCCGCCTGATAGTGCTTGATAAGCCAGGGAATTAACTCCTCATTCAGAGCGAGGATTTGCTTCTGATCACCAAACAAAGCCGGAATAATAATCAGGTCTGTTTTTAGAACATCGTCGATCAACAGGTCTGGGGTTACCGTAAATAACCCGTTTCGTTGTCTTGTTTCTCTGGACAACCCAACCAGCTGAATCGTGAACAAGGGAGCCTTGCCCATAGCTTTTTGAAACTCATTTACTTCAGCTAGTATCTGGTGAGTTCCCTCAACATTGGTCAGGCTGATATGCCCATGCGGAACAATAATCGATACATGTTTCATAGATCAAAAATAAGGAAAAACTATGTCGTAATCAACCCTAACATTGCCGGATTTACCCCCCATATTCTTTCGTAGAGTATGGTAAATTTGCATAGATAAAACAGTGAATAAAGAGCGAAAATAAAGCAGCTATTTCTATCTGTGTGAATTCATAAAATAGTTGCAGAGAAGAATGAATTCAACTACCAGAAATCGATCTATTAATCACCATTTTTCAGTTAAGAAACGAAAATAGATTTGCGCCTGTGGTGGTTAAAATCAATTCACTGTTTGTTGGCTGCAATTTGCAGAACAGAAAACGTAATCTTTTTACGTTCAGAGTAAAGTTCACATTTTAACTAACATAAAAAGAATCATGGCAACGTTAAATCCCCCTTATCTGAATTTCAACGGCAATTGCGAAGAAGCATTCACTTTTTACAAATCCGTATTTGGTGGCGAGTTCGCAAGTATCACGCGTTTTAAGGATGCTCCTTCAGAAAATCCAGTTCCTGAAAGCGAAGCCGGGAAAATCGCCAATATTGGGTTCCCTATTGGCCAGGGAGGCTCGCTGATGGGTAGCGACGTTCCAGAATCCTATGGCAAAGCCGTAATTGGCACTAATGTCTACGTTCCTGTCAATACCGAAAGCGAAGAAGAAGCAACGCGCCTTTTTAATGGTTTGTCGGCCGGCGGGCAAGTTATGATGCCCCTCGATAAGACATTCTGGAATGCTTATTTTGGGATGTTCACCGACAAGTTTGGCGTTCAGTGGATGATCAGTTACGATTATAATCAGTAGACATTGGCAGATCAACGTGAAAAGAACGCATTATGAGAAAAGTAAAATTGCAAATGCAGCTCACTCTGGACGGTTTTGTGGCCGGTCCAAACGGCGAAATGGACTGGCTGCTATGGAATTGGGATGAGGAGCTAAAACAGTATGTTGGTGCGTTAATCGAATCAGTAGACACAATTCTACTTGGCCGCGTACTGGCGCAGGGATTTATTCCAGCCTGGGCATCCAGAGTCGAAAATCCAGAAACAGCAGATGCGTTCGCTCAGAAAATGAATGATCTGCCCCGGTTTATTTTCTCCAAAACGCTGAGCGAAACGGAATGGGACAATACAACGCTGGTCAAAGGAGACCTTGTCGACGAAATTAATGCGCTAAAACAACAGCCTGGTCAGGATATAATTCTGTATGGCGGGGCCAACCTGGTATCGGCCTTTATACAGCACAACCTGATCGACGAATATCATCTTTTCGTCAATCCGGTTATTTTAGGGAATGGGCTGCCAATATTTAATGCATTGACGAATAAACTAAACCTGAAAGCAGTAAAAAGCCAGTTGTTTAGCTGCGGTATCGTTGCACTTTACTACGAACCTCAACGCGACTGAGTCGATTTTTACGGCCACCATTCAATTGACAAGGCTATTCGTGGTCGTTGGGTTGGGACAAAACAACGCGCAAAAAAATTATGAACTGGCCCTACATATCGTAGCGTACAAGCAGCCAAGATCCTTACCAGACTTGCGACCTTCCCTTACCGGAAGGTCGTTTGTTTTGCGCCCTTTGCAAAATCATCACTATTTTGCCGTCTGAACCATTTGTAACGCATGAAATATCTGCTTTTTTGCCTTCTATTTTCCTTCACTGCATTTGCCCAAACCAACAACCAATATAATCTGATTCCGTTTCCGGCACGATTTATCGGTCAGGACGGGCAGTTTACGCTCACCACCAACACCCGCGTTGTGGTGTCTCCCGCTGCCGATGCCACCGTTCGGGGCGTAGCGCAAACATTTGTCAATCAGGTAAAAACCGCCAACGGATTAGCCCTTGCAGTCGCGCCGACCAGCCCTGTTCTGGCAAAAGGAGCGAACATCCTTCTGACACTTAATAAAAAGCTGGCGCTGGGCGACGAAGGGTATAAACTAACCGTTACGTCAACCCGTGTGATTGCTGAAGCCGCCACAGCCAGGGGTTTATTTTATGCAACCCAGACCCTACGTCAACTACTGCTGGTTGGTCAGTCGGCAACCGTAACGATGGCTGCCTGTGCCATTACCGATAAACCGCGTTATGGCTACCGGGGGCTTCACCTCGATGTTTCGCGGCACTTTATGCCTGTGGCATTTGTCAAGAAATACATCGACCTGATGGCGATGCATAAACAAAACACTTTCCATTGGCATCTAACCGATGATCAGGGCTGGCGTATTGAGATCAAGAAGTATCCGAAATTAACTCAACTTGGCAGCAAACGGGCCGAGACACTCATTGGTCAGTATAGTCAGAATTATCCACAGCAGTTTGACGGAAAACCCCACGGCGGCTTCTACACGCAGGACGAAATTCGGGATGTAGTACGCTACGCTCAGAGTCGATTTGTGACCATTATTCCTGAAATTGAAATGCCCGGTCATGCACTGGCGGCCCTGACGGCTTATCCTGAGCTTGGTTGTGAGCCAACCAAAGCGTATCAGGTAGCGACCAAATGGGGGGTTTTTGACGATGTTTTCTGCCCATCCGAAAAAACGTTTGGCTTTTTGCAGGATGTGCTTACTGAGGTTATGACGCTTTTCCCCGGAAAATACATTCACATCGGGGGCGACGAATGCCCGAAAACTGCCTGGAAACAAAGTGCCTTCTGCCAGGATCTGATGAAGAAAAACAAGCTGAAAGATGAACACGAATTACAAAGCTATTTTATCCGGCGCATCGAGAAATTTGTGAATAGTAAAGGGCGGGCCATCATTGGTTGGGACGAAATTCTGGAGGGTGGTCTGGCCCCCAATGCCACTGTTATGAGCTGGCGGGGTACAGCCGGTGGTATTGCAGCCGCGAAACAGAAACACGCTGTGATCATGACACCCGGCGAAACCTGCTACCTCGACCATTATCAGGGCAACCCAGCCACCGAGCCGCTGGCCATTGGCGGTTACCTGCCACTCGATCAGGTTTATGCCTACGAGCCAACACCCGTCGATTTATCACCCGCCGAACAAAACTATATTCTGGGCGTACAGGGAAATGTCTGGACAGAATACATGCCCACTTCCGAAAATGTTGAGTATATGGTTTTTCCTCGTGCTATTGCTCTGGCCGAAATTGCCTGGCTACCCAAAGGCCCCCGGAATTTCGAAGACTTTGCGCAACGACTCAAAAATCACCTCCCACGGCTAAACACGATGCCCGTTAATTACGCCAAACGACTGTTCGACATCACGGCAACCACGCAACCAAACGAGCAGGGGCAAATCCAGGTCCGGCTAACTAAACTGGACAGCGATAGCCAGATTTTTTACACAACGAATGGGAAAGAGCCCAACGAGCGCACTACTGAATACATTGGCCCGATAACACTGACCAAGACAACAACAATTCGGGCCATGACGCCCACCGGTGGGCGGTTGACGCAAACCTTCACGCTGCATAAAGGGAAAAATAAACCCTATACCTACGCCATTGAAACGGGAAACGACAGCGATGCAAAAACTACCAAGCTAACGGATGGTGTACGGGGTGATACGCCACGTGGCCGTCGGGAGTGGGTCAATTTCTTCGGTGATATGGACATTACGCTGGATCTTGGCGATGTAACGAGCGTTACGAAAGTATCGCTAAACTTCCTGAAGGTTATTCTAGACAAAAGCTTCCCACCAGCGTCGGTTTCTATTGCTATCTCGCGCGATGGTCAGGATTACAAGGAAGCTATCGATCAACCGGTTAAATACGAGCTGACCGGCCCATGGGATATTTTACCGGTTGTGGCCGATTTTAAAACAGCACGGGCACGTTACGTACGCATTCGGGCAAAAAATGCGGGCGTATGCCCCACTGGGCACCCCAATGCTGGTGAGAAAACCTATTTTGCTACGGATGAAATTGTAGTAGAATAATTTTTTGTCCTGCTGATGCTTCCTGCATCAGCAGGACAAAAGCAACGTTTATTTCTGTATCTTGTCGATATGAAATCCCGTCAGAAAATAGTCGTTTTATCCGGTGCCGGAATCAGTGCCGAGAGTGGAATTCCGACTTTCCGTGCATCAGATGGCCTTTGGGAAAATCACCGGATTGAAGATGTGGCCACGCCCGAAGCCTGGCAGCGCAATCCGGATCTGGTTCAGGATTTTTACAATCAACGCCGAAAGCAGGCTCTGAGTGTTCAGCCGAATGCCGGCCATCTGGCCCTGGTGAAGCTCGAAGACTATTTCGATGTGACGGTCATTACGCAGAACGTAGATAATCTCCACGAGAAAGCCGGGTCATCGAACGTTATTCACTTACATGGTGAGCTGTTCAAATCGCGCAGTACCAAAGATCCGAATCTGGTTTACGACATTGACGGCTGGGAGTTAAAACGGGGTGACCTTTGTGCAAAAGGTTCACAACTTCGCCCGCATATTGTTTGGTTTGGCGAAGCGGTGCCTATGATGGATGTTGCTTTAGACATTACTCATGAGGCCGATATTTTTATCGTTGTCGGTACGTCATTGAATGTTTATCCGGCTGCCGGTCTGGTTTACGCCGTTGGAAAGGGAGTCCCGATTTATGTTGTCGATCCCAACAGCCCAGATGTTCATGGACGATCTACTGTGACTTATATAGTAGAGCCGGCTACGATTGGTCTTACTAAATTGGCTGATCAACTTATAGAAACTACTCGTGTATCATGAAAACCATTCGTTTTTTCTCCGCTTTTTTTCTGTTACTGATCAACATCACTGCGTGGGCACAGGATGCGCCTAAAAACCTCAATGCCCAGCAGGCGGCTCAGTTACTGCAAACCGACAAAGGCATTGTTGTTCTCGACGTTCGTACTCCGGCCGAATTTCAGGCCGGGCACCTCATAAACGCAGTTAACGTCGACTATAAAGCCGCCGATTTCGAGCAGCAGTTAGCCAAATTAGACCACTCAAAACCTTATCTGGTACATTGTGCGGTGGGTGGCCGAAGCACGAAAACGCTACCTATTCTGCAAAAACTCGGATTTCAGAATGTCAGGCATCTCGATGGTGGGCTTCAGGCCTGGCAACAAGCCGGGCTACCGGTTGTAAAGTAGCTGGCAACTGGATAAAATAGGGGCAACATTTCCCGATAAACCGGGTTCAACACGAACACTCAACGTTTGTGTTTTTATGCATCCCACCAACGACTTAGCCGCCAAAACCCTTAGGGTACACCATCTACTGAATGACCTCTACGGCATACAGGCCATTTATGGACGGACTGACCCGATGCATGAATTAATCAGCACCATTCTTTCGCATCGCACAACCCATGCCAATGAAGTAACGGCCTACCGCACCCTGCGCGAACGTTTTCCCACCTGGGAAGTGGTTCGGGATGCACCACTTCCCGGTCTGATCGACGCCATAAAAACGGCTAATTATCCGGAAGTTAAAGCCCCATATATTCAGAATCTGCTGCGACAGTTAATTCGCGAAACAGGTGCAGCCAATATTGATTTTCTGGCTAATCTCACGACCGAGGAAGCCATGAAATGGCTAACCGACCTGCCAGGTATTGGCTTGAAAACGGCTACATTACTCCTATTATTCAATTTCAAAAAGCCGGTGCTGCCTGTAGATACCCATGTTCATCGGGTAACACAGCGGCTTGGGTTAATTGGTCCGAAAGTGAGTGCCGAAAAAGCGCATGGCATTCTGTTGGCTTATCTGCCACAGGATGCCACCGTATTATTTAACTTCCACAAGCATTTTTATTGGCACGGACAACGCGTCTGCACCTGGTATTACCCCAAATGCAATGAATGCATTTTACAAAAACAGTGCGATTTTTTTCGGGCAGGAGGCAAAATGGCCTTGAGCAGTACACCAGCCAGGGCTAAAGCAAAGTAGACTTATTAGCCAACGGTTAATTCTGTAAACGCCTGTCTTAGAAAAAGAAAAATCGCAGCTGTTCGCGAAAGCTTAATTTGCTTTTAGTCGCGAACAGCTGCGATTTTTTTTACTCGCAACCTGACGGCTTAACTTTTTGAGCCGTATTTCCGCTCATAAAAACTTTTCGACTGTTCTACCCAGTTGTCGCGTTCGATACGACCCGGGAAGAACTCGATAATTTCGTTCACCTTATCGATGTCTTCTTTGGTGAAGTTAGCGATCTGGCGGAATGTATAAATTCCCAGGCTATGGAGTTTACGTTCCAGAAAAGGCCCCACGCCAACGATATCTTTCAAATCATCGGCATCGAGGGCAACCGCCCGGCCAATTCGATCGAAATTCAGTTCGCCGGAACGGGCCGCAATCCGGCTCAATACGGCTGCTTCTGAGTTTCCGGTAGCGGGCAAGCCAGATGTAGGCATAGCTGGCGGTGCTGGCGGTGCTGGCGGTACAACCGGTGGCACGTCAGCAACAGGCACGACCGCAGGAAGCTCCGGTTCTGCATCAATCAGCTCGGGCGTGTCGTCGGGGGCAATGGCTGGCAATAATGGGTCTGCATGAACAAAAGCTGGCGGAGCTTTCGGCGTGTTAGCTGTGCGGGCAATTGTTCCGGGAACGCCACCGGCGGCCTTCGAACGGCGGCATTCTTCCAGTTCCGCTTCCTGATCGGCGATAGCTGTACGTAGTGAACTGATGCGGCCGCTTAATGCCAGCCGCCCAAGCAACCAGCCAACAAAAGCAATAAACGCCAGCAGCAATAGTATTTCGATGACAGCTACCGGGCGACTAAAAGGATCTAATCCAAACATGATGGGTCTGTAGTTTATAGTCCAGGATTATGGGTTTTAACTGATAGCCATTGGCTATTGACCAAAACGACAACCAGAAAGGCAAAAACTTATTTCTTTCTAGCTAGTTCAGCTGCCTGACCTACCCAGTTGTCGCGTTCGATACGGCCGGGAAAAAACTCGATAATATCATTCACCAGATCGATATCTTCCTTGGTAAAGCTGGCAATTTGCCGGAATGTATAGATACCAACCGCATGGAGTTTCTTCTCTAAAAACGGCCCGACCCCAACAATAGCCTTCAGGTCGTCGGCGTCCGAAAGAACAGCATAACCAATCCGGCTAAATTGAATTTCGTTCGCACGGTTCCGAATCCGGTTAAGCACAATATCTTCATCATTAACAGCCGTAACAACAGGCGCTCGCAGGCAATCGTCTACTTCACGTTGTGTGCTGGCCAGATCACCTTCGAGTTGGCGAATAAGCCGCTGGCGGGATGAGTAACCGATAATGTAACCCAACACCAGCGTAACAACTGCCATAATCAGATGGTGAAGCTGAGCATCGGGTAGATTAAGTGGATTTAATTCAAACATGATTTAGGGAGTTTGTAGGTTGTCATTGAGGTTTGTAGATTGTCCTGCAAACCTCAACCCTGTTGAACTACATTATTGAATGACAACTACCGTTACACGCCGATTGGCTTTACGGCCCGATATGGTGCTATTGTCTGCTTTAGGATCAGCCTCTCCTTTTGCCTGGACAATAATTTGCTCATTATTAATACCTGACTTACGCAATTTCAGCTTTACATCATTGGCCCGATCGCGGGAGAGTCGCATGTTCACATCGTCGGGGCCGGAATTGTCGGTGTAGCCTGTTAGCCGAAGTTTTTTGTCTTTGTGTTCGGTAAGGTACTTAGCAGCTTCGTCGAAAAACTTTTTCGTTTCGGGCGTTTTAATGTAGTTGGCCTCACCAAGGGGAAAATACAAATCGATCGGTTCAAAGACGGATTTAAACTTTACGGATGCAGCCAGATCGGCTTCCGTTGTGGGTGCGGTCAGTGTGATGGGGGCAGGCGATGTTGCCGTTACCGACTCCGTACTAGCTTTGGCGGGCTCTGCCCCACTAAAGGCAAAATCGAGCCCCCCACGGAGCGAATCACCCTTAGCTGTAAACGAAAGATTACGTTCAACTCCTTTCGTTGTAATCGACGCGGCTGGTATGCCCTGTTGGATCAAATACTGCTTGATTCCCTCGGCGCGGGCCAGTCCCAGATTAGCAAAGGTGGATGTATTCGTTTCTGAGAGTGAATAGTAGCCCGTAATGTCAAGCATTCGGCCCGGATTGGCCTTCAGATAAGTTACCATCGACTCCAGAGAACCGCCAAGTGTGTTTATATTGGCGTTGGCGCCGGATTTGGCAAAACTGAAATTGCCGGGTAGCTCAAGCCGGAAAAGGCTACCGTCGGCAATGGTGTATCCATCTGCGTCGGAGGGCGTCGTTTCAAGGTCGGGTTCTACAGCAACTGCCTGAGCTGTCGGTTGAGCATCATCAGCACACAGTTGCTTGATTTTGCAGACATGCCACCAGGTTGAGCCGATCATCCATAGCACCAGCAGGACAATCCAGGGGGTTTTGTTGGCGAACATAAAGTTATAGAGGTTAAGCAGGGAGAACCTTTATGATTTAGGTTAAACGGCCACCAGGCGACCAGTCTGGTTCGATTAGTGACTGCCCAAAAATACAAGTAAGGAGTATAAATGCAAGAGTGTCAACATTTTTGGTCGTTTTATACCAATTTTTCACTGTGACAATGGGGAATTTTCGCAGTGCGATCATCCCTACAGACTTACATCAATCATACTCTATTTTACCGCTAGGTATGGGCTAATTGCAACGCACCAACCGGTACGGCATCTTCACCAAGTTTTGCCAATAGCAGGACAGGAACAGGGTGAAACGCTTTCATAACAAACCGGGGGAGCGCCTGTCGAACTGCGGCCCGAAGCGGCTCCCCAATCAATGACAAACCTCCGCCCAACACAATAGCGTCGGGATGAAACAGGTGAACTACATGCGACAGACCCAAAGCCGCAACCGAGCCAATCTGCTCGATCAGCATCTTCGCAACGGGATCACTGGCTTCGTAGGCCGGATGCAAAAAACGCGCTTCCCCACCAATCGCATTGGCCTTATGCGCCTGCTCAACAAGCGTTTTCAAGACGGAATCATTGGGCAACTGAGGTAATAAGTCTCGAATCTGCTGATCAACGGCCCAGCCAGAGATTGTCTGCTCGATCGTTTGTCCGGGCGATCCTGATTCGTCTGGTGGTATGAGCCATAAGTGCCCGATCTCCGCTTCGCCCGGTGTAGCTCCGTGATAAACCCGGCCATTCTGCACCAATCCTCCGCCGATTCCGCTACCGAGAGTTATGTAAAACACGTTATCGAAGCCGGTAGCCACTCCCCTACTCGCTTCGCCCAGAGCCGCAACATTGGCGTCATTATCAATTCGGACAACCACGCCCGGAATGCGCTCACGAAGCCAAGCGGTCAGATCGATTCCGGCCCAGCCGCCAATCTGATGCGATGTGGCAATACGACCTGTTTTCCAGTCCAGCGGTCCGCCAAAACCAATACCGACCCTTTGAGGGGGCTCGTTCAACTGGCGTAGCGTCGCTTCGATTTGAGCCAGAATACCCTCCGCTCCCTGCGCTGGATCGACCGTATAGCGAAAACGCTCAACAATCTGACCCGTCGAATCGCTCGTTACCAGTTGCAGTTTAGTGCCTCCAATTTCAATACCAAGATTCATGCAACTTATGATTAATGCCTACTGCTTAATTACCCCGTCGGCTTCCAGCACCGCGAGTCATCGTAGATCGCCCCAAAAAGATTTCATCGCCTTTGAGCGAAAGGGTTGTGTAAAAATTGTATCCGTTCTGAATATAACGCACCATAACCGGGGTCGTTTGCTCAGGCCGGGCATAAGCCTTAGTGGCAGCCACCAGAATCTGATCACCGTTGACAATAGCCCGCACAAACGGAAGGTCGCGGGTTTTAATCTGATTGGCATTGTAGGCTACCCACGTTTTTCCACCATCATACGAACACTCGGTAGCTTCATTAAGGTAGGTTTCCCGGCCATTAAACAGGTCGTTGTGGTGTTTGAACAGACGCCAGAGACCATGGATATAGTGTTCATAGCAGGCATAATTCCGATCATTGCCGAGCCCTTTCTGCTGCGGATCATTCGGCGATGGCTGATCCGGAACCAGATCTTTGTGATCATCCCAGAATAACACCCCGTAGGCCCCGGTAAACCAGTAGAAAATAGCCATTCCTTCGGCAACGGCAGGAGGAGCCGCATGTTCAGCTTTACCACTGTTTGGAAAATCGCCACTCTGCGTATTAAAGACCCAATGCCAGGCGATGCGCTTTTTGGGCGACAGCTTCCGGTTAACCTCCTGCTCCGCCAGCAATGATGCTAACCAGTGTCGATCACCATCGCTGGTGTGCCGGGCCGAATAATCGAAGTCAGGATAGAGATAGTAAGTCCCCGGCATCTGAAAATCAACGTAATCTGCGAACGATTTGCCCACAATATCATCGGGCATTCCGCGCTGTTTGCTGGTTGCTGTTTGGCGGGCAGGTGTATTCCAGAGCCAGTCAGGATTAATCATGTAGTGTTCCGCTTTCGAATTGCCGAAACTATTGTGAGGAACCGGCGCAATAGAGCCAATCTCGGTCTGTGGGCTGACGTTGTCTTTCAGCGTCTTCACCATAAACGTGTACAGATTGGCCTGCTCCTGCTGATTTCCGCGACTGGTCCCGTCGTTTTCAATATCGAGAAATATCTTACCAAACGTGCTTTTCATCGTACCCGGTGGACAATCGCCGAAGCCATAACACCCGCCACCCAGTTCTGTCGATGCCTGGAAGAGTGTATTCCGCGTTGCGCGTGCACCGGGCGGTGTTCGGTATAATACATCCCGTGCCAGTTCGCTGTTGCGAGCCCAGGGCAACCCAAACGCATTGGCAAAATAATCCTGGTAAATAATTAACGAGCGCTGGCTTTGTTGAAGGCTACTTTTCCAGTTTTTTGCCGGATCACCATCCATCCAGATTTCGACATTAGGAACCATCCGGGTTTGCTCGATGGCTGAAAAACCACGACGAAACAGTTTCGTGCGATCCTGTTGAACATGCAGATTACGACCCGCTCCACAAAACGTGACAGTCTTGGTTGCAGGCAATGAAAAATCGCCGACAACATCAATATTGTAGTAACCCTTGCGTGTAGCAGGTGTGAACGATGCACGCGGTGTAGGCGTCACTGCCATTTGACCGGGCAATGGGCCTTTCCATTCAACCGCAACGGGGTCAGCTGGCCGGGCTGGCTGCGTATACCAAAACCCCAGCCCAGCCAGACTGGCAACTAAACAGGATGCCGCGAGTTTCATAGTGGGCTTCACAATGGATTAATGAATAGGACGTCGATTTATCTCAGCGTCACACGTTGATTATATCCTGTACTTAGACTTAGTTACAAACGCAGGACTACGCTTAGTCGTCAATGTACCGTTTCGTTATCGGCTGATACGAGTCAATTCGCCGGTCGCGGAGATAAGGCCAGGTTGTCCGGTATTTTTCGGACAGCCCCAAATCCACTTCCTGCACATGAACCACTTCCTGGTCGTGAGGAGCCAGGTAGAGTAATGATCCAAACGGATTCGAAACAAACGAACCGCCCCAAAATTGCTGATCAGCCTCCCGCCCGACGCGGTTCACGGAAACGACATGAATGCCATTGGCAATCGCATGACTACGCTGGATCGTTTGCCAGGCATTGTATTGTTCGGTGTTTTGCGCGGGGTCAGGCTCGTTGGTATCCCAGCCAATGGCCGTCGGATAAACGAGTAGTTCGGCCCCCATCAATGCCGTAATACGGGCAGCTTCGGGATACCATTGATCCCAGCAAATCAGGACACCAATCCGAGCGAATTTTGTCTCGAAAACTTTATAGCCCAGATCGCCAGGGGTAAAATAGAACTTTTCGTAATAACCCGGATCGTCAGGAATGTGCATTTTCCGATATTTGCCCAGATAGGCTCCATCGGCATCTAAAACGGCGGTTGTGTTATGATACAATCCCAGCGCCCGTTTTTCAAACAACGATGCCACAATGACTACCCCTAATTCGCCCGCCAGTTTCCCTAACCGCTCGGTTGTGGGTCCGGGAATTGCTTCGGCCAGGCTGAAATTATGGTGATCCTCCACATCGCAGAAGTACAGCGACGTAAACAACTCCTGCAGGCAAACGATTTGAGCCCCTTTTCGGGCAGCCTCGCGGATGCCATCAATAGCCTTCTGAACGTTGGCTTCGACATCGGCTGAGCAGCTCATCTGCACTAAACCAATATTGACTTTTTTAGACATGATACAAAAGTAGGGCGTTCTGAATTGTCAACGCCTACATCCAACAAAACTCTTATCGGGTGGGTTCGACAATAAATTGCAGTTTAGGGCTTCCTGTTCGTAGTTTAGGGTTCCAATTCTTAAACCGAAATCGCACTAATCATGACCTCCCGCAGAAATTTCCTGCATACAGCCACCCTCACGAGTGTGGCCGCAACGATTGCACCTAATGCACTCTGGTCGGCCACACGGCCTGCCAAAGACAAACTTGGCGTCGCCCTGGTTGGTCTGGGCTATTACAGCACTGATCTACTGGCTCCAGCTCTGCAAAAAACCAAAAATTGCTACCTCGCCGGTATTGTGACAGGTACGCCGGAAAAAGCCGAAAAATGGAAGAAACAGTACAACATTCCCGACAAGAATATCTACTCGTATCAAACGTTCGATCAGATCGCCAATAACCCTGACATCGATGTCGTGTATGTGGTACTCCCACCCTCCATGCATGAAGAATATGTGATCAGAGCCGCTAAGGCAGGCAAGCACGTCTGGGTCGAAAAACCAATGGCGGTTACCGCGAAAGAATGTCAGAACATGATCGATGCCTGTGCGAAAAACAAACGATCGCTGGCCGTTGGTTATCGGCTCCACCACGAACCGAATACGCAGGAATATGTCAAGGTACTGCGCGATGGAAAAATCGGGAAAATACTAATGGTAAGCTGCTCGGCCGGTTATTATGATGCCCGCACCAATCACTGGAAACAGAAAAAAGAAATGGGAGGTGGTGTCATGTATGACATGGGCGTGTATGTGCTTCAGGGCGCCCGGCTGGCAACGGGTGAAGAGCCGATAGCGGTAACAGCCCAACAATACACGACCCGGCCTGATGTCTATAAAAATGGCCTTGACGAAACCTCTATGGCTCAGCTCCTCTTCCCCAGCGGAGCGCGGGCGGCTGTGCAAACCAGCTACGGGATGAACATGAATTTTCTGGATGTAACGGGCTCAAAAGGGAAAATGAGAATAGAGCCATACTCGGCTTATAATGGACAAAAGGGCATTTGGAGCGGTGGTTCCATTGAACATCCCTACGAAGTACCCTCGCAGCAGACCCTACAAATGGATGACGATGCCGCAGCTATCATGAACAACAAACCAGTACTGGCACCCGGCGAAGAAGGTCTGCGTGATATTAAAATTGTAGAAGCGATCTATGCCGCTGCCCACTCCGGACGAGAGGTAAAAATCAGTTAAAAATTTTTGGGATCGGCAGTGTCTGTCGATCCCAAAAATCTTCCTGTCTTGTAGCGAGTTAGAATATACCCTATTTCAACTATGCTACAGATACATTTCAACCGAAATATATAAAGTCGGAGAGACTATTTGCCTGGTCGTTGGGTTTTTGCTTACTTCGCCTGTCAACCCCGTCTGATTATGCAACCCACCGATTTCACCAGGCTTCCTGCCCAGCAGCAGCTCGACACCCTCTACTTTGCAGGCGATATTCTTGCGAACCGCTATGAAGGTGACAATATATTCCTGCTTTATAACCTTCGGGACTTTTATGTCGAACTGCGCTATGATGCTTATAACAGCCAGTTACACCAGGTTACGGCGTTCCGGAATACCGATAAACTAGAACCTTATCTGCCTTATTTGGCGTAGTGCCGGGAGGTTTTCAGCCTTATAAGGCTGAAAACCTCCTGTTTAGAGGAACTTTTTGTGCCCAAAAACCCATAAACTTACCTGTTGGCTGATTTTTTTTTCAAATGAAGGTGAAAAACTTCATATACATTTGGAAATAAATTTTATTGTGCCGTCCTTCGCTTAAATTTTAAACAAGCAATGCAAACAGGAACTGTAAAATTCTTTAATGAAACCAAAGGGTTTGGCTTCATTAAACCCGATGAAGGTGGCGAAGACATATTTGTACACGCTTCTGGCCTCATCGACCAAATCCGTGAAAACGACAAAGTTAAATTCAATGTCGAACGCGGTAAGAAAGGCTTAAATGCCGTGAATGTCGAAATAGCTTAATTGTAAGATATAAAGACACCCGTTGTTAAAAACATGCCATTAGGCATGTTTTTTTTTGCCCTAATTTCTTCAGTAGGTGGTTAAATGAGTAATCGATAACTAGATTTTTTTGCAAAATTGCTCACTCAACCAAGTACCGATTTCCCCATTATCAATGCCCCAATCACCCGAACAACGTACAGCAGCACGCCTTGGCCTGAATCCCAGATCGGTAGCGGTTACGATTGAACTCCTCACGGGCGGTGCTACCGTTCCGTTTATTGCCCGATACAGAAAAGAAGCAACTGGACAACTCGATGAATTACAAATCGGGCAAATTAAAGAGACATACCAGAAGCTGCTCGACCTCGACAAGCGCCGGGATGCGGTTCTGAAATCAATTGATGAGCAGAACAAGTTAACCGACGATCTGCGCCGGAAAATTGAATCCGCCGATTCGCTGACAGAACTCGAAGACCTGTATCTGCCTTATAAACAAAAGCGCAAAACCAGGGCAACAATCGCCATAGAGCGCGGTCTTGAACCACTGGCGAACCTGATTCTTAGTCAACGGGAAACAAACCTTGACCGGGTTGCCCAACGCTACCTTACCGATGCTGTCTTAACCGTAGATGATGCATTACAGGGCGCCCGCGACATTCTGGCCGAACGAATTAGTGAAGATGCCGATGCCCGTCAGCGTATCCGGAATTTGTTTGAGCGGGAAGCAATTATCCGCTCCGTTGTCAAAAAAGGAAAGGATGCTGAAGGTGTAAAGTATAAAGACTATTTCGATTTTGCAGAACCACTCCGACGCGTACCATCTCACCGGTTACTGGCGCTACGCAGAGGAGAAACAGAGGGCTTTCTAACGGTTAGCATCGGTCCAGACGAAGAGGCCGCCCTTGAACGGCTTGAACGACAGTTTCTGTATAATCAGTCTACGACGGTCTGCAAGGAGCAAGTTGGGTTAGCGATTCGCGATGGTTATAAACGCCTGCTCAAACCCTCGATCGAAACAGAATTCGACAATCGCTCAAAAGAGAAAGCGGATGCTGAAGCCATTACAATTTTTGCCGATAACCTGCGCCAGCTTCTGCTCAGTCCGCCTTTAGGTCAACAACGGGTACTGGCAATTGACCCCGGTTACCGTACTGGCTGTAAAACCGTTTGTCTCGACGCGCAGGGTAATCTACTGACCGATACCGTCTTGTACCTGTTTCAGTCTGAAGGTCAAAAGCAGCAGGCCATCCAAACGGTTCAGAAACTGATTGCCCAGTATAAAATTGACGTAATCGCCATTGGCAACGGCACCGCCGGACGCGAAACCGAGGAGTTTATTCAGACTCTGAACCTGGGAAAACCGATCTTCATGGTTAGCGAACAGGGTGCCTCCATCTATTCAGCCTCAGAAGCAGCCAGAGAAGAGTTTCCGGATCGTGATGTTACGGTTCGGGGAGCAGTCAGTATTGGCCGTCGGCTGATGGACCCGCTGGCCGAACTGGTTAAAATAGACCCTAAATCAATTGGTGTTGGTCAATATCAGCACGATGTTGACCAGACTGATCTGAAAACCAGTCTGGATACCGTTGTTGAAAGTTGCGTGAATCAGGTTGGTGTATCACTAAATACGGCCAGTGCTTACCTGTTGCGTTATGTATCGGGGCTTGGCCCACAGCTAGCGGGTAATATTGTGGCCTTCCGCGCTCAAAATGGTGCATTCACATCTCGCGAACAATTAAAAAAAGTACCTCGACTTGGTCCGAAGGCTTTTGAACAATGTGCCGGTTTTCTACGCATCGAAGGCGGCAAGAATCCATTGGACAACAGTGCTGTACACCCAGAACGCTATACGGTGGTGGAACGCATGGCCACTGACGTAAAAAGTACGGTGGCTGATCTGGTGCAAAAATCAGAGCTCCGTAAGCAAATCCAACCCGAACGGTACGTGAGTGAGGCCGTTGGTTTACCTACTCTTCGCGATATTATGGCCGAGCTTGAAAAACCCGGACGAGACCCTCGCGAGCCGCTATCCGTATTTGAATATGATACCAGAGTTCGATCTGTAGACGATCTGCACGAAGGAATGATACTGAATGGGGTCGTAACCAATATTACTGCATTTGGCGCGTTCGTCGATATTGGCGTCAAGCAAGATGGTCTGGTCCACGTTTCGCAAATGGCCAATCATTATGTTTCAGATCCCAAAACAGTCGTTAAAGTCTACCAGAAAGTAAAAGTAAAAGTGCTGGAAGTGGATACGACTCGTAAACGAATTGCGTTATCTATGAAAATTTAATAAGTTGCATGTGTATCGTTCCTGAAAACAACGATACACATGCAACCCTAATCCCATCTGTATGCAACAATGCTGCTCACGGGGCTTATGGCGCTCCGTTCTGCTAAGCACTTGCCTGCTTTCTTTGTTAACCTCCTGTGAGGTTCTTCGATCTTCCGGGTCAACCCATTCGGTCAGTCGTCGTCCATCTTCGTCAAACTCGGCAGCCCGCCGAACGTCAACGGGAAAGGTACCTGCCCGGCCACCATCAGTACCGGCCAAGTCGACGGGTAAAGTTGTCGATAGCCGAACGTACGAAAATCGGTATGTACCGGAAGTTGTTAAAATTGCCCGGACCTATACCGGAACACCCTATCGCTCAGGAGGTAATACATCGGACGGAATTGACTGTTCTGGCCTGGTCTATGCCGTTTTTAATACGGTAGGCCTGAAAATGCCCCGTATTTCGTGGCAGCAATCAGAAGTAGGTCGGGAAGTGGAGGTAAATGATATTCTGCCGGGTGATCTGATTTTCTTTGTACCCGACAAAGGCCAGGCTGGTTATGTTTCTCACACCGGTATTGTTACCGAAGTAAATGGCGGCAATAATATTCGCTTCATTCATGCATCATCGTCGCGTGGTGTTCGTGAAGACAATCTGTTTACAGATTACTTCAAGGGAAGATTTGTCAAAGCACTAAGGCCTTTTTAAGAGAAGAAATAAGCAATAGGCATAGAGGACATAAAATAACAAAGCCGCTTCAGAAGCGGCTTTGTTATTTTTGCAGTTTATTAGATCGTGGGTAGCGGATTGCCAATTAGCTCCTCCCAGTAAGCCCGATCCTTTTTTTTCAGTTTCATTTCTAAACTTAGTGCTTCATTTCGCGTGTCAAACGGCCGCGTAAATTTCACTTCCCACGGTTTACCTTCAGCCGTAGCCGGGTTTGTTTTAGCGTTATGCTGCCACAGCGTGATTTTCAGATCTTTAGTCTGACCAATAAAATATTGATCGGTCGAGGGGCTGTAAATAATATAAACAGTATGCATACGATGTCGTAGACTATTATCAAAGCTACGTAATTGTTAACAGAAAACAAACATTGTTTTATCTAACGACTTCGTAGACAAGCCGCCCTAATTTTTTTAGCGCATAATTTGGCAGAATCTGATTTTTTTGTTCATCTTTGCACCCACAAAATGGGGGATTAGCTCAGCTGGCTAGAGCGCTTCCATGGCATGGAAGAGGTCATCGGTTCGACTCCGATATTCTCCACAGAATGGCCCTATATGCTGTTTCCTGACCCGGAAACAGCATTTCTTATGTATAGCCATTTTAATTTAACAAACCGCTTAACAAATACCCTGATGGAGTTGTCTAAAAACAGCTCTCAATCAATACCTCCCTTCCGACTCTGTAAACTTTACCATTTCAATCACGATACCTCAAAAACCTGGCTTTTAGAGTTCTATCAATGGAATGTCAAAACACAACAATGTGAGCGCCGTTTCTTTAGCCGCTATTTCAATAAACTAAAGAATCTGAGTGAGCGATTAAAAGAAGCCCAGAAGTGGGAACGCTTCATTAATCAGCAACTTGAGAATGGTGCGGTTTACAATCCTGACCTAAAAACAGGATCTGTAAAACCTGTTGCTCCAACAGTTACGGCCCCGGCTCCCACTGGCCCTAAGTTATTAGCGGACTTAACTTGCTATTTAAGCACGAAGAAAAGCACCCTTGCCGAAAATTCGTACAAGGTTTACAGGAACTTTGGCGATAAGCTAAAGGCATTTCTCAAAAAGAACAAGCTAGAGCATCTTGCCACTAAAGATATAACCCCCGAACTCTGCGAAAGGTATAGGGACTATATCCTGAAGAAACACGACCACCCGACAACGCGGAACAAGGAAATAGGGCAGTTCAAAACGTTCTGTTTCTACTACTCCAAGAAAGGGCGAAAACGGTTTGAGATTAGCCCGGCTGTCGATCTAGAGTTTGTTCCGAAGCAGGAATCTGAAATGCATGAGCCGTATTCCGATGAACAGGCAGTTCGGATATTTGCTCATATAGAACAAAAACAGGATTTTCCCTTATTGCTCTTTATATACTTTATTCATTACTGCTTTGCCCGTCCAGGTCAGGAGGTACGGTTAATGAAAGTTGGCGATTTGCGTGAGCGGTCGGTAATGATCAGGCCAGGTCGCTCCAAGACGAGTATTACAAAAAGTCCGACACTGCCTAAGCCATTGGCTGAACTTATCGACTTATTAAAGCTTCGCTCCTACCCTGCTGAATACTACGTTTTTGGCAATGAGGGTAAGCCCGGTCCTGTTCCTGTTGGTAAAAATCACTTCTATTATCGGCATAGTAAAATCCTTTCTGATTTGGGGATTAAAGGCAAGTATACCGTCTATGGCTGGAAACACACCGGCAATATCAAAGCAATCCGGTTAGGCATTAACCCCAAAAAGCTACAATTACAAAACGGCTTCACGGAGTATAAAACGATGGAGATATACACCCGGCGTTTAGCGGCCTTTGCCGATGATGAGATTTACGAAAAGTTTATTTAGTATTTGTTCACTTTAACCACCGTACACAAAATGAAAAACCTGTTAGTCTCCCTTTCCTTTGCAATCCTATTTCTCGTTGCTATAGGCTGTAAAAAGTCGGCTGATGTTGACCCAAGAGATCAATATGTTGGGTCATATAATGTAACCGCTTCTGTTTCAGTAAAAGTTAGTCTAAACCCGATAGGTAGCACTGTGGATAGATACAATATAATTGTTGAAAAAGGTAGCGCACCAAACGAATTAAAATTCACAGACCCATCCAATACTTATGTTGTTGAATTAGACGGCAATAAATATATTGTGCCAGTTTTCACCACTACCAAAACTTTGAATGGTACAAACTATTCAGTTAGAACAATAGGTAGCGGAGTGTTTAATGAAAATTCAATGACCGTTAGCTTTTCTGCGAATAATTATACTAACAGTATTACAACTCAATGGGATTGGATTGGAAGCGGTGTTAAATATAAATAACCTCTAATTATCTCAATCAACGAAGCCCGGCCAATGGCTGGGCTTTTATTTTTCTAGGTATAAATTAGGCAATATTTCTCTTAAAAATGCAACCAAATCCTTTCCATTAGATCTAAAATCCCAAGGCAAATGATTTAATCCTTTATTATATTCTAATCCTTGAATATTTATGAAACAAAAAATCCCACCATCAAGAAAATAATAATTATCTTCGTATTGATCTTTTGGAGATTCGGAATAATCAAGCTCTTCTAAGAATTCATAAATTTCCCTTAAATTATAAATTGAAGATTTATCATGTTTTATTATACGCCTATAATACCTTTTGTCGTAGTTGTCTTCAGGTTTTATTATATATTTTTCTAAAGTTTGATCAACTATATCATTATCACATTCAATAAAAAATAAAGGTGATAAGGCGCTTCCAGCATCTGGAATGAGGAAAATTAAACTTTTGAACTTTACATGGTAGTAACTATCGTTATCATCAGCATACAGGGCTTTCTTATAAAAACGGCAAGGAGCAGTTAGCCATACCTTTGTGGTTCTCTAGACTACAAAACCATGACTGTCGCTCCCTGCTTGGCTAAACCTACAACATTTTTCCAACTTCTTGACCA